>JANOTT010000140.1:0-19752 GCA_031416535.1 Novosphingobium sp. | reverse complement strand
ACCGCCTTGGCCGCGCGCACGGCGGCGGCGCACAGCGCCTCACGGGTCGCTTCGTCCATCCCCGGCGCGGGGGCTTCCTCGATCACCTTCTGGTGGCGGCGCTGGAGGCTGCAATCGCGTTCGAACAGGTGGACGACATTGCCGTGGCTGTCGCCGAACACCTGCACCTCGATATGGCGCGGGCGCTGGATATATTTCTCGATCAGCACATGGGCGTTGCCGAACGAGCTTGCCGCCTCGCGCTGACAAGACGCCAGCGCATCGGCAAAATCATCCGCCGTCTCGACCAGTCGCATCCCCTTGCCGCCGCCGCCTGCGACCGCCTTGATCAGCACCGGATAACCGATCTTGGCGGCCTCCTTGGCCAGCACCGCCGGGTCCTGATTCTCGCCCAGATAGCCCGGCGTCACCGGCACGCCCGCCGCCGCCATCAGTTTCTTGGCCGCGTCCTTCAGCCCCATCGCGGTGATGCTGGCGGGTTTCGGCCCGACCCAGATCAGCCCGGCGTCGATCACACCTTGTGCAAACTCAGCATTCTCCGAGAGGAAGCCATAGCCGGGGTGGATCGCCTCAGCCCCGCTAGCCTTGGCGGCAGCGATGATCTTTTCGCCGACCAGATAGCTTTCGCGCGCGGGCGAGGGGCCGATATGCACCGCCTCATCGGCTTGGCGGACATGCAGCGCCTTGGCGTCGGCATCGGAATAGACCGCAACGGTGCGCAGCCCCATAGCCCGGGCGGTGCGGATGATCCGGCAGGCGATTTCGCCGCGGTTGGCGATCAGGAGTGAGGAAAACATGCCGCAGTGGCTAAGCCTGATCGCCGCGCGCCGCAATGGCTCTTGCACTGCGCGCGCGCGCTGACTAGAGCGGCGCGCGAACTCACCGCACCATTTCCCAACGGGGCTTATCGGATGGCAGACCGCTTTAACACCATTGCTGGCTGGACGCTGTTTTCCGGCGTCGTCGCGCTCGGCCTGTCGAGCATTGCCGGGCATTATTTTGAGGCCGGCAAGTTCGAACAGCCCCATCAGCCCGGTTACAAGATTGCCGGTGTGTCCGATGAAGATGAAGCGGGCGGCAGTGCGGCCGCGACCCCGATCGAGGCGCTGCTGGCCACCGCAGACCTCGCCAAGGGTGAGGCCAGCTTCAAGAAGTGCATGAGCTGCCACAGCATCAATCAAGGCGGTGCCAACGGGCAGGGACCGAACCTTTACGCAGTTATGGGCGAAGGCATCGGCGCGGCTCGCGGCGGGTATGCTTTCTCGGATGCGCTAAAAGCCAAGGGCGGCAAGTGGGACTGGACCAGCATGAACGCCTGGCTCGAAGCGCCGAGCGTTTTTGCCAGCGGTACCAAGATGAGTTTTGCCGGGCTGACCGATCCGCAGGAGCGCGCCAACGTGATGGCTTACCTTAATGCGCAGGGGTCGAACCTGCCCTTGCCCAAGGTGCCGGAAATGCCTGCGGCTGGTGCTGAAGGTGCGGCCGCCCCGGCCGTGGCGCTGGTCGGCGATGCCGCCAAGGGCCAGAAGAGCTTTGCCAAGTGTGCTTCGTGCCACTCAATCAATCCGGGCGGAGCCAACGGGCAGGGCCCGAACCTGGCCGGGATCTTCGGTGACAAGCAGGGCGAAGGCCGCGGCGGCTATCCATTCTCCGATGGCCTGAAGGCCAAAGGCGGGGTTTGGGATGATGCCAGCCTCGATGCCTGGCTGGCCAACCCCAGCGGTTATGTCCCGGGCACCAAGATGAGTTTTGCGGGTCTCAGCGATGCGCAAGAGCGCGCTAACGTGATCGCATATTTGAAGACCGCGAAGTAGGTTTCTGATTGGGCGCCGCGCGTTTGGTTCGAGACGGACCCTTCGCGTAGAGCTCAGTCCCTCATCACCGCGAACGGGTGGGCGTTCATTTCAAACCGGTTCGTGCTGCGGAGGGAGCAAAGCCGCAGGCTGAGCGGAGGTCTCGGATCAGCCGCGCCCCTTGAAACCTTGCGCGATTACGTACCATTCGGACGAATCCTTGCGGCTCGATGGCGGCTTGGCGTGTTTGACCGTAGTGAAATGCCGTTTGAGCAGCACCAGCAGCTCAGCGTCGGTGCCGCCCGCCAGAACTTTGGACACGAACGCTCCGCCGGGTGCCAATTGTTCGATTGCAAAGTGCGCGGCGGCTTCGACCAGCCCCATTGTGCGCAAATGATCGGTCTGTTTGTGGCCCACGGTGTTGGCAGCCATATCCGACACCACCAGATCGGGCGGTCCGCCAAGCGCCTCGATCAGGAGCGCCGGCGCGGCATCGGCCATAAAGTCCATTTCGAAGATCGTCACACCCTCGATCGCCTCGGTCGGGAGCAGGTCAATGCCGACCACGCTCGCGGCCGGCGCGCGTTTGCGCGCCACTTGGCTCCACCCGCCGGGCGCAATGCCCAGATCGACCACCCGCTGCACGCCTTTGAGCAGATGAAATTTCTCATCCAGTTCGAGCAATTTGAACGCTGCGCGGCTGCGCCAGCCCTCGGCCTTGGCTTGCCGCACATAAGGATCGGCCAGTTGCCGCGCCAGCCAGCGCGCGCTGCTGGCGGTGCGGCCGCGCCCGGTCTTGAGCCGCTCAGGCGCTTTGCCCGCCCCTCTCACAGCTGCACCCGGCGCGCCTGGCGCAGCGCGGTGCGGCTCTTTTCGCCGGCTCCGCCCGCGGCCATCATCGAGCGCAGGATACCTTCGCGAATGCCGCGGTCGGCCACGCCCAGCCGGTCGGCCGGCCACAATGCAAAGATCGTCTGCAGGATCGCGCAGCCGGCCACCACCAGGTCAGCGCGCTCGCGCCCGATGCACGGCTGCGCCTGGCGCTCGGCGGGCGACATCAGGGCGAGCCGTTGGCACAGCTGGCTCATTTCGTCCGCCGGAACGATCAGCCCGTCAACCGCGCGGCGATCGTATTGCGGCAGCCCCAGATGCAGGCTGGCGAGCGTGGTGACGGTGCCGCTGGTGCCGAGCAGGCGCAGCGGCTGCGCCGGGGCGGCTTGGGCAATCGCTTCGCGCATCCGGTTGGCGAACGGCGCCAGACTTTCGCGCACCAAGCTGCACATCAGGTCATAGCGTTCGGCCCGGCCCAGCACTGTTTCGGGTTCGGACGGGCAACTTTCGGTCAGCGAAACCACGCCCCAAGGCACGCTTTGCCAATCGTGGATGCGCGGAGGCAGGCCATGACGGCTTTCAACCAGCACCAGTTCGGTCGATCCGCCGCCGATATCGAAAATGATCGCCGGGCCTTGGCCTTCCTCGAGCAGCAGATGGCAGCCCATCACCGCCAGCCGCGCCTCTTCCTGCGCGCTGATGATGTCGAGCAGAATGCCGGTTTCGCATGCCACCTTGTCGATGAATTCAGCGCCGTTTTCGGCCCGCCGGCAGGCCTCGGTGGCGACCGACCGGGCCAGGTGAACGTTGCGCCGCTGGAGCTTGTCGGCGCAAACCTTGAGCGCGCCCAGCGTCCGCTCCATCGCGGCGTCGCTCAGCCGCCCGCTGTGTGCCAGCCCTTCGCCCAGCCGGACCACGCGGCTGAAAGCGTCGATCACGGTGAAGTGATCGCCTGCTGGACGCGCGATCAGCAGGCGGCAATTGTTGGTGCCCAGGTCGATCGCGGCGAAGGCCTGGCGGTGAAACGGGGTTTGGCGCAGTGCTGAATCGATTGGCCAGCCGGTTGCCGCCGCAGCAGCACGGGGCGCGTCAGTCTTGTTACGGCCACCGGGCCGGCACGATGGATCGCAGGGAAGCTGGGCGGTTTGGGTCAGATTGGCCTGACCTGCTTGGCCGTCGCTTCCGTTCTTCTCCTGGTCGCGCAGCACCGGCGGTGAATTGTCCGCCATTGCAAATACACTCTTATTATTATGCCTGCCCTACGCGGCAGGAACCTGAAGGTTGGAATAGCCGGGCTGGCGGTGCGGGGCAAGCAACCATCGCGCCCCTGCTTGACGCGCCGCATGGCCAGCCGTAGAGGCTCCGGCCTGTTGCCCCGTCGTCTAAAGGTAAGACAACGGTCTCTGACACCGTTAATCGAGGTTCGAATCCTCGCGGGGCATCCAGATTTCCCGCTCCGGCGTGAGCCGGATACAATTGCGATGTTCGGCTTTGACAGCTGCGGGCCAAGCGGCGACAACACCGCAATGACTGAAGAAAACCAGGAAAAGCGGCTTCACCGCGGGCGCTTCTATAAAGCCGAACAGGAAGCCTCGTTCGTCGAATCGCACGTTGTCTCGACCCCCCAAACCCGCGACCCGTCCTACAAGCTGGCGTTCCGCGACACCGACTTTCTGCTGCGGCAGGAACTGCGTCCAGTGCGCTTCCAGCTTGAGCTGCTCAAATGCGAAATGCTGCTCGAGGAAGCGGGGATCGGCTCGACCCTGGTGTGTTATGGCTCGGCCCGGATCCCCTCGCCCGAAATGGCCGAGGCTGCGCTGGCCGCCGCCACCACGCCCGAACGCAAAGCCGTGGTGGAGCGGCTGGTCGCCAATTCGATCTATTACGAACAGGCGCGGCAACTGGCGCACATTGCCTCAAGTTGCGGGATCGTCGAGCAGGGCATGCGCCAGTTCGTGGTCTGCTCGGGCGGCGGCCCGTCAATCATGGAGGCGGCCAATCGCGGGGCGGTCGAAGCCGGGGCGGAAACGATCGGGCTCAACATCGTGCTGCCGCACGAACAGGCCCCCAACAAGTACGTCACCCCGAACCTGGCCTTCCAGTTCCACTATTTCGCGCTGCGCAAGATGCACTTCCTGCTGCGCGCCAAGGCCGTGGCGGTGTTCCCCGGCGGGTTCGGCACGCTCGATGAATTCATGGAGCTGCTGACCCTGATCCAGACCGGCAAGATGAAGCCGATCCCGATCCTGCTGTTCGGCAAGGAGTTCTGGAACAAGGTGATCAACTTCGAAGCCATGGCCGAAGAAGGCGTGATCAACCATGAAGACCTCGAGCTGTTTCACTGGGTCGAAACCGCCGAGGACGCCTGGGCCGTGGTAGTGGATTTCTACGATCTGCAGTGAGCGAACAAGCTTTACCCGCGCGCATCCCCATGCCCCAGCGGCCCTGCGCCAGCCCCGAACCCCGGCGCGGCGCGCAGCGCCGAGCGCACGAACAGCCGGGCGCGGTCAACCGCTTCGGGCAGTGGCAGGCCTTTACCGAGGTACGTGGTGATCGCGCTTGCCAGCGTGCAGCCGGTGCCATGGGTGTGGCGGGTGTGGATGCGGGTGCCGGCCATAATCTGCGCCGCCGCGCCGGGCAGCACCAGCATGTCTTCGACGCGCTCGCTGGTCCCGTCGCCGCCTTTGGCCAGGTAAGCGATCCCGCGCGCGGCCATCGCCTCGTGCCCGCCCAGCGCAGCCAATTCGGCCACATTGGGCGTGGTCAGCGCGGCCAGCTGCATCAGCCGTTCGAAGGCGGCGATGGTCGCAGCGTCGGCCAGCACGGCACCGCTGGTGGCGATCATCACCGGATCGAACACAATTGGCACGCGTAACGCTTTGAGCCGGTCGGCCACGACTGCGGCGATGGCGGGCGAACCCAGCATGCCGATCTTGATCGCGTCGACCCCGATGTCTGACACGCAGGCCTCGATCTGTGCGGCGACGAGCTCGGGCGACAGCACCTCGACCGCGCTGACCCCCAGCGTATTCTGCGCAGTGATCGCGGTGATCGCGCTCATCGCATAGCCGCCCAGCACGGTGATCGTCTTGATATCAGCTTGAATGCCCGCGCCGCCAGAGCTGTCCGAACCGGCGATGGTGAGGATGCGGGGCGGGGGCATTAACCCTTGAACTTGCGCACAGTGGAGGGCGGGTGCTGGGCATGATGCGCAACTGCGCGGGCCGGTCGGTCCATCAGCTCGCCGCCGCAATTGGGGCAGCGATCATCGAGCGCCTCGGCGCAGGTTGCGCAGAACGTGCATTCGAAGCTGCAGATGAACGCGCCGGGAGCTTCGGCGGCAAGACCGGTGCCGCAGCGTTCGCAATCGGGGCGCATGTCCAGGCTCATGCCGCAGCCTCGGTAACCGCCGCGCAGATCGCCGCGACCACGCTTTCAACCTCGCCCGCATCGTCGCCTTCGGCCATCACCCGGATAACTGGTTCGGTGCCCGAGGGACGGATCACCAACCGGCCCCGGCCGGCCAGCTGCGCCTCAGCATCCGCGATCACCGCTTGCACTTTGGTATCTTCCAGCGGCCTACCGCCGCTGAACCGCACATTCCTGAGCAATTGCGGGACCGGATCGAACAGGTGCAGCAGCTCGCTCGCCGCTTTGCCCGATTTGACCAGCGCGGCCAGCACTTGCAGCGCGGCAATGGTGCCATCGCCGGTGGTGGCGTGATCGAGCAGGATCATGTGCCCCGATTGCTCGCCGCCCAGGTTGAACCCGTCGGCCTTCATCTTTTCAAGCACGTGGCGGTCGCCCACTTTGGTCCGCTCCAGCGTCAAGCCTTGGCCTTGCAGATAGCGTTCAAGCCCCAGGTTGGACATGACCGTGGCGACCACTCCGCCGCCGCGCAGCGCGCCGCGCGCGGCCAGCTGCGTACCGATCAGCGCCATCAGCTGATCGCCATCGACCGTCTGTCCGCGCTCATCGACCACGATCAGCCGGTCGGCATCGCCATCGAGCGCGAGGCCGATGTGCGCGCCGCTGGCCACGACGGTTTGCTTGATCAGATCGAGGTGGGTCGAGCCGCAGTTGTCGTTGATATTGGTGCCGTTGGGATTTACCCCGACCGCGACCACTTCGGCGCCCAGTTCCCACACGGCCGAGGGCGCGACCTGATAAGCCGCGCCATTGGCACAATCGACCACGATCTTGAGCCCATCGAGCCGCACATCGTCGGGCAAAGAGCCTTTGACCGCGTGGATATAGCGCCCGCGCGCATCGTCGATCCGGCGTGCCCGGCCGATTTCGGCGGCGGGAGCGAGCGGCTGATCCACTGCCAGCATTGCCTCAATCGCCAGTTCGTCAGCGTCGGACAGCTTGAACCCGTCGGGGCCGAACAGCTTGATCCCGTTATCCATATAGGGGTTGTGGCTGGCCGAGATCATTACGCCGACGTCCGCGCGCAGTTCGCGCGTGAGCAGCGCCACTGCCGGAGTCGGCATCGGGCCCAGCAGCACCACATCCATCCCCACGCTGGTGAAGCCCGCCACCAGCGCATTTTCGAGCATATACCCCGACAACCGGGTGTCCTTGCCGATTACCACCCGGTGGCGGTGCTTGCCGCGCAGAAAATGCGTGCCCGCGGCCTGGCCGACCTTCATTGCAATCGCGGCGGTCATCACCCCGGCGTTGGTCAATCCGCGAATGCCGTCAGTGCCGAAATATTGCCTGCCCATCTGCGCTCCGTGCCCTGCAATTCCTGTAAAATTGCTATGTCGCTGAACGCCGCTAATGTCACGCCTGCAAAAGCCCGGCGGAGCAAGCCAATTCATGAATGACCAGCCCGAAGTCACACGCGCAAGTTCTGTAATCCCCGATATCCGCGTACCGACGCTGTGGACGCTGGCCGGATTAATTGCCGGGCTAGTGCTGGGGATTGTGTTTAACAACACGGCAGGCGACGCAGCGCCGACCGGCCTCGCCGGGGCGCTGTTGCTGCTGGCCGAACTGGTCGGCACTTGGTGGCTGAGCGCCTTGCAGATGACCATCGTTCCGCTGGTGGCCTCGCTGCTGGTGATCGGGATTGTCCAGACGCTGGCAGCCGCCAAGGCGGGGCGGATTGCCGTCACCGCGCTCGCATCGTTCGCGGTGGTCCTGACCTGCGGCACAGTGTTCGCCGCCTTTGCCATGCCGGCGCTGCTCAATGCCGTGCCGATCCCCGCTGTCGCCGCCGCGGCGCTGCGCGGCGGGCTGGCAGCGGTGGAACCTGCACAGGTCCCAGCCATCAAGGACTTCCTTGGGTCGCTGATTCCCTCAAACATCATCGCTGCCTCGGCGGCCAATGCGATGCTCGGCGTGATCGTGTTCTTCAGCCTGTTTGCAGTGGCGATGGCCCGACTGCCGGTAGTGCACCGCCAGGCACTGACGACCTTGTTCGAGGGCATAACCGGCGCGATGCTGGTGATCGTCGGCTGGGTTTTGTGGCTTGCCCCGGTCGGGGTGTTCGCGCTGTCGCTGCAGGTCGCCGGGCAGAGCGGGACGGCGGTACTGGGCGCATTGATGCATTATATCCTGAGTGTCGCGTCGATGGGCGGGGTGGTGCTGGTCGCGGCTTACGGTGTCGCGGTGCTGGTCGCACGGCAACCGCTTGCCAAATTCGCGCGTGCGGTGATCCCGGCGCAGACGATGGCGATCTCGACCCAGTCGTCGCTTGCTAGCCTGCCCACCATGCTGATCGGGTGCCGCACGCTGGGTCTGCGCGACAACACCGGCGAGTTCGTCCTGCCGCTCGCGGTTGCGTTGTTCCGTGCGACCGGTCCGGTTATGAACCTGGCGGTCGCGATTTACGTAGCGAAGCTCTCCGGGATCGAGCTGACCCCGGCGATGCTGGTGGTCGGCGTGCTGGTGGCCTTGGCGACGACCATCGGCTCGGTCTCGCTCCCCGGTTCGATCAGCTTTGTCACTGCGGTCGGGCCAATCGCGATGGCGATGGGGGTGCCGGTCGCGCCCTTGGGCCTGCTGGTCGCAGTGGAAATCCTGCCCGACCTGATGCGGACCTTGGGCAATGTGACGATGGATGTGGCAGTGACAGCGGCGGTGGACCGGCGAGAGGAAATGGTGACTTCGCCCTGATCGGCTGCCTCAGATACTTTTCTCGTAGAGCGAATATTCCTTGTCGAGCTGGCATCCGATCGCGTCCGCGATGGCCACCATTCCCTGATTGTCTTCCAGGATCCAGCCGATTTCGCCGCGCGTGAAGCCATAGTTCGAAACCGCGTGGCTGCGAATATATTCAATCATCATGAAAGCCATCTGACTGGCGAGCCGCGAGGCCTGAAATTCGCGCAGCACCCCCATCAAGGGTACGCGAATGGTCTGGCCGTGGGGCTTGCGCAGCCACCATAGCAGCTTGGCCCAGCCCAGCGGCAGCAGCTTGCCATCGATCCGTTTGATCACCTCGTTGATATCGGGCAGCGTCAGCATGAACGCGACCGGACGACCCTCGAGCTCGGCGATCACAATCAGGTCCTCGCGCACCAACGGCTTTAGTTTCTTGCCGGTGTAGGCAATCTCAGCGTCGGTGAACGGCACAAAGCCCCAATTGTTCGACCAGGCATCGTTGAGAATATCGATGATAATCCGGGCGTCACGGTCAAACTGCTTGAGCTCGACCTGACGGATGCGAATGCGCGGATTGCGTTCGCCCGATTGCACGATCCGCTGGATCAGCGGCGGGAACTGCTTGGTGATGTCGAGATCATAGGTTTTGAGCGTTTTGACCAGCGCATAACCAGCTTGCTCGATCCACGCCTGATAGACCGGGTTATCATGCCCCATCATCACCGTGGGGGGGTGATCGTGGCCCTTGGTCAGCAGGCCCGGCTCTTCCCACACCGACAAGCTGATCGGCGCGAGCACGCGGGTCATGCCCTGATTTTTGAGCCAAGCCTCGGCGGCGGCGATCAGGGCTTTGGCGGCGTCCTCATCTTCGGCCTCGAACAGCCCCCAATTACCAGTCCCCGGGCCCATTCCGAGCGCCGGTGGCTGCGCCAGCGCTAGATGATCGTAATGCGCCGAGATTCGTCCGACCACCGCATCGTCACGCCGGGCCAGGAACAGCTGCATCGTCGCATGCTCGTGAAACGGGTTTTTGCCCGGGGTCAGCAGTTCGCTCACTTCGCTGCGCAGCGGCGGAACCCAGTTGGGGTCTGACCGGTTAAGCCGATAAGCCAGATCGATAAAAGCCTTGAAGTCGCCCTTGTTGCCGACCGGTGCGACGATTAACTGTGTTGCTGCCACGATGCTGCCTTTGTTTGTCCGCAAGGCGACCTGCGTTTGGTGCCGGCAGCTTGTCAAGCCGGGCATTCTGGAATCAAGTCATGAGCGTACTGGAAAAAATCAAACCCTCGTCTGCCACTCCGGCAGTCCCCGATGATATGGAGATGCTGCGCGCCGCGGTCGATCTGACCCGCGACATTTCCGCCGCACGGCCCGAGATCTATTGGCCCGACATGCTGCTGTCGGCGGCGCTGGGCTATGCCGCGCTGGCCGGGGCGATCGTGGCGCCGGGCCTGCCGCTGGCGCTGGCCTGCGCAGCGCTGGCAGTGCTCACGCTGTACCGCGCGTTGCTGTTCATTCACGAACTGACCCATATCCACCGCACCGCGCTGCCGGGCTTTCGCACTGCCTGGAATGTGCTGGTGGGGATCCCGCTGCTGACCCCCTCGTTCATGTATGAAGGCGTGCACACGCTGCACCATGCGCGCACCCGCTATGGCACGGCCGAGGACCCCGAATACCTGCCGCTGGCGCTGATGAAGCCGTGGTCGCTGCCGGCCTTCATCCTGATTGCGGCCTTGCTGCCGATCGGACTGCTGATCCGCTCGGCGCTGCTGGTGCCGCTGGGCGCGGTGATTGCGCCGCTGCGCAAGCTGGTGTGGGAACGCGCTTCGTCGCTGTCGATCAATCCCGATTTTCGCCGGCGGTCGGTCGATGGCGATTTCGCGCGAATGGTGCGCTGGCAAGAAAGTGCTGCGGCGATCTGGGCGTGGTGCTTGCTGGCCAGCACCCAGTGGCTCGGCTGGCGTCCGCTGCTGATCGCGCTGGCAGTGGTTTCGGCGACCGCAGTGTTTAATCAGGTCCGCACGCTGGTGGCGCATTTGTGGCAGAATGACGGCGAGCCGATGACCGTCACCGCGCAATATCTCGATTCGGTCAATGTCCCGCCGCCCGCGCTAATGTCGGGGCTGTGGGCACCGGTCGGGCTGCGTTATCATGCGCTGCACCACCTGCTGCCCTCGATGCCCTATCATTCGCTGGGTGAGGCACACCGGCGGCTGGTGGCGCATCTGGGCACCGGGTCGACTTACGCGCAGGCGAACTATCCGGGGTTGGTGCCACTGGTTGGCCGGATCGCGCGCAGCACCATGATGCGCGGACGTTGATGCCAATTACTCCTCGGTCCTGACCAGCACCGTTTCGCCCACCAGCAGGAACAACAGGAACGGCGCCCAGGCGGCGATTAGCGGCGGGTAGCCGCCGAAATTGCCCATCGCCAGTACGGCATTGTCGACCACGAAAAAGGTGAAGCCCAGCGCCATCCCGGCGACCGCGCGGATCAGCAGCGTCCCCGAGCGCGCCAGCCCGAATGCCGCGACCGAACCCAGCAAGGGCATCAGCAGCGCTGAGAGCGGCCCCGACAGCTTGTGCCACCATTTGGCCTCCAGCTCGGTGGTGCGCCGCCCCGACGCCTTGAGCGCGGCAATCGATCTGGAGAGCTGGAAGATATTCTGCCCATCCGGGTCGATCTTGGTGATCGACATCTGCGCCGGGGTCAGGCCGGGCGCGATTACTTGGGTCGGCACCGGGACCTGCGTGGTGGTGGCGACATCGAAATGCACCGGATTCTCCAGCCGCCAGCCGGGCGCAGCATAGGTTGCACGGCGGCTGCGCAACTGCTCGATCACCATGCCCGCGGCGTCGCGGCGGTACCAGGTGACCTGATCAAGCACGGTGTTCGGACCGGTGCCAGTGACGCTGACGGCGGCGAGCACATTGGTGCCGTCGGGCACATAGACGTTACTGCGCACCCCGGTGTCCTTGGGCACCGGCTTGTATTTCAGCGCACTCCATTGCTTGAGCGAACCGGTTGCCGGGGCCACGACCGTCTCGTTGAAGGTCAGGCTGACCAGCGAGACCGCCGCAGCGGTCAGCAGCATCGGGGCAAGGATCTGGTGCGCCGACAGTCCACCCGCGCGCATCGCGATTACCTCGCTGTTCTGGTTGAGCGGAGCAAAAGTGAGCAGCGTTGCCAGCAGCACCGAATAGGGCAGGAAACGCGCTATCAGCTGCGGCACGTTGAGCGAGACATACCGCCACAATTCGGCCTGGCCATTGCCGGGAACTGCCAGAATGTCACCGCTTTCCGACAACAGCTGAAGTGCCTGCAGCACCAGCACCAGCATCACCAGCACACCCAGAATGCGCACGATGAACAGCCGCATCAGATAGAGCGTAAGCGTTCGCGAGGGCAACAGGTTGCTTAGCATCAGCCCGCCTTTGCCGGCTGGTTGCCGCGGTCGAACAGCTTGCGCAGGCGCTTGGCCAGATTGGCTGAAACCCGCTCAAGTGCGCCAATCGCCTGGCCGCCGGGGACGTAGGCCACGCGCCAGTACATCCACCCGATCAGCGCCGCGAACACGGCGAAGGGCAGCCATAGCACCAGTTCGGGCGGGAAGCGCCCCTGCGCCGCGGCAGCCTGCCCGTATTCGTTGACCTTGTGATAGGCCACCACCATCAGGATCGACAGGAACACCCCCAGCGAGGAGGTCGAGCGTTTGGGCGGGACCGCCAGCGCCACTGCCAGCAGCGGCAGCAGCAGCATCATCACCACTTCGACCAACCGGAAATTAAGGCTGGCGCGGGTTTCGTTGCGCAGCTGCTTGGTGGCCGTGTCACTCCACCCGATCTTGAGCAATTCGGGCAGGATATACTCACGCTGCTTGCCGCCGCGCTGGCGGAAGCGCTCGATCGCGGGCAAATCGATCGGCAGATCATGCTGGGAAAAACTGAGCACACGCGGCGGCATGCCAGGTTCGTCTTGAATGATCTGGCCTTGGGTAAGCCGCAGGATGATCGTGTCGGGGCTGTCTTTGAGCGCGAGGAAGGTGCCTTCGCGCGCCGAGATGGTTGCGACTTGCCCCTTGGGCGAAGAAAATCGGGCGAAGATCCCGGTCAGGCGGCGGCCGTTATCGCTGCTCTGGTCGATTCGCAGCGCGACCCGGTCCTGCAGCGTGGTAAACTCACCGACCTTGATCGAGGCACCCAGCGCGCCCGAGCGCAATTCGAAGTCGAGCTGTTCGTAATAATACCGCGCCAACGGCTGGAGGTAGCCGACGATCATCAGGTTGAGCGCCGCCAGCACGATGGTCAGCGCGTATGGTACTCTGAGCAGCCGGGTATAGCCTAGCCCGACCGCGCGCATCACGTCGAGTTCGCTGCTGGTGGCCAGCTTGCGGAACGCGAACAGGATCCCCAGCATCAGCCCCAGCGGGATCGCCAGCCCGGCATACTCGGGCAGCAGGTTGGCCAGCATCTTGAATACGACCGAAATCGGCCCGCCTTCGTTGCCGACGAATTCGAACAGCTTGAGCATCTTGTCGAGCATCATCAGCGACGCTGCGATCACGAACACCGCCAGCATGGGCATCAGCACCAGCCGGAAGATATAACGATCGATGGCGGGAATGGCGTTCACACAGGCCTTGCTGACGGGGGACTGGCGAGTCCCTTAACCGCCACGGGCGTGCGGCGAAAGCTGAAATGGCAGATTATAGCGTGGCTTGCGCCAGCGCCGGCGTTGGCGCGTCCTACGCCTTTTCCAGCGTGCCCTGCAGCGGGTGGGTATTTTGGCGGGCGAAGTCCATCACCTGATTCACCTTGGTTTCGGCAATTTCGTACGTGAACACGCCGCAAACTCCGACGCCTTTCTGATGAACATGCAGCATAACCCGGGTCGCCTGCTCCAGATCCATCTGGAAAAACCGCTTGAGCACCATCACCACGAATTCCATCGGGGTGTAATCGTCGTTAAGCAACAAAACTTTGAACTGGCTCGGTTTTTTGGGCTTAGTGCGGGTCTTGGTGGCAACCCCAATCTGGTCTTGTCCATCGACGTCACCGCCTTTGCGCTCATCGTCGCCGGCCTGCGGGGGAGTCAGGGTCAAGAAGTTCGGAATCAACATCGCATCAAAATATCGTATCACAGAGCCAAAGGACAAGGGTTGATCGGTCGATTTTCCGACTGACGCCGCGCCGCTGTTACCTAATACCAAGGTATTAGCAAAAACCAAAAGGGCCGAACAGCGCATGGCTGTTCGGCCCTGATTTGATCTTGCGTCCCGGCAGGGAGGGGGGAGTGCCGGGACGCAAGCGGCAAACTAGCCTTAGGCGGCCTGCTTGACCTTCTCGACAGCCAGGCTGACGCGGGTCGAGATCGGCGCGAACGCGTCACCGGCCAGCTTGACCATGGCTTCCGAGTGCTTCGAGGTCGAAGCAACGGCGGCATCGAAGTTACGGCGCATCAGTTCGCCCTGCAGCTTGAAGAAGTCAGCCGGCGACTTGACGCCAGCGATTTCCTTGACGTCGGCGGTCATGGTTTCAACGGCGCTCTTGCCCTCGGCGACATAGGTCTTGCCCATGTCCTGCAGCCCGGCGGCGAGAATCTTGCCCGATTCGACCACGGCTTCGAGATTGCCCTTGGTGAACTCGCCATATTCGCTGGCATAGGCCGAGGTCTTCTCGAACGCAGCCTTGGCACGGTCCTGCGCGGTGGCAACGACGTCCTTGACCTTGGCGGTATAGTCTTCGGTGGTGGTTTTGGTCTTGGTCATGATGGTATCCTTAAGCTTGTTGAACGGGGTGACCTTGGCGGCCGACTTGGCGGCAACCTGCTTGACGATTTTCTTGATGGCGACGGGCCTGGCGGCAGCCTTCTTCACAACAGCCTTCTTCATATCAACCTTCTTCGCGACGGCAGCCTTCTTCGCGACGACAGCCTTCACAACGGCTTTCTTGGCTGCGGGCTTGGCAGCGGCGTCGAGCGCCGGGGCCGCCTTTTCTGCAACCTTGGGAGCTTCCACCTTGGCGGCGGACGCTGCTGCCGGGGCAGCGATCTTGGGCTCGGCCTTGGCTTCAACCACAGCGGCGGCCTGCGCATAAGCCTTTTCGGCTTCAGCTTCGGCTTTGGCGACGTCGATCTTGGGCTCGGTGCCCATTGCGGGAGTGGTGGCCATCGTCATAATCCTTTGCACTCGAACCTGCGCCGCTCATCGGCATAGATCATGTTGCACTGCACAAAATAGTTATTGCGAGTGCGAAGTCAAGGGATTTTTGTGCAGTGCAGCAAAAGCGCACATAATGGTAATATTAGAATGTCTTACCGCATTTTAACATAGCGACCAGGGGCATCTTCGATCACGCGGTCACCCTTGCCGCCGGGTGCCCGCTTGCCTGTTACCGGCACTTCGCGGTCATCCTGCTGGCGGATCCAGCCAATCCAGTGCGGCCACCAGCTGCCCGGGGTTTCGTGCGCCCCGCCGACGAATTCCGCGAAGCTGTCGACCGCCCCCGGGTTGGTCCAGAACTGGTACTTGTTCGCCGCCGGCGGGTTGACCACCCCGGCGATATGACCTGAGCCGGCCAGTACGAAGGTCTTCGGGCCGCGCAAGTGGTGCATCATCCGCCAGACGCTGTCCGCAGGCGCAATATGGTCCTCACGCCCGGCCTGGATGTAAGTCGGGGTGACAATCCGCGTCAGATCGATCGGCGTGCCGTCGGCGCTCATCGCATCGGGCACCACCAGCTTGTTGTCGCGGTAGAGGTCAGTCAGATAGGACATATGCCACCTGGCGGGCAGATTGGTGACGTCGCCGTTCCAGTGCAGCAGGTCGAACGCCGGATAATCGTCGCCCAGCAGGTAATTGTTGACCACGTAGTTCCAGATCAGATCGGTGCCGCGCAGCAGGTTGAAAGTTGCCGCCATCAGCCGCCCGTCAAGATAGCCGGTTTGCTCTGACAGTTTCGCCACTGCCGCCAGTTGCTGGTCGTCGATGAACACCTTGAGCTCGCCCGCCAGTTCAAAATCGACCTGCGCGGTGAAGAAGGTCGCGCTCTTGATCTTGTCGGCCGTTCCGCGCCGCGCCAGGATCGCCAATGCTGCGGCCAGAGTCGTGCCGGCGACGCAATAACCGATCGCGTGCACCGACTGCACATCCAGCCGCGCGCAGATCGTGTCGACCGCATTGATCTCGGCGCGAATGTAATCGTCCCACTCAACCTGGGCCATGCTGGCGTCGGCCGACTTCCACGACACCACGAACACGCTCAGCCCCTGATCGACCGCCCAGCGGATGAAGCTTTTTTGCGGGCTAAGGTCGAGGATGTAGAAGCGATTGATCCACGGCGGGAAGATCACCAGCGGCACCTCGAGCACGTGCTCGGTGGTCGGGCTGTAGTGGATCAACTGAAACAGCGGGGTCTCATGCACCACCTTGCCCGGCGCGGTGGCGATGTTCTCGCCCACCCGGAAGGCCTGCGGATCGACATGGGTGAGCTGCCCGCGCTGCATATCGCCCAGCAGGTGCTGCAGGCCCTTGACCAGGCTCTCGCCCCGCGTGGCCACGGCCTTTTCCATCACCAGCGGATTGGTCAGCGGGAAATTGGCCGGGCTGAGCATTTCGACCAGCGTGCGTGCGGCAAAGCGCAGCTGCTCACGTCGCGCCTGATCGGTGCCGGGGGCGGCCTCGGCCATCGCCACGATCTGTTCGGCCAGCATCAGGTAAGTCTGGTGAACCAGCGCATAGAACGGCTGCGCGCGCCACTTGGGGTCTTTGAAGCGGCGGTCTTGCCGCGGCAAGGCCACAGCTTCTCCGCCTGCCTCGGCGGCGCGTGGCCCGATCCCGTATTGGCCGAGCACGCCTTCCCACAGCGCCAGACTGTCTTCCCACAGCTTTTTCTGGGTATCTGGCTGGGCCAGCGGCAAGGCCTTGAACCAGCCTTGCATGATCGCGGCAAATCCGCCCGGATCGCTCAGCATGGTGGGCCAGTTGGCGCTGGCTGAAGCGGCCTGATCGCGCTGGAAATCGAACCACATCGTTTGCAAGCGCTGCGCCACGCTGGTCCACTGCGCCAGATCGCCCGCTGCCGGGGCCGCGCCCGGCACGCTGCCGGCGGGGAGGAACTGGCTGAACAACTGTTGCGGGGCCTGCAGCATCGCGGTGAACAGGTCCTCGCCGGTGGGGTTTGGCGCGGTGTCCTTGGCCGACTGGTCACTCATCGAACAGGCTCCTGTGCGCGGGGAGCAGTGCTCCCGGCGAATGTGTTACGAGACCTCTCCCACCCGCTGCGTGGCAGCAATCACCGCGCGGTGCAACATGCTGCTGATGGCGCAGACCACGATCGGCGCGATCTTCTTCCGGATCTGCCTCGCGCTGTGGGCGATGGTCGGGAATTGTCGCCATTACGAAGCATTCTGTGTTGCAGGCGCGTGGATCACCTTGACCCAGCCGCCGTGCGCCATGGCAATTTTTCTCAAACGCACTGGCGCAAGCCCGTTCGATCACCGATAAGACCTTTGCGCTGCACCGGCCGCGCGCCATCTGGAAAGGTCCAATGTCCGAGGAATTCTACCGCATCAAGCGACTGCCGCCCTATGTCATCGCCGAAGTCAACGGCATGCGAGCAGCGGCGCGCGCGGCCGGGCGGGACATCATCGACCTGGGCATGGGCAACCCCGATCTGCCCCCGCCGGCGCACGTGATCGAAAAGCTTTGCGAAGTCGCGATGAAGCCCGACGCGCACGGCTATTCGGCCTCCAAGGGCATCCCCGGGCTGCGCAAGGCGCAGGCCCTGTATTACGGCCGCCGCTTTGGGGTGGAGGTCGATCCCGAGACCGAGGTCGTGATGACCATGGGCAGCAAGGAAGGCCTCGCCAGCCTCGCCACCGCGATCACCGCGCCGGGCGATGTCGTGCTCGCGCCCAATCCCAGCTATCCGATCCACACCTTCGGGTTCATCATCGCCGGAGCAACGATCCGCTCGGTCCCGACCACCCCCGACGAAAATTACTTCCGTGCGCTCGAACGGGCAATGGCCTTTACCGTGCCGCGCCCGTCGATCCTGATCGTCAATTATCCGTCGAACCCGACCGCCGAGACCGTCGATCTGGCGTTCTACGAGCGGTTGGTGGCCTGGGCCAAAGAGAATCAAGTCTGGATAATTTCGGACCTGGCCTATTCGGAGCTTTATTACGACGGCAATCCAACGGTTTCGATCCTGCAGGTGCCCGGCGCCAAGGATGTGGCGATCGAATTTACCTCGCTCTCGAAAACCTTTTCGATGGCCGGCTGGCGGGTCGGCTTCGCGGTCGGCAATCCGCGGCTGATCGCGGCACTGACCCGGGTCAAAAGCTATCTCGATTATGGGGCATTCACCCCGATCCAGGCCGCGGCCTGCGCCGCGCTCAACGGCCCGCAAGACATCGTCGAGTCCAACCGCGCGCTCTATCAGAAACGCCGCGATGTGCTGGTCGAGAGCTTCGGACGAGCCGGTTGGCATATTCCCAGTCCGCGCGCCTCGATGTTCGCTTGGGCTCCGCTGCCGCCCGCGCTCAAGGACATGGGCAGCCTGGAATTTTCCAAGCAATTACTGACTCATGCCGAAGTGGCGGTGGCTCCCGGGGTGGGCTACGGCGAAGAGGGCGAAGGCTATGTCCGGATTGCACTGGTCGAGAACGAACAAAGATTGCGCCAAGCCGCACGCAATGTTCGGCGTTATTTACAGTCGATGGGCATCAATAGTTCTGCGGCCTGAAAATATCTTGATTGTTTCCCCAAATCGTTGAACTCCCTAATTGGGTGGGCGGCTGGATTTGTACAGCCTGAGCTGTTGGGAGTGTGGCATGGACAACCAGCACACGAATTAAGAGGGCGCCGTGCGGCTGTTTCGCTGGTTTTCGGTGGGGCCTGTTCCCGCGTCATATGACCTGCGCCGGCTTGGCTGGCGGCTGCTCGGCGATTCGCAATCGTCTGGGCAGGGCGAAGCACATGCCCTGCTGGGCCGTCCGCACGATCTGCCGCTTCCGAATTGGCTGTCGCTAAGCGCGGCCAATCCGGCGCAGCGCAAATGGATGATGATGCTGGAAGTGCGCGATTCGAACGACCGCGCGCGGATGCTCCGGCTGGGCTTTGGCGATGCCTTGGGTCAGGATGCCTCGCTCGATGAACTGGAGATGCGGGTGCTGCGGCTGGCGCAATATGCCGAGGCGCTGCCGCGTTACCGCTGGCATGGGCCCGTCCAGCTCGATTTGCTCGCGCGCGAGGCGTTCGTCGCGGGGCGCGGCCTGGGATTGCACCCGCGCGAATTTGCGCTGCTGTGGCGGCTGGCTGAAACCCCCGAAGACTGTGTGGGTGCGGCCGAACTGCTGTACGACGTGTGGCGGCTCTCGTTCCGCCCCGAAACCAACAGTCTGGCGGTCCACATCAGCCGGCTGCGCGCCAAGCTGCGCACCTCCGGGGTCGACGGACTGGTCGAGACGCTGCCGGGCGGGGCGTACCGGCTGGCCAGCGCCGAGCCGCGCCGCGCGATTCCGCTATTTGGCCCGCTAACCGGTCCGCTGGGCGGCGATTTGGCACTGGACGGCTATGCCCGTTTGAGCGAGGAGCGGGTCCCCGCCTGAGCCGCTTTTGATGGACCTAACCGCATGGATCACACCGTAACCCCGCCCGCCCGTGTCGCCATCAGCATGGATGATCATGGTGTCGCGCATGTCCGGCTGATCCGCGCCGACAAGATGAACGCGCTCGATCCGGATATGTTCGCCGCCCTGCTCAACGCCGGGCACGTGCTGCATGACCTCAAAGGGCTGCGCTGCGTGGTGCTGTCGGGCGAGGGGCGCAGCTTCTGTGCCGGGCTCGACATGGCGAGCATGGGCGATCCCGCTCGCCGCCGCGATGAGCCGCTGACCACGCGCACCCACGGCAATTGCAATCCGCCGCAGCAGGTCGCGCTGCAATGGCGCAAGCTGCCGGTCCCGGTGATCGCGGCGGTCCACGGGGTTTGCTTTGGCGGGGGCTTGCAG
>JANOTT010000139.1:0-5485 GCA_031416535.1 Novosphingobium sp. | reverse complement strand
GAAGTTCTTGAGCGCTTCCATCGTGCCCATGAACCCGCCGATGCCCGCGCCGACCTGCGCCATTTCGGCAAAGCTGACCGGCGCGCCCATTTCCTCGGCCATCGATTGGGCGAGGTCCTTGCTGCGCTTTTTGTATTCCTCAACAATGCGGCCCATCAGCGCGAGGCGCTCTTCGCGGGTGGTCTTGCTGAAAGTCTTGTACGCGCGGCGCGCGGCGGCCACGGCCTTGTCGACATCGGCCTTGGTGCCCAGCGTGATCGCGCTGACCGCCTCTTCGGTGCCGGGGCTGATCACTTCATGACGGGTTCCGCCTTCGCTATCAACCCACTTGCCGTCGATGTAATTTTGCAGCCGCTCGCGCATCGCGAATCTCCCTTAATGGTTCGATTAAACTCGGATACCATTTCGGGTTCGCGGGATAAGATTGCAAGCTGCAATCGACAGTATGGGCGACAGTACGGGCGACAGTACGGACGACAGCATGGGCAACTGGCCTGCGAGCCGGTCGTCAGAGCTTTTTGAGCACCGCATCGATTGGCAGCACTGCACCGTTGCTGGCCGACATTCCCTCGCCGCTCAGCTTGGCCGCAGAGCCATCGTCGGCCGTGACGGTCAGGCTGGACCCGCTGCGCGCGAAGCTGACGGTGCCGGTGCCCATCGTGCGCATGGTGATCGGCTTTCCGCCATTGGCGTCGATCGCCTTGCCGATGTCACCGGTGGTCAGCATGCCGGGAATGACATGGCCGCGCAGCACTGCGGCCAGCACGGCCTGCTGTTCGGGTGCAGCCAAACCGGCGGCCTGGTCGCCGAGTGCGGCGAAGGCCGTCTCGGTGGGGGCGAGCACGGTGTAATCGCCCTTGCCCGAAAATACCCCGTCGAGCCCGGTCGATTTGAGTCCCCCCGCCAAGGTCTTGAACTGCCCGTCAGCGCCGATGGTGTCGGCCAGCGACTTGTTGGACATGGCCATTGCAGCCGTGTCCGTACCTGCAGGTTCGGCCGGTTTGGAGCACCCTGTCAGTGCCAGCAGCGCAGCGGCGGCGAGGAGTGGGGTAATACGCATGATGGGTCGCTCCTGCATGGGGCTTAGCTCAGCAACTCGATCGCCGCGACGATCAGCTGGGTCGTGGGGTCGGTCTTGTACACATAACCGTCGTTATAGCGGTAATTGGCGTCAGGGCCGTCGGCATAGCGATCGCGGTACTGATAGGGCACGTTGTAAGCGCTATAGCCCGTCGGCATCCGCTGGCCGACGTTGAAGGTATCACCGGTCAGCAGCGCCGCCACCGATTGGATGGCGCTGGTTGAAGGATCGACCCGGTAGATCGCGCCGTCGAAATAGCGGTAATCATCCCCCAGCCCGTAATAGTTCGAATAATACGGCGACAACGGGGTTGGCTGCCAGGCGCTCGGCCACGGATTGCCGACCGCCAGCGCGCCGCCGAGCAACGGATAGTAGTCCATCACCGCGCCGCCCGGTGTCAGCCGCACCAGGTTGCCATCGATATAGCGATAGCCTGACAGATTGTTCAATCCGCGCAGACCCCACCAATTGGCGTCATACCGGTCATAACCGTTCTTTTTGGCCTGTCCCGGCGGCATGCAGCCGTTGTTCTTTTTGGCCAGACCCGGCGGGCACCCGTTGATCAGACCGCGGCGGTCGTAATCGCGCCAGCTGAGCCGCGGCCCGTCGGCACCCTGATCGCGCCCGAAACGGCCCTGATCATTGTCGCCGCGCTGTTCAAAGCGGCCTTGCTGGTTGCCCGGCGCGGCTATGTCACGGCGGTCGTCGGAGCGATTCTGGCCGGACTGCTTGTTCCCGCCGCGGTCGGCGGCGCGGTCAGCGGACTTGCTTTGGCCGCGATTGTCGTTTTTGCTGTGGCCTTCGCGCTGGTCCTGACCCTTGGCTTGCTGATAGCCGCCCTGGTCTTTGGCGCCGCCGTTTTCCTTGCCGCCGCCCTGACCCTTGCCGCCGCCGGGGTCGGCATGAACGGCCGCGGTGGCCAAGGCAGCGAGCGCGACGGTGCACAGCAATTTACGCATGAGAAATCTCCTATGTCGGATCACTAACGCGCGGCGAGTGCGGTTAGTTCCGACCTCAGCTTCGGTAGAGCGCTGCTTCGGCCACGCGGCGGCGTTCCAGCCCGATCAGGCGTTTGCCCCCGGCGTGGACCCAGCGCGCGAATTCCTCGGCCGCTTCGCCATAGCGCCCGGCCACGTGCAGCCGGGTCAGCGTGGCCCGGGCAATCGCCCCGGTGTTGTAGTGGAAGCTGACCAGCGCATCGAACTGGTTCTGTGTGGTTGGCGCGGCGCCGAGCGCGCGGGCCACTTCGCGGGCATAGCGTTGCAGATCGCGGGCAAAACGCTGTTCGCATTCGGTCTGGGTCCAGATCAGGCCGGGGATCACATCGGGCCCGGTGGTGCCCCAGCCAATTGTCCATGGATCACCGCCGCTGCCGGGATCAGGATAGGCCTCAAACCGGCCGTCGCTGCGCTTGCGCGCGCAGCCCTCCCAACGCTGGATCAGCGCGAGGCCGGCCGGGCCGGCGTTCAGTTCAGGCGGAGGCGGGCAGCTGGCAACACCCAGCGTCGCATCGATTGCGGCGTCCAGCACCGCCACCTCGCGCGGGCTGAACCCGCGCCCCAGCAGGCGGCGAACAGCTTCGAAGATCGGCTTGCGTTCCATCGGACGACACCTCGCGTGAAATGTGAGGCGCGGGGATTAGACACAATGCCGGGCTGTAGGAAAATGGATTCGGCCGATTGGTGGTCCGGGGACCTTGTAAAGAGCTCTTGACAGTTCAGCATCGTGATGTGTAAAGAGTTCTTGACAGCAAGGGGGCGTCAGTTTGGAAAACCGGTTGCGGCAGGTGCGGGAACAAGCCGGGTGGAGCCAGGGTGAATTGGCGCGCCGGATTGGGGTTTCGCGCCAGACCATCAATGCGGTGGAAACCGACAAATACGATCCCAGTCTGCCGCTGGCCATGCGCTTGTCACTCCTGTTCGGCATTGCCGTGCCGGACCTGTTTATCGATCGTTGGGAGCCTGAAGCATGACGCGCGAACCTGTCCGTCCAAATTATCGCAAGCTGTTGTTGCAACTTATATCAGGGGCCCTGGTTGGCGCGGTGGCTGGATTTGCCATTGCAACGGTTGTGCCGCAGTTTGACAGGTTCGCTGGGGGCGGAGCCATCGCGCTGGCAGGAGTGGGCCTTATATACGTTGCGTTGGGGCTGGTCGCCCTAATGTCGGGATCAATGCTGCTGGCCACCTTTATTGCCGCCGGGCGGCGCGGCTTGCTGCTGCCGCAATAGACCGGGACTTGGCAATGTCGGTGGCAGGTGCCGCAGCGTTACAGCGCCCGGCGACCGCGGATGAAGTGCAGCACGAACACCACCAGCGCGATTATCAGCAACAGATGGATCAGGCCGCCGGCGACCTGGAAGGCGAAGAAGCCAAGCGCCCACAGGACGAGCAGGATGACGGCAATCGTTGCGAGCATTGGTTTTACTCCACTAACCGCAACCATCGATGGCTGCGGGAGTAAAACTGCGGAGCAGCGCAAGAGTTCCGCGCGCTGACACAAATGACACAAAAAAGGGGCGCCCCGGCCAGCCGGGACGCCCCTGATTGCCAGCGCGTCTGAAGCCTCAGGCGCTGTAATACATATCGAATTCGACCGCCGACGGCGTGGTTTCCCAGCGCATCACTTCGGGCCACTTGAGCTCGATGTACGCTTCGATCTGATCCTTGGTGAACACCCCGCCCTGCAGCAGGAAATCATGATCGGCTGCGAGGCAGTCGAGCGCCTCGCGCAGCGAACCGCACACGGTCGGCACCTCGGCCAGTTCGGCCGGCGGCAGATCATACAGGTTCTTGTCCATCGCCTCGCCCGGGTGGATCTTGTTCTTGATCCCGTCGAGCCCGGCCATCAGCAGCGCGGCATAGCACAGGTACGGGTTGGCCATCGCATCGGGGAAACGGAATTCCACGCGCTTGGCCTTGTCGCCGGTGCCATACGGAATGCGGCACGAGGCCGAGCGGTTGCGCGCCGAATAGGCCAGCAGCACCGGGGCTTCATAGCCCGGAACCAGCCGTTTGTAGCTGTTGGTGGTGGGGTTGGTGAAGGCGTTGAGCGCCTTGGCGTGCTTGATCACCCCGCCGATGAAGTACAGGCACATGTCGGAAAGCCCGGCATAGCCATTGCCCGCGAACAGCGGCTTGCCGCCGTCCCAGATCGAAATGTGGGTGTGCATGCCGCTGCCGTTGTCGGTCTTGATCGGCTTGGGCATGAAGGTGGCGGTCTTGCCGTAAGCCTGCGCGACCTGGTGCACGACGTACTTGTAGACCTGCATCCGGTCAGCGGTCTGCACCAAGGTGCCGTAAGTCAGCCCCAGTTCGTGCTGCGCCGAGGCCACCTCATGGTGATGCTTGTCGCAGGGCAGGCCCATTTCGATCATGGTCGAGACCATTTCGCCGCGAATATCGACGCAGCTGTCGACCGGGGCGACCGGGAAGTAACCGCCCTTGGCGCGCGGCCGGTGGGCCAGGTTGCCGCTGCCGGTTTCCGACATATAATCGCGGTTGCCGTTGGTCGGCAGTTCGATGTCGTCGATCTTGAAGCCGTTGCCATCATAGCCATCGTAGAACCGCACGTCGTCGAACAGGAAGAATTCGGCCTCGGGACCGACATAGACGGTATCGCCCACGCCGCTCGATTTAACGAACGCTTCGGCGCGCTTGGCGGTCGAGCGCGGATCGCGCGAATAGAGGTCGCCGGTCGACGGCTCGACAATGTCGCAGCAGATGATCATCATCGGGGTCGCGCTGAACGGATCGATATAGACCGCATCCAGATCGGGCTTGAGGATCATGTCGCTTTCGTTGATCGCCTTCCAGCCTTCGATCGAAGACCCGTCAAACATCAGCCCGTCTTCCAGCTCATCCTCGCCCAGCAATGCAGCGACCATGGTCAGGTGATGCCACTTGCCCTTGGGGTCGGTGAAGCGCAGATCGACCCACTCGATCTCTTCATCCTTGATCCGCTTGAGAATGTCTTTTGCCTTGGCCATGCTACGTCCTTCGATAGTCCCCGCCCGCCCGGGGCCAGGGTGATTGCTGGAATTGAAACGTCAGATCGCGTCGTTGTCACGCTCGCCGGTGCGGATGCGCAGCGCGCTCTCCACGTTCATCACGAAAATCTTGCCATCGCCGATCCGCCCGGTCTGCGCCGCCGCGGCAATCGCCTCGACCACGCGTTCGGCCAGATCGTCGGGGACCACGACCTCAAGCTTAACCTTGGGCAGAAAATCGACCACATATTCGGCGCCGCGATACAGCTCGGTATGGCCCTTCTGGCGGCCAAAGCCCTTGGCCTCGGTCACGGTAATGCCCGAGACGCCAACCTCGTGCAGCGCTTCCTTCACTTCGTCGAGCTTGAAGGGCTTGATGATCGCTTCGATCTTCTTCACGGCGGTATTCCCCTGCGC
>JANOTT010000138.1:0-29939 GCA_031416535.1 Novosphingobium sp. | reverse complement strand
TCGTCCTCTAAATTTCAATCGCGCAGGTCAGCAGCCGGTCGGACGATCCGCCCGCCATGACGCGGTAGCTGCCGTGCTCCAGCACCCAGCCATGCACCGCTGGATCGCGCCAGCGCAAATCGTCCAAGTCAACGCGCAGTTGCACCCGCTCGGCTTGCCCGGGGGCCAGCGTGAGGCGCCGAAACCCGGACAAGCGCTTGGGCGCCCGTTGCGCAGCCTTTCCCGGGGTGCCGATATACAGCTGCACAACCTCATCCGCGGCGACGCCGCCGTGATTGGTCACGGTAACGCTGGCGAGGATGGCCGCGCCGTCGCACCCTGTCGCCAGCTCGGAATAGGCGAACTTGGCGTAAGACAGCCCGTGCCCAAAGGCATAGCGCGGTTCCAGCGCAGCCTGGTCGAACAACGCATAGCCGTGCCAGTAGCCGTATTGCGCCACCGCCGCAGCGGGATCGAATGGGGGGTACTGCGCGGCATCGCGGGCCACCGTGAACGGCAACTTGCCACTGGGGCTGACCGCGCCGAGCAGCAACCGGGCCAGCGCGGTCCCGCCTTCCATCCCGGCATAAAAGGTCTGCACAATCGCCGCTGCCACGCCGTGCCACGCCTCGACCATCACCGCCGAACCCGCCACAATCACCACCACCACCGGCTTGCCCAGCTCGGCAGCAGCCTTGATCAGCGCCACTTGTTCGGCCGGCAAGCCAAGCTCACGGCGATCGCCGCCGATGTCCGCGCGCTTACCCTCCGGAGCATCCTGCCCCAGCGTCATCCCGCCGGGAATGAACTCTCCTTCCACTTGCGCGGTCGTGCCGACCACCACCACGGCAACATTGGCAGCCGCTACAGCCGCCCGCACCGCTGCCAGATCGGCTTCGTCGGCGTGCAGCACGCGGTCTTCGCCCAGCGCGGCGCGCAGCCCGGCCAGCGGCGTCACCACATACGGCGGGCGCACCCGGCTCGAGCCATTGTCGCCGGTGTTCTCCAGCGCGGCGAGCCGCCCCAGCACTGCCACCTTTCCCACCTTGGCGCGGTCGAGCGGCAGCGTGCCGTCATTGGCCAGCAGCACCGCCGACTTTTCCGCTGCCTCGAGCGCCAGAGCGCGGTGCTCGGCGCAGGCCACCAGCGTTTCGGGATAGTCCGGCAGCGGGTCTGCCGCCGCGGCGAAGCGGTACAGCGTGGTCAGGATCCGGGAACAGGCGCGGTCGATCACTTCCGGTTCGATTGCGCCGGCAGTAACCGCGCTGACCAGTTTGGCGCCGAACACCAGCGGCTCGGGATTTTCAACATCGAGCCCGGCGGCGGCGCCGTAGGGCTCGTAAACCCCTTTGATCCAGTCCGAATGGACAAACCCGGCAAAGCCCCATTCGCCCCGCAAAATGTCGGTCAGCAGCACTTTGTCCTGCCCGCAATATTCGCCGTTGACCTGATTATAGGCGCTCATCACGCTGCCCACCCCGGCTTCGACCAAGGCCTTGAAATGCGGCAGATAAACCTCGTGCAGGGTCCGCTCATCCACCTGCACATCGACGGTGAAGCGGCTGTTTTCCAGTGAGTTGAGCGCGAAATGCTTGGCCGTGGCGCAAACATTGTGGGTCTGGATACCCTGCGCCAGCGCCGTCCCCATCACGCCCAGATGATGCTGGTCCTCGCCGTAGGTTTCCTGCGCGCGGCCCCAGCCGGGATGCCGCAGCAGATTGATGCAGACCGCGCCCGACAAGTTGCAGCCCTGCGCCCGGGCCTCGATTCCCATCGCTGCGCCGATCCGCGTCTCAAGGCTGACATCGAAGCTGGCCCCGCGCGCCATCGTGCACGGAAAACAGGTAGAATTGCCGCGCGCGACCCCGCGCGGGCCATCGGTAAACCAGAACGCGGGCACGCCCAGCCGTTCGATTCCGCCGCCCGCGCGGTACGGCCGCGCGCCGAACCGCCCGCCATCCTCGCGGAACGCCTTGAAAAAGCCGTGGCCCGACATCGTGCCAACCTTTTCCTCCAGCGTCGCCGCCGTCACGATTGCCGCAACGGTCTCGGCAATGTCTTGGGCGGTCATGCCCGGGCGCGGGGCGAAGCCGGTCATCGTGTCCTCACCGCGCGGGATAGCGCAGCCGCCCCAGAAACCGCGCCGGGCTGAACTGTTCGTCGCGCGGTTTGAGCAAGCGGGCCTTGGCTTTCTCGAACTTCATGATCCCCTCGATCCGGCGATCAAGGAAAGCCCGGGTTTGTTCGTGATCGGGGCTGGTATCATCGACATAGACCGCCAGCGTCGCCGCATAGATCGAACCCAGCGTCAGCCGCTTGGTATAATGGTTATAATCGGTCGCAGTATCGCCCGCCAGCCGCCACATCACATCCGCGCTGTGCCAGCCCAGTTGCAGCGCCCGGGCCACGTTCTGCGGCATCGCCATGATCGCCAGCGCGCGGCGCAGCGCTTCCTTCTGGTGCGCCACCGCATCAAGCCGGAACTGCACCAGCGTGCGGATCCGCTCGCGGATCTTGAGCGCGGCGATCTGCTCGAGCGGCAACACCGCCGCCATCGCCGCATCGACGCTGTGCACCCAGGCCTCGATCATCGCCATTGCCCCGTCGGCGAATGCAAATTGGGCACTATCGGGATCTATCCGGGCCGCCGCGGCGGCGTTATTGACGGCCAGCTTGCTCCACCCGTCGAACGCTGCAGCATCGGCGATGGCTGGGGCCAGAGCGCGCCGCATTGCCTCAAGGCTACTGTCGGGGCGCGGGTCGCCGGTCATTTGGGACCGAACAGCTTGGCGCCCTGGCCCGGCTTTGGTTTGGGTTTGGCGTTGGCCTTGATCTCGTTCAGCAGCATTTCGGCCTTGGGATCGAGCGCGGCGTAATCGCGCGAACTGCGGCCCGAATTGTCGGCCCGATCCGGATCGGCTCCGGCCTTGAGCAACAGCCGCATCAACCCGACATTGCGGTTATGCACCGCGGTAATCAGCGGCGTTTCCCCAGTACGATTGCGCGCATCGACCGCCGCGCCGTTGCCGATCAGCAGCTCCGCTCCTTCGTTGAAGCCCAGGTTGACCGCCACCACCAGCGCGGTTTCGCCTTTGACATTGGGGGTGTTCACGTTCGCCCCCTTGGCCACCAGAAACTGCATCCAGGTGAGGTCGCGGCGCGTGGTGGCAATGTGCAACGCGGTGTTGCCGCTGGTCAGGTCGCGGGTATTGATCAGGCTGGAGCTGCCTTTGTCGAGCAGCGCGGTGGCGGCGGTGCCATCCTTTTTGCGCACCGCTTCAAGGAATTTGTAACTGTCGGAAAACTGGGCCTGCGCAGGCCCGGGCAGGGCCATCACGGCGACCATCAGCGCGGCCAGAGCGAGCGACAGCATGCGGATACTCGGCACTTTATAAAGTCCTCCTGTTGCGGGTCCGCGGCAGAATCGCCGCCGCGCCCGAAACGCTCCTTGCGCGGTGCGGTTTAGCAGAGCATGAACCGCCACGCCATGCTCAAGCCACTTCGCACGATTTCTTATGGCGCCGCGCTGGCGCTGAGCGCCTGCCATCAGCCCGCCGCCGAGCAGAGCCCGGATGCCGTGCCAATCGCCGGGGTCTCGCTGATCGGCGCCACGGTCGGCGGGCCGTTTACGCTAACCGACAAGACCGGCCAGCGGGTCAGCTCGGATCAGTTCAAGGGCAAGTACCTGATCATCTATTTCGGCTTCACCTTCTGCCCCGACGCCTGCCCGATGGACGTTGGGGTGATCATGCAAGGTCTGGCGCGCTTCGCCAAGGACCACCCGGCGCTCGCCGCCGATGTCCAGCCGATCTTCATCACGATCGACCCGGCGCGCGACACGCCGACAAAAGTCGGGCAATTCGCCGCGGCATTTTCGCCCAAGCTGATCGGGCTGACCGGCACCCAAGCCGAAATCGACGCGGTTGCGCGCAAATTCGTCGTGGTCAAAAACAAGCTCGGCAATGACCCCGCGCGCTACCAGATGGAGCACACCCGCCACGCCTATCTGATCGACCGCGCGGGCAAACCGGTCGAAATTCTGCCGGTGTTCGATGGCCCCGATGCGGTCGCGGCCGACCTTGCCAAGTCGGTCCGCTAGGCGGCGGCGATGGACGCGCTGCGCCCCGGTTTCTGGACCCTGCCGATCGAGGCGCTGTCGCGCCCCGAGTGGGAGGCGCTGTGCGATGGCTGCGGCCAGTGCTGCCTGCACAAGGCCGAGGACGAGGATACCGGGATCATCTATCCCACCAATGTCGCCTGCCGCCTGCTCGATATTCCCAGCGCCCGGTGCAGCGATTACAAGCGCCGCAAGGCCAAGGTGCCCGATTGCCTTAAACTGAACCCGGCGCTGGCCGCCTCGGTCAGCTGGTTGCCCGCTACCTGCGCGTACCGGCTGCGCGCCGATGGGGCCGATTTGCCCGCGTGGCACTATCTGGTTTGCGGCGATCCCGAAGCGGTTCACGCCGCCGGGGTATCGGTGCGCGGGAAAGCGATCAGCGAAGACCTGGCCGGGCCGCTCGAACAGCATGTCGTACTGCCGCCGGGGATGGAGCTGGCCGATGATTGACTGGCTGCTGAAGCGCGAACCGGTGCAGCCGCAGGTCGAAGTGGCCGGGCGGGTGCTGCCGGTAGTGCTGCGGCGATCGGCTCAAGCGCGGCGGATGACCATGCGGCTGGCCCCTGATGGCAGCGCGGTGCGGATCACCCTGCCGCAATGGGGCCGCACTGCCGAAGCGCTTGAATTTGCGCGAAAACGCGCCGGGTGGATCGCCGGGCAACTAGCCGCAGTGCCTGCAGCGGCAGAGCTGGGCGACGGCGGCGAAGTGCAGTTCTGCGGCGAAAGCCTGGCCATTCGCCACGATCCCACCGCCCCGCGCCGCGTACTGCTTGATGAGGGTGAGCTGGTGCTTGGCGGACCGACCGAATCGGTTCCGGCCCGGCTCAAACGCTGGTTTGAAGGCGAAGCGCGGCGTTTGATGGCGGCAGACCTGGCGCATTACTGTGCACAGGCCGGTCAAAGCGTGCCCACACTGATGCTCAGCAGTGCGCAACGCCGCTGGGGCAGCTGCGCGCGCGGCGGGACCATTCGGATCAACTGGCGGCTGGTGATGGCCCCGGCTGACGTCCGCCGCTCGGTGGTGGCGCACGAGGTCGCGCATCTGGTGCACTTTGATCACAGCCCGGCGTTCCACGCGCTGCTCGGTAACTTGTTCGAGGGCGATCTGCGCGCCGCCAACCGCTGGCTCAAGCGTTCGGGCCGCGGGCTCTACCTGCCCTTCGGGTAACGCGGTCTTGGGCCCAAGTAACACCTCCTTAACCATAAACCGCGAAAAGTGTGCCGGTGGTCCGTCGTCTTGCCTTGGTTGCAGCCCTGCTGCTGTGCGCGCCTGCCGCCGCGCAGGACAGCTGCCGGCTGTGCTACACCGGCGGGGAGGCCGCGCCAGGCGAACGCCCGCTGACCATCGAGATCTGGACCGACCTCAACTTCAGCAAACTCGCGCTGACCGGCCGCGCCGGGGGCAGCGCCGAACTGTCGGCGACCGGCGGCGGCAAGCAGACCACCGGCGAAGTGATCGATCTGGGCGGAATTTCCGTAACCGGGCACGGCAAGATCACCGGCGTACCCTTGCGCGAAGTGCGGATCGAGCTGCCCGACCGGGTCGATATGACCACCGCCGATGGCGGCCACGCCGACCTGGCGCAGTTCACCACCGATCTGCCCGCGCATCCCGCGCTCAATGCCAATGGCGAGCTTGAATTCAGGTTTGGCGCGCGGCTGGTGCTGAGCGGCGCGCGCGGTGGCAATTTTCGCGGGCGGATCCCGATTTCGGTCGATTACAACTGACCGCTGGCGCAGCGGGGCCGCTGCGCCTATCTTGGCATCATGTCATTCATGCGCAATATCAATCCCGCCGGCGCAATTGCCGACCTGTACACCGTGTACCGCGAGGCTGGCCCTGCGCGCTGGCGCTATGCTCTGCTGGCGGCCCTGTGCACGTTCGGCACTTTCGGGATCATGGCGACCCAAAACTGGGTGGGTGAGCGCCGCTTGCCCGAGATAACCTATATCAACTCGTGGCCGGCTGACCGCACCGAGGCCGAAACCAAGGCCTTCATCGCCGCGAACCAGAAGAAAAAGGATGTGCGCGAGAAAGCCCAGGCCGAATCCGACGCCAAGGCGCAGAAGCTGTGGATGGCGGTGGGCAAGGCCTCGGGCATGGATGTCGAAGCGATCAAGCAAAAGGCCGAAGCTGACGCCGCTGCCGAAAAAGCCAAGGCCGCCGTTGCTGCCGCAAAGAATGCTGCCCTGCAGGCCAAGGTTGACAGCTGAGGCGGACCGGCGCTGGCTGGCCGCGGCCGCGCGGCTTGCGCGGCGCGCAAGCCCCCTGTCACGCCCCAATCCGGCGGTTGCCGCGCTGATCGTCAGGCACGGCCGGGTGATCGCGCGCGGCTGGACGCAAGCTGGTGGGCGCCCGCATGCCGAGGCCGAGGCGCTCGCCGCTGCCGGTGCCGCTGCTGCCGGTGCCACGCTCTACGTCACGCTCGAACCCTGCGCGCATGCCAGCGCGCGCGGGCCGGCCTGCGCCGATCTGGTCGCGGCCAGCGGTATCGCGCGGGTGGTGATCGGCTGCCGCGATCCCGATTCGCGCACTGCCGGCCAGGGCATCGCGCGGCTGCGGCAGGCCGGGATCTCCGCTGAGTCGATCGAATGCGCCGATTGTGCCGCCAGCCTGGCGGGTTACCTGATCCGAAGCCACCAGCACCGCCCCCATGTCACGCTCAAGCTGGCCTTGTCAGCCGATGCCCGGCTCGCCCCGCCGCCGGGCGAAGGCCAGTGGCTGACCGGGCCCGAGGCGCGCGCGCACGTTCATGCGTGGCGCGCGCGGATGGATGCGATCGTGGTCGGGCGCAGCACGCTGCTGGCCGACCAGCCGCGGCTCGACGTGCGCTTGCCGGGGCTTGCGGCGCGCAGTCCCGAACGCTGGCTGCTCACCCATGGCACCGCGCCAGCAGGCTGGCGCGCGCTGCCCGCCCCTGCCGCGATCGGCAGCATGGGCGATGCGCAATACCTGATGGTCGAAGGCGGTGCGCAAACCGCGCGCGCGTTCCTTGCCGCCGGTCTGGCCGACCGAATGCTGCTCTACCGCGCGCCCCACACTGTTGGCGGCAACGGTGCGGCCTTGCCCGAACTTGGCCCGGCCGCGCTCGCCGCCGATCCCGGCTGGGTACAGACCGACACGCGCCTGCTTGGCAACGACCGGCTGGACGTCTACGAGCGAGTCTGATGTTTACCGGGATCGTCTCTGCCGTCGGCACCTTGCGCGAAGTGCGCCAGCAGGGCGATCTGCGCGCCGTCATCACCTGCCCCTACGATCCGGCGCAAATCGCGATCGGCGCCTCGATTGCCTGCTCGGGCGTGTGCCTGACCGTGATTGAACGCGGCGGGTCTTGCGGCGATGCGTGGTTCGCAGTCGATGTCTCGGGCGAGACGGTGGCCTGCACCGTGCCGGGTATGTGGGCGACCGGCGCGCAGCTCAACCTCGAAACCGCGCTCAAACTGGGCGACGAGCTGGGCGGGCATATCGTCACCGGCCACGTCGACGGCGTCGGCACCGTGCACGAAACGAGCCCGGCCGGCACCTCGACCAAGGTCGTGATCGCCGCCGCCGCCGACCTCGCCCCCTACATTGCTGCCAAGGGATCGATCACGGTCCAAGGCGTCTCGCTGACGGTCAACCAGGTGAACGACCTGCCCGGTGGGGCCTGCCTGTTCACGCTCAACCTGATCCCGCACACCGGCGATGTCACGACGCTCGGCGCGCTCACGGCAGGCGACAAGGTCAACCTCGAGATCGACGTGCTGGCGCGCTATCTGATGCGGATGCAAAGCCTGCGCGGCAATGCCTGACCCCGGGGCATGATCTGCGTACCCGGCTGAGCATCTGCGCGCGCAAACAGCGCTACGCGAGCGCCGAGGAAGCCGCCGCCGCCGCACTGAGAATCGACCTCGAGCTGCGCCACTACCGCTGCGATCGGTGTTTCAGGTTCCACCTGACCAGCCGGACAAAGGGGAAGCGGGTACCGGGGTTTATCGGCCAGCAGCGGCAAAACTTGCCGCCATCGCTTTGAAAGCGCATGATAACGTGCCCCAGCCGCAATCGAGTCTGCTAACAGGCTTTCGGCGAATCGCTAGTTTAGACAGGAGAGAATGATGTTCAAATTTTCAACCGGCGCAGCCCTGGTATTTTTCAGCCTCGCCGCCTCCGCATGCCAAGTTGAAAAGACCGAGGACGGCAAGTTGCCTGAGGTGTCGGTCGAGGCAACCGGTGGTCAGCTTCCCAAGTACGATGTGCAGGGACCCGAGGTTAATGTTGGCACAAAGACCACGACAGTCGAGGTGCCGACTGTTGAAATAAAGACCCCTGATGAAAAGAAATAAATCGCGCTGAACGATTTGAGAAGGCGTCGATTTGATCTCGAGCTGGCTCAGCAGTCTGTTGAGCTAGCTTGTAGACACATTCCTGCCCGGTTTTCTGCTTTTGGAAGCGGGGAATTGGCCGTGCGATTCCTGTGCATTCGTGTTCAGCCGCTCACCGTGGCCAGGTCGGCGATGAATTTATCGATGTTGCCCATGGTCAGCCCGGCGGCGTTGATCCGGCCCGATCCGGCCATGTAGATCCCGTGATCCTGCCGCAACCGGAGGATTTGCGCGGGGCTGAGCGGGAGCACCGAGAACAGACCGTTCTGCTGCCCCAGCGGGGTCAGGTCGATCGCACCGGCCCGCCCCACTTCGGCCAGCCTGGCGCGGACCTGGCGCATGCGGGCGCGCATCGTATCGAGTTCATCGAGCCACATGGCGGTCAGCGCCGCATCCTCCAGAATGATCCGCACCGCCGCGGCGCCGTGATCGGGCGGCATCGACCAGGCCGCGCGCGCCAGCGCATGACCGTTCGACAGCACCCGGTTCAGCGCCGCGCCGTCCTGCGCCAGTACATAGATCGCGCCGACCCGGTCACGGTACATCCCGAAATTCTTGTCGCAGCTATAAGCCACCAGCGCCTCGGGCACTGCGGCCAGCACGCAGCGCAGGCCATAAGCGTCTTCCTCCAGCCCGTGGCCCAGCCCCTGATAGGCCAGGTCAAGGATCGGCAGCAGCTTGGCCGCAGCGATCAGCCCGGCGATCTCGTCCCACTGCGCGTTCGCATAGTCGATGCCGGTCGGGTTGTGGCAGCAGCCGTGCAGCAGGATCGCGTCGCCCGGCTGGGCCAGACCGATCGCCGCCCGCAGCGCGTCCATGTCGGTCAGTCCGGCGGTGGTGGCGTGCGTAAACGATTTGAGCTCAACCCCCAGGTCGCCCAGGATTTGCGCGTGGTTGGGCCAGCTGGGCAAGCCCATCCAGATCCGTTCCGCCCCGGCCTTTTTAGCCAAGGCCACCGCAATCCGCACCGCGCCGGTCCCGCCGGGGGCCTGCATCCCTTCGATCCGGCCGCCCATGGTGGGATCTTCGGCGCCGAAGATGTACGGCATCAGCGCGTGGACAAAGCCCATGTCGCCCTCGGGGCCAAGGTACGCCTTCGAGGTCTGACTATCGATCAGCCGCTGTTCGGCCGCCTTGATCGCGGCGAAAACCGGGGTATCGCCCTGCCCGGTGCGGTAAACCCCGACGCCAAGGTCGAGCTTGTCGCCGCGCGGATCGTCGCGGTGCAGTTTGATCAGCGCGAGCAGCGCGTCGGCGGGTTGTTGGGCAAGGTTGCTGAGCATGATGAGCGCGCCCTTAGCCGGGCGGACGCGGCACGGGCAAGGAACAATTCGGCCCGCTGCCCCGTTAGGCACAAGGCGGGCTGGCCGATTGCACTTGCTCCAAGGCCCGCTGTAAAGGAAAGACGGTTATGCTCGCACCCTTACCTGCCCCGGCGCTGCCCCAGACTTTTCGTGCGGCGCTGCTGCGCGGCATCCGCAACCGTTGCCCGCGCTGCGGCGAGGCCAAACTGTTCGCCAGGTTCCTCAAGCCGGTCGCGATCTGCCCGTGCTGCCAGCAGGACTGGAGCCTCCACCGCGCCGACGATATGCCGCCGTACATCTCGATCCTGATCACCGGGCACGTATTGGCCCCGCTGATCATCTATTTCGGCGCGGTTTCGGACATCCCGATGTGGCAGGCGCTGGCGATCTGCCTGGTACTCGCCGCGATTTTGATGATCGGCCTGCTGCAACCGGCCAAAGGCGGCACCATCGCACTGCAGTGGTGGCACGGGATGCACGGCTTCGTGCCAGCGGGCAAGGCCGAGTCGGCGCAGCCGGTGCGCCCGGCCAGCGGCGGACTGTGGGGTTAAATTCTGATCCACTCGCGTGGTGACAACACCGGGCGGGGGAGCGGGCAGGTGTTGCCTGCAATTCAGCTTGGCTGACTCAAAACGGCAGCCACTTGTGTTTGGCCGAAAACTTCATGTAGCCCGCGTTGACCCCCAGCCGCAGCCCGACGCCCGAGCGCACCGGGATCAGCACGATGTTGCCGCGGCGCATGTAGCTCACGTTGAACCCGCCGATCAGGTACGCCTGCCCCTCGCCCGCCGGGAAGCGGTGATACAGGTCGTCGGTGTTGTAGAGGTTGTAGACCAGCACAAAAGTGCTGCCCGCGCTGGCCCCGGCATCGAACCCGATCGACGGCCCGGTCCAATAGACCGGGCGCTGGCCTTCGACTTTATGAAACAGCGTGCCCGAGCCATAGCGCACGCCCACCACCAGCGCGCCGCCGCCCTCGCGCCCTACGATATAGGCATTGGGCTCGCCCTGCTTCTTGAGCACGCCCTGAATCACTTCGGCAACGCCCTTGGCGCCCTTGCCGAAGACGCCCTCGGCCACGCCGATCAAATCGTCCTGCTTGTAGGTGGTGCCGGGCTGGTTTGGATCGGCCGGTGCTTCGGACGGCGCTGGCCCGGGCGCGCCGGTGGTTACTGGAGTAGCCGCCGGAGCAGGGCTGGAGACGGGCGAAGATGCGGGCGCAGATGCGGGCGCATTGGCCGGGCGCTTCAGATCACCGTCGATCGCCTGATCGGGATCGACCGGCTGGATTTGCGCCGGGGCGGCAATCGAGCCGGCCAGCGCAAGCGCGCCCATTACCGTGATCACGGTCCCGCGCAGCGCAGACCCGAAGCGAAAGTTCATCAACCCGACCCCTCAAAAAAACCCGCCGGCCCCGGTCCATTCAGGCCCGGCGGGTGCGCCATGCGACGTAGTGAAACGGCTGTGCGGCTACGACAATGAACCGGCGATGAGCCGAGTCCGGTTTGCGGCGAGCGGAGGGCTTGCCGCGCTGCGCGGTCAATTTGCCAGGCACACGACACAGCCCTTGCCGCCCCCGCCCCCCCTCGCTATAGCGCGCCCTCGCTGCTGCGATCCGGAGACGTGGGTGAGTGGCTGAAACCAACGGTTTGCTAAACCGTCGTACGGATACATCTGTACCGAGGGTTCGAATCCCTCCGTCTCCGCCACTATATTGCGTAAGAGTATTGTCCGGCTTCACCCGTCCTGGGCAGACCTAAGCCGAAAAGCAGGCTGCCATAGCGATCAGTTTTGTGCGAACCATCGCCATGATTGCTACAGCAGTGGAGGGAGAGACCGTTTGGGAACGCAAGAGCCCGAAGTGCCGATCTGGCAAGAAACGCAGCTCCGTCTCGCGGTAGAGGCGGCTTGCGTCGCGCTGTGGTCATGGCGCGTCGATGTCGACCGGTTCGCGATGGACGAGCGGGCGTTTGAGCTGTGGGGACTGCCATGGGCCGAGCACGTAAGTTTCGAGGACTTGTCGACCCACATCCATCCTGCTGATCGCGACCGGGTTCGGGCGGCGTTTTCGGCCACACGCGCGGTCTCCGGATCTTACGAAATCGATTTTCGGATCTGCCTCGGTGACGAAGTTCGCTGGATTTCGGCACGCGGACAGGGTGCTGACGTCGGGATTGTCGACGGCGTAATGTTCGGAATTTTTCTTGACGTGACGGGGCGCAAGCAAGCCGAGGAAGGCAGTGAATTGCTGGCCGGAGAGATGGGCCACCGGGTCAAGAATCTGCTCGCCATCGCCGCAGGCTTGACCCAGCTGACCGGTCGCTCGGCCGTGTCGGTCGAAGCAATGACCGAACAGCTGACATCACGGCTGACATCGTTGGGACGCGCTCACGATCTCGTGCGTCCGCTGCCAGGGGAACAGGGTAAGGCCGCCTTGTTAGGCGACCTCATAACAGTGCTGCTTGCCCCGTATGACGACACGGCAGCGTTTTCCGGTCGAATTCGTGTCGCCGTTGCGCGAATGGGCGTTGGGCAACGGACCGCGACAGCGCTTGCCATGGTGATCCACGAGTTGGCTACCAACTCGGTCAAATATGGCGCGCTTTCGTGTGCGACGGGCCTGCTGGATGTGTCCAGCAAGATCGACGGGGACGATATCAGCGTCATTTGGGCCGAGACTGGCGGCCCTGCGATAAGCGAGGTGCCGGTTCTCAAGGGCTTCGGCAGCCGGCTCATCGCGCGCAGCGTCTCAGGCCAGCTCGGCGGCGAACTCGCATATGATTGGCAGGACGGCGGCCTGGTCGTGACGGTTAAAATGCGCCAGAAGCGATTGGCAGATTAATTCTAGCGGATCGAATGGGCTCGGCCAGGTCGCCGCGGTTCAAGTTGATGCTGATCGCTGCGCCAACCTCACCGCACCGAATGCTGCGCCCGGTTCGCCGTGCCGATGCTTTCGCCACGAAGTAAGAGCGGCCCATGCACCACCGCGTCGCGCCGGGCGGCATGCCACAGCCCGCCCAGTTCGCGGTCGATCCAGTCGGCGGCAAACGGGTCGAGGCCTGATCCGGGGTACAGGCAAAATTCGCCGAACCGCGGTGCGCCATCGATCTCAAAGAAATCGACCCGCAGGAAATCGTATCCTTTGGCCAGTGCCTCGGCGGCTGACAGCATCGCGCTGAGCGAGCGCGGCGCACACGGACGATCGCTTGCTGCAATCAGCGGGCGGAAATCCCGGTCGTGGAGGATCCAGCGGTGATCGGTGGCGCGGGCAAGGTGGACCTGAACGTGAGTCGCGCGGGCCCCGAAGACATAGATTTTGTAATCGAGCGGCAGCGCAGGCCCAGCCCCCAACAGCGGTTCCGCGATCAGCGCGCGCGGGACGCCTTCGTAAGCCCACTCGTCGAGCCATTTGCCGTACGGGCCAGCCATCCACCGCGCCGCACGGCGTCGTAGCGCGTCCCACTCGCGGGCCGAAGGCTCGTCCCGGAGCACCGCGTACTGGTTGCAGCCATGCCTCGCCTTGAGGATCGCAGGCGTCCGGAACGCGGGCTTGGCCGGCAGGCTATCCCCCTGCCACAACGTTGGCGTGGCCCATTCGGGCCCGAGCACTTCGGCCGCCATGTGCTTTGCGGCAAGCTTGTCCATCAGCGCGACCTGGCGCGGATCGCGATCGTAGAGTTTGCGGCGCTGGACCATTTCGGTGAAACGCGGCGCAGCCACCAGATCGGGCATCCGCCGATGCCGCCACAGATACGTCAGCAGCACCCGGGCTCGCGCAAGCGGACTGTCGGCTGAACCTGCGGCGAGCACTTGGGCGAACACAGAAATCAGTCGATCCGATAATCGATGGGCTTAAAACTGCCGCCATTGGAGGCATAGGCCGAACACGCGGTCAGTCCGATCACGCAGTCCATCTCGGCTGTCAACCGAATCAGATCCCCCGGTTTGCTGATCGGGGTCAGCACTTCGATTTTTCCACTTGTGCCGTCGACCGGAACGTTCATGAACACGTTGAACGCGGTCGGGATGTCGTCCTGCCCGATACCCCATGGTGCCAGCGCCTCGACCAGATTGCCGAAGCAGCCCCGGTGGACAGGGCGATCGGGATAGAAATGACGAAAGGTCGCTTCGCTGCACGGGGTGAGCAGAAAATCGTGACGCCCGACCGTGTCCTCGACAATTTTGAGCATCGGGTTGGATCGGTTCGACCACAGCCGGTTTCCGGCACTCAGCGCGATGACCTCCTCATAATCGAAGGTGCGGCCATTGGAAATTACTTCGCGCACGTCGGCGGCCGAATAGGCGACCAGATCGGCCACCTGCGATCCTGCGGGATCGATCACCGTCAGCGTCCGCCCCGCGGGCAATTCGAACGCAACGCCCGAACGCGGTTCCACGCGCGAAGCCGCGATCACGCGCGTGGATCCTGGAACGGGCACACCCAGTCTTCGTCGACCGCCCGGCCGCTGAACTGGCGCGCGGCGCTGGCCTCGCCATGGTCCGCGAGCATCGGATTGGGAACTCCCGCCAGTGCGATATCGCGCGCCATGATCCGATCACGCATGCGCTCGAATCGCCCCTGTGCGCGCAGGCGAACAAATTGCGCGTGAAGGTTGAACACGATTGCCGGATGGGCAAAGCGCCGCGCCGGACGCGAGGCATTGGGGTGCAGCCCAACCGCAAAATACGCCTCGCCGCCAAAGCTGAGCGAGAAGTGCGGATCTTCGGGGTCTGCACTGACGGCATGGTCGTAGCGCTGGCCCAGCCAGTGGTCCTTGTCGGCGAGCGATTGCAGACGTTGCCACAGCGCAGCCTCGAACGCCTGTTCGGTCAGGTCGTCAGGCCCATCGAACACCACGGCCAGACTGCGTAGCCCATCGGGATCGTCACGCCATTCTTCCGACCAATCCAGCAAGTCACGGTGGATTTGAAGATCGTTCCACGCTGACGTTATGTCGCGCGCATGGACGATCGCCAGAGTGCCGCGTGCGATGGCCGATTTGGCACCAAGGCACGGGAAGTCAGTTTGTGCAATCTTCTCGCGAAACAGCTGGGCTGCGTTTGAGCACGAGTCATTTGGTTTGGATAGCAGCATGGCGGGTTAACGCATCAGCGGGGAATCGGTGCCAAGGCCGATATCGGTTTCCAGTCGCCGAAGGGTGAAGCGTTTGAACACTGTCCTGGTCTTCGCCGCCTGACCGATACTTGCGGCCTGCATCACGGTTTTCCTGTTGGCAGTTACGGAGTTACGCAGGTTACGGTGGGAATTCACGGTAACGGGTTGCTCTACCCCGCCCCACTCAACGTTCCTACACCGCACAGGTCTGACACATTGGCTGCACGCACACTCACGTCTGCTGGCTCGCGCGTGCAGTCCTGCTCCTCCTCGTCCAGAAATGCGTAACCTGTCACTCCTGTCTCGCAAGCTTATGATCGCTTACCATAATTCCACGCGGACACGTGGGTTACACGATGTCACCTCTGTCACCCTACGCCGCTCAATAGCTGCGCGGCAGGCCCAGCACGTGCTCGGCCAGATAGCTGAGGATCAGATTGGTGCTGATCGGGGCGACCGTATAGAGCCGCGCTTCGCGAAATTTGCGCTCGACATCGTATTCTTCGGCGAACCCGAAGCCGCCGAAGGTCTGCACGCACATATCGGCGGAGGCCCAGCTGGCCTCACTGGCGAGCAGCTTGGCCATGTTGGCCTCGGCGCCGGGGTTGCCGCCGGCATCGAACACCTGCGCAGCATGGTGCACCATCAGTTCGGCCGCGCGCATCTGCGCATAGCAGCGCGCGATCGGGAACTGGACGCCCTGGTTCTGCCCGATCGGGCGGGCGAAAACCTGCCGGTCCTTGGCATAGGCGGTAGCTTTTTCGATGAACCATTTGGCATCGCCGACGCATTCCGCCGCGATCAGGATACGCTCGGCGTTCATGCCCGAGAGGATGTAGCGAAAGCCCTTGCCTTCTTCGCCGATCAGGGCCGCGGAGGGGATGCGCAGATCATCGAAGAACACCTCGGTGGTCGAATGGTTCATCATCGTGCGGATCGGCTTGATGGTCAGGCCGTTTCCAACGGCGTTGCGCATATCGACGAGGAAGATCGACAGGCCTTCGGTCTTGCTCGCCACCTGATCACGCGGGGTGGTGCGCGCGAGCAGCAGCATAAGATCCGAATGTTCGGCGCGGCTGGTCCAGATTTTCTGACCGTTGATGACGTAAGTGTCGCCGTCGCGCACCGCCACGGTGCGCAGGCTGAGTGTATCGGTGCCACTGGTCGGCTCAGACACCCCGAACGCCTGCAATCGCAGCGAGCCATTGGCGATACCGGGCAAGTATTGGGCTTTCTGCTCAGGCGAACCATAGCGCAGCAGCGTGTTCATAATGTACATCTGCGCGTGCGCGCTGGCGCCGTTGCACCCGGCCGACTGGATTTCCTCCATGATCACCGCCGCTGCATCGAGCTTCAGCCCCGAACCGCCGAATTCCTCGGGGATCAGCGCGGCGAGGAACCCGGCCGTGGTCAGCGCATCGACGAATTCGCCGGGATAAGCCCGCTCGCGGTCTTTCGCGCGCCAGTATTCACCCGGAAATTCGGCGCACAGCGCCTGCACCGCGCGGCGGATTTCAGCGATATCGTCGGTCTGTGTCATGCCGCACGCTCGAACACCGCAGCGATCCCTTGCCCGCCGCCAATGCACATCGTCTCAAGGCCATATTTTCCCCCGCGCCGGACCAGCTCGCGGGTCAGGTTGGCCAGGATCCGGCCGCCGGTCGCGCCAATCGGATGGCCGAGCGATATGCCCGAGCCATTGACGTTGAGGATGTCATGGCGGCTATCATCATCGGCCCAGCCCCAGCCCTTGAGGCAAGCCAGCACTTGCGGCGCGAAGGCTTCGTTCAGCTCGATCAGGTCCATGTCCGCCATCGACAAGCCATTGCGCGCGAACAGCCGTTCAGTCGCAGGGACCGGGCCAAAGCCCATCCGGCTCGGGTCTACCCCGGCCGCGGCGGACGAGTGGAACCAGGCAATCGGCTCAAGCCCAAGCTCGTCCAATTTGTCCTCGGCCACCACCAGGCAGGCGGCGGCAGCATCGTTCTGCTGGCTGGCGTTGCCCGCGGTTACAACGCCGCCCTCCAGCGGGCGCAGCTTGCCAAGCGATTCAACCGTGGCATCGGCGCGGTAGCCTTCGTCGTGCGCGAACACGACCGCGTCGCCCTTTTTCTGCGGGATCATTACCGGCACCAGTTCATCGTCGAACTTGCCCGCCGCCCAGGCCGCAGCCGCGCGCTGGTGGCTGCGCGCGGCGTACGCATCGCAGGCCTCGCGGCTGATGTACCAGTCTTTGGCGAGGTTTTCGGCGGTTTCGATCATGCCGCTGATCACCCCGAACCGTTCGACCGGCTGGCTCATCACCCGGCCGCGCGTGAGCCGGTCGTGCAGCGTCAAATTGCCCGTGCGCACGCCTTTGCGAATATCGGTGCTGTAATGTTCGACGTTCGACATACTCTCACACCCGCCCGCAACCACCACGTCGCTCATGCCCGTCTGGACCATCATCGCCGCGTTGATCACGGCCTGGAGCCCCGAGCCGCAGCGCCGGTCAAGCTGGTAGCCCGGCACCTCGATCGGTAGCCCGGCGGCCAGCCATGCCCAGTGCCCGATGCACGGCGCCTCGCCGTTGCCATAGCCCTGGCTGAACACCACATCATCGACCCGCGCAGGATCAACCCCGGTGCGCTCGATCAGCGCTTTCAGGATCACCGCGCCCAGATCGCCCGCGGTCAGCGAAGCCAAGGCCCCGCCGAATTTGCCGACGGGCGTTCGGATCGGAGCGACGATTGCGGCGCGGCGGAGCTTGGTCATGTTCTATCCTTGTCTGAACCGGCCACCAGACCGCGCTCCATCATGTTGTCAATATCAGCGTGCGCGAGCCCCAGCACATCGCTCAGAACTTGCTTGCTGTGCTGCCCCAGATAGGGCGCGGGAGCCGGATCGCCCACCGCCATTCCCGGCACATTCGCGAACGAGCGCGTCGCAGGATAAGTAAACCCGCTGGGGTTAGCGGGCGATGGTCCGAACAGCGGATTGTCTGCCACCAGCACCGGGTCCTGCGCGGCTTCGAACATCGTACGATAATGCTCAAAGGTCGCGCCCGCACCCGCCAGCCGCTGTGCCAGATCGGCGTAGTCGAGTTGCGTCGCGGCGCCCTGCATGATCGCGAAAATCCCTTCGCGCTGGTCAAACCGGTTGGCATCGCTGGTCGCAAAGCTGAGCCCGCAGGAGCCCTCCAGCGCGGCAATCTGTGCGCGCACTTCCAGCGCATCGATCAGCGCGTTCCATTGTTTGGCGGTCAAGGCCGCCACCATGAACCGCTGGCCGTCGCGGCTGACCAGATCGCGGCCCAGCGCGCCCCAGATCGCATTGCCCAGCCGCTCACGGTCGCCGCCGCGATAGAGCATCTCGGCCATCGCGCCGCTGTTGGCGGCGGTGCCAATCGCTACGTCGCCCAGCGGCACGCGCAGCTCGATCCCCTCGCCCGTCGCATCGCGATGACGCAACCCAGCCAGCAGCGCAAAGGCACAGTAAGCCCCGGTGATGAAATCCCACGCGGGCAGCACCTGGTTGATCGGCGGTGCGCTCGCCTGGTCCCATTCAGCCGGGCCGGTCATCAGCGGATAGCCACTGGCCGCGTTGACGGTGAAATCCATCGCCTGGCGGCCATCGTGCCAACCCATGATCCGCACCGAGACCAGCTCGGGGCACTCCGCGGCGATTGCAGCATGGCTCAGGAAAGAATCGACCGGCAGGTTGGTGATCAGCACGCCGGTTTGCTGCACCAGCTCGATCAGCAGCGCGCGGCCTTCCTTGCTGTGCAGATCGAGCGCGACGCTTTTTTTAGCGCGGTTAAGGTTCTCCCACGCGAGCGAGCGGCCTTCGGTGGTCAGCAGCGCGCGGTCATAGTCGAGCCCGCCGGCGGTGTGATCGACCCGGATCACTTCGGCGCCCAATTGCGCGAGGTACAGCCCGGCGGTGGGCGAGGCGACGAACGAGGAGACTTCGATCACTCTGAGGCCGGACAGCAGATCATACATCGCGTGCGCTCCTTCATGGAAGCCAATCGGGACTTCCCCGGCAAAGATCAAGCCTGCGCTTGGCCGAGCATTAGCGCGGCAATAGGCTTGCTTGCGCCGCGCATGGAATTACTGCGTTTCGCAAGCGGTGCGGCTGTTGCTAGCGATACCGCAGCAAGCACGATGACCCACGCACTATGACCAGAAACCTGACTCACCTTCAGCGGCTTGAAGCCGAAGCGATCCACATAATGCGCGAAGTGGTAGCCGAGGCGCCGCGTCCGGTGATGCTCTATTCGGTGGGCAAGGACAGCGCAGTGATGCTGCACCTGGCGCGCAAGGCGTTCTTTCCAGCCCCCCCGCCGTTCCCGCTGCTGCACATCGATACCACCTGGAAGTTCCAGGCCATGTACGCGCTGCGCGACCGGATGGCGGCGGACAGCGGGATGGAACTGCTGGTCTATCAAAACCCCGAGGCCAAGCAGCGCGGAATCAACCCGTTCGATCACGGCGCGCTGCACACCGATCTTTGGAAGACCGAGGGGCTCAAGCAGGCGCTCAACCAGTGGCAGTTCGACGCGGCGTTTGGCGGCGCGCGGCGCGACGAGGAGAAAAGCCGCGCCAAGGAGCGGATCTTCTCGTTCCGCAGTGTCAGCCATGGCTGGGATCCAAAAAACCAGCGGCCCGAATTGTGGAACCTGTACAACGCCCGCAAACACAAAGGCGAGAGTATCCGCGTCTTCCCGATCAGCAACTGGACCGAGCTCGACGTGTGGCAATATATCCAGCTCGAAAACATCGCGATCGTCCCGCTGTATTTTGCCGCCAAGCGCCCCACCGTGGAGCGTGACGGGATGCTGCTGATGGTCGATGATGATCGCTTTCGGCTGCTGCCGGGCGAAGTGCCGACTGAACGCTCGATTCGGTTCCGCACGCTCGGGTGTTATCCCTTGACCGGCGCGGTCGAGAGCACGGCCGCGACCCTGTCCGAAGTGATTCAGGAAACCCTGCTCACCACCACCTCCGAACGCCAGGGCCGCGCCATCGACAAGGATGCGGGCGGCGCGGGGATGGAAGTGAAGAAGCAGCAGGGGTATTTCTGATGGGCGACCAGAGCGCTTATCAAACCGATGCCCTGATCGCGGCGGATATCGACGCCTACCTCGCACAGCACCAGCACAAGGACATGCTGCGGTTCATCACCTGCGGGTCGGTCGATGACGGCAAGTCCACGCTGATCGGGCGGCTGCTGTACGACAGCAAGATGATCTTCGAGGACCAGCTGGCGGCGCTGGAAAGCGACAGCAAGGTTTCGGGCACGCAGGGGCAGGAGATCGACTTTGCGCTGCTGGTCGATGGATTGGCGGCCGAGCGCGAGCAAGGCATCACGATCGACGTTGCCTACCGCTTTTTCAATACCGAGAACCGCAAGTTCATTGTCGCCGATTGCCCGGGACACGAGCAATACACCCGCAACATGGTGACCGGCGCATCAAGCGCGGACCTGGCGGTGATCCTCATCGATGCCCGCAAGGGGGTGCTGGTGCAGACCCGGCGGCATTCGTACCTGTGCCACCTGCTCGGCATCCGGCATCTGGTATTGGCGGTGAACAAGCTCGATCTGGTCGGCTATGACCAAGGCGTGTTCGAGGCCATCGTCGCTGATTATGCCAATTTCGCGCAGGCGATTGGCATTGGCGAGTTTACCGCGATCCCGATTTCGGGGTTCAAGGGTGACAATACCACCGCCCGGTCGGTGCATACTCCGTGGTATGTGGGCCCGACCCTGATCGAGCATCTGGAACGGGTCGAGCTCGACAGTGCGCGCGAAGCAAAGCAGCCGTTCCGGCTGCCGGTGCAATGGGTCAACCGGCCCAATCTGGATTTCCGAGGCTTTGCCGGGCTGATCGCCAGTGGCACCGTGCGCCCCGGTGATGCAGTGCGGGTGCTGCCCGCCGGCACCACCAGCACGGTCAGCCGGATTGTGACACAGGACGGTGATCTGGCCGAGGCGCAGGCCGGGCAATCGGTGACGCTGTGCCTGGCCGACGAGATCGACTGTTCGCGCGGCAATGTGATCGCCGCCGCCGACGCGCCGCCCGAGGCCGCCGACCAGTTCGAGGCCAGCCTGGTGTGGATGAGCGACGAGGCCTTGATTCCCGGGCGCGGCTACTGGCTCAAGCTCGCCAGCCAGACGGTGTCGGCCACGGTGCAGCCGCCCAAATATGCGGTGAACGTCAACACGCTCGAACATCTGGCGGTCAAAACGCTCGAGCTCAACGCGATCGGGGTGGCCGAACTGACCACCGACAAGCCGCTGGTGTTCGAAGCCTATGCCGATAGCCGCACGCTGGGCGGGTTCATCCTGATCGACAAGCTGAGCAATGCCACTGTGGCGGCAGGCATGCTCAATTTCAGCCTGCGCCGCGCGCAAAACGTCCACTGGCAGGCGCTCGACGTCAGCCGCGAAGCGCACGCCGCGATGAAGCACCAGCAGGCGGCAGTGCTGTGGTTCACCGGGCTGTCGGGATCGGGCAAATCGACCATTGCCAATCTGGTCGAGAAAAAGCTCCATGCGCTCGGCCATCACACCTTCCTGCTCGATGGCGACAACGTCCGCCACGGGCTTAACAAGGATCTGGGCTTTACCGAGACTGACCGGATCGAGAACATCCGCCGGGTGGGCGAGGTCGCCAAGCTGATGACCGACGCCGGGCTAATCGTCCTGACCGCGTTTATCAGTCCGTTCGCGGCCGAGCGTGATATGGTCCGCAATATGCTTCCGCCGGGTGAATTCATCGAGATTTTCGTCGATACCCCGCTGGCCGAAGCCGAGCGCCGTGACGTGAAGGGACTCTACAAAAAGGCCCGCGCAGGCGACCTGAAGAACTTCACCGGGATCGACAGCCCGTATGAAGTTCCGACGCGCCCCGAACTGCGCGTCGATACCACGCGCGAAAGCCCCGAAGGTGCGGCTGAGCGGATCGTCGATTACATTCTGGGCGCACGGAGCGATGCATGGATGCCGGTGATCTGAGCGACGCGGCGCTGGCCGCGCAATTGGCGCTGCAAGCAGGAGTGCTGCTGGCGGCGTTGCGCCCCGCGAGCGGACTTGACGGCAAGGCGCTGGGCAAAGCGGGCGACGAGCAGGCAAATGCGCTGATTTGCGCTGCGCTACACCGCGCACGGCCCAGCGATGGCCTGCTGTCCGAAGAAGCGCGCGACAACCCCGCCCGGCTGGCACGTTCGCGGGTGTGGATCGTCGATCCGCTCGACGGCACGCGCGAATATGGCGAGGGCCGCGCCGACTGGGCGGTGCATGTCGCGCTGGCGGTGAACGGAGTGGCGACGCACGGCGCGGTGGCCTTGCCCGGCCGCAATGACGGCATGGTGCTGCGCAGCGATCAGCCGCGCGCGGTCCCGCCAGCGCCGCACCGGCTGCGGCTGGTGGTCAGCCGCACGCGTCCGGCGGCCGAAGCGCTGGCGGTTGCTGCGGCGCTTGATGGCGAAGTAATCCCGATGGGCAGCGCCGGGGCGAAGGCGATGGCGGTGGTGCTGGGCGAAGCCGACATCTACCTGCATTCGGGCGGGCAGTACGAATGGGACAGCTGCGCACCGGTCGCGGTGGCGCTGGCGCACGGCCTCCACGCCTCACGGCTCGACGGCTCGCCGCTGGTCTATAATCGGGCCGACACCTATCTGCCCGATCTGCTGATCTGCCGGAAAGAACACGCGGCACAGGTGCTGGCGCTGCTGCGCGCGGGCTAGGCCGGGATCTGGTTGAACGGCACGCCCTTGTCGGGGCGGTAGTCCTGTGGCAGCCCGAGCACTTTTTCGGCGATGGTATTCAGCAGCACCTCGTCCGAGCCGCCGGCGATCCGCCCGGTCGGCGCGTTGAGCCACGAAGTGCCCCAGTCCTCTTTGACATAGGCATGCTCATCGAACGGCAAGGCAGCGGTGCCCTGCAGATCAAGCGCCAGTTCGGACAGTTTTTGGCGGCTGCGCACCGCGACCAGTTTCTGCAAGCTGCCTTCGGGTCCGGGCTGCATTCCGGCCTGCATCATCAGCATCGCGCGCCGCGTGATCGAATCGAGTCCGGCGCGCATCGCGTGATTGCGCGCAATCGCCGAGCGGATCCGGCCGTCCTCGATCGCCGGCTTGCCGTTCAGCCGCGCCGACTTGGCCAGCTTGACGAACTCGTCGAGGTGCGGCCCGAACCCGGCGCTGTCGGTAGCGATGTAACGTTCGATCATCAGCGTGTGCAGCGCCACCCCGAACCCGCCGCCAACCGCGCCGAGCCGCTGTTCATCTTCCAGCCGGACATCGTCGAAGAACACCTCGTTGACGTGGCTATCGCCGCCCGCCAGCTTGATCGGGCGGACTTCGACGCCGGGCGCCTTCATATCGACCCAGAAGTAACTCAGCCCCTTGTGCTTCTCCACCGTGGGATCGCTGCGGGTGACGATCACCCCGTAATCGCAATACTGCGCCCAGCTGGTCCAGAGCTTCTGCCCGTTCATCTTCCAGCCGTTGCCATCGGGTTCGGTGCGCGTCCGCAACGCCGCCAGGTCTGACCCGCCCGAGGGTTCGGAGAACATCTGGCACCAGATTTCCTCACCGCGCAGCGCCTTGGTCACGCGTTCTTTCACGAAGTCGCGGTCCTGCCCATAATGGATCAGGATCGGCACCGGCATGCCCAGCGAAATGCCGAAGAACTGCACCGGCATGCCGAACTGCATCTCCTCGCCGTCGAAGGCGATTTTGTGGAGGTTGCTCAGCCCTTGCCCGCCGAATTCGGGTGACCAGTTGATCCCGGCAAACCCGGCGTCGTACTTGGCCGCCATATATTGCCGGCCCAGCGCCAGGTCCTGCTCGACCGTGTTGCCGCGCCGCGTCTCGCGGGCATACTTGGGCGCCATGCCTTCGAGGAAGGCGCGCGCCTTGAGGCGGTAGGTTTCCAGCTCGCTCATGCGCCAACTCCTCTCACTTGATCTTTTGCTGCAAGTTGATCGACCAACAGGTCTTCCCAGAACAGCAGGTTGCCCTGCTCGATTGCCAGACTGCGCGCGCGGCGCATGTGAAGATGCAGGCCCTGTTCCCAGGTCACCCCAATCCCGCCATGGATCTGCACACAATCGCGCGCGGCAGTGTCATAGGCCTCGGTCGCGCTGAGCCGCGCATCGGCGGCGGCGATCAGGAATTCGCCGGAACCTTCGCTGGCAGCGGCATGAATGCAGTTGGCCCGCGCCACTTCGACCAGTCCGTAGAGCTCGGCAATGCGGTGCTTGATCGATTGGAACGCGCCGATCGGCTGGCCGAAGGCCTTGCGGGTCAGGGCATAGTCGCGTGCGATCTGCAGCAATGCCTCGGCCCCGCCGACTTGCTCATGCGCGGTGACTACCGCCATGCGGGCGAGCACGTTGCGCGCCATATCCATTGCGGCGGCCCCTTCGGCCAGCAGCGTCGCGGGGGTGCCGGCAAAAGCCAGATCGGCATAAAGCCGGGTGTTGTCGAAACTGTTTACCGCCGTGCGGCTCACCCCAGCCAGTTCGGCCAGCACCAGCACCGGTTGCCCGTCGCCGCTCGCCAGCACTACCGCCAGATCGACCTTGAGCCCGCCGATGACCGCCGGCTTGGTTCCGGTCAACTTCCCTTCAGCAAATGTCACCGCCGAGTGGACCGGCAGCGCGTCACTGCCTTCCGCCAAGGCGACCGTCGCCAATCGCTCCCCGCTCGCCAGCGCGGCCATCTGCTCGGTTTGCCCGGCTGCGAGCAGCACCTGCGCTGCGCCATCACCGACTGTCAGGAACGGCGCGCCCGCGGTGGCCGCCCCGGCGGCCTGCGCCACCAGTCCCAGTTCGGTTAGCCCCAGCCCCAGCCCGCCGTGCGCCTCGGGCAGCGCCAGCGCGGTCCAGCCTTGTTCGACCGCCGTATCCCAGAACGGCTGGTCGATCGCGCCAACCTGTTCGAGCAATCCGAGCAGTCGCTCTTTCGAGACGCGCGCATCAAGCACGCGGCGGCTTTCGGTGGCGATAGCTTGCTGGCCCTCGTCATACAGTATCGACATGGCGCGAATCTCTCCCTTTGGGGGTGTTTTAATCGTGCGATTAAACTTGGCAAGCGCGCGGTTGGGCCGCGCCCATCAACGCGGCGAACAAAGCATTTGTCAGCCATGCTTGAGAACGTTATCAGAGGCCTCGAAGTATACGTATAAGGCTGGACAATGGCGGATGCACCGCCAAAGCTGGCAACCAGCGGAGCCTGAAACCAGGCCGGCAGCATAACCTCGGGGAGAGAGAGCAATGGCAGCACCAATTACCGGGTCAACCGCGCGCGGGTCCGCGCCGGCCGGGGGCAACACCACCACCGTCCTGCTGCTGGTGTTCGCAGTCTTTTTCATCCTCGGCGGGGTGACCAACATCAACGACCTGCTGGTCGGCAAGTTCAAGCCGATGTTCCAGCTCACCCATGCGCAGGCCAACCTGGTCCAATTCGCGTTTTTCATGAGCTATGCGCTGTTCTCGATTCCCGCGGGGATCGTGATGTCGAAGCTGGGCTATATCCGTACCTTCGTGCTTGGCTTCGTAATCGTCGCGCTCGCCGCCCTGATGTTTATCCCGGCTTCGCAAAGCGCGGCTTACGGCGGATTTCTGGCCGCGCTGTTTCTGATCGGCGCGGGGATCACCGTGCTGCAGGTGGCGATGAACCCGGTGATCACCACACTCGGGCCGGTCGAAACCTCGCACAGCCGGCTGACCTTTGCCCAGGCCTTCAACTCGATTGGCGTGTTCCTGATGATCTACGGCGGCGCAACGCTGCTGCTCGGCGATTCCAAGCCGATCGACGCCGCGAGCGCCACCGCCGCGCAGTTGCAGGCCTACCGGGTCGAGCAAGGCGCTTCGATCGGCACGGCCTATATGTGGCTGGCGGTGGTCATGCTGGCAATTGCCGCGCTGTTCTGGACATTCCGCTCGGCGCTCGATCATGCCACCGCTGAACAGACCAAGGTCGAGGGTACGCTGGATCTGCTCCGGCACAACCGGCGGGTGCAGCTGGGCGCGCTCGGCATCTTCACCTATGTCGGCGCCGAAGTCGCGATCGGTTCCAACCTGATCGCCTATCTGGGCGAACAGAGCGTGATGGGGCTGGGGCTGGAAGCCGCTGGCAAGCTGGTCGCGATGTACTGGCTGGGGGCGCTGATCGGGCGGCTCGCTGGCGGGTTCATCCTGCGCATGTTCAAGCCGGGCCGCGTCCTCACCGCCTTTGCCGTCGCTGCGATCGGGTTGATAGCGCTGTCTGCGCTGAGCGCGGGTGGGGTATCGGGCTGGGCGCTGGTCGCGGTCGGGCTGTGTAATTCGCTGATGTTCCCGACCATCTTCAGCCTTGGCACCGAAGGCCTGGGCGAACAGACCCCGCAAGGTTCGGGCATCATGTGCACTGCGATTGTCGGCGGGGCGGTGGTGCCATTCCTGTTCGGAACTGTCGCCGATGTGAGCCAGAACTTGCGGCTCGCGCTGATCGTGCCGGTGGTGTGCTATGCGTTTATCGCGCTGTTCGGGATGTGGGCGGCGCGGCACACCAGCGGGCAAGCCAGCGAAAGTCCCGGTCGGGCCATCGAATAAGTCAGCGCCTGCCGCTGCGGGGCTTGCCAAACGGCGGGTTCCCGGTTAGTGGCGCGCGCTTCACTGACACGTGATTCAGGGTCTGCCTGGCCAGTAGGGCTGCCAGGGCCGATCTAGCGTGTCTCATGTCAAGGAGACGAAAATGCCCAAACTCAAGACGAAGAGCGGCGTCAAAAAGCGCTTCAAGCTCACCGCCACCGGCAAGATCAAGCACGGTGCGGTTGGCAAGCGGCACCGATTGATGAGCCACAATGCCAAGTACATCCGCCAGCACCGGCGCACCGACACGATCTCTGATGCAGATGCGAAGACGATCAAGAAGTGGGCGCCTTACGGGCTGGGTTAAGCGATTTCTCGTGAGGAATCGCGGCAAGATAAAATCGGAGTACTGAACTATGGCAAGAGTTAAACGGGGTGTTACCACCCGCGCCAAGCACAAGCGGATCCTCGAACAGGCCGCTGGCTATCGGGGCCGCCGCAAGAATACCATCCGCGTTGCGCGGCAGGCGGTCGAAAAGGCCGGCCAGTATGCGTACCGCGATCGCAAGGTCAAAAAGCGCAGCTTCCGCGCACTGTGGATCCAGCGCATCAACGCGGCGGTCCGCGCCGAGGGGCTGACCTATTCGCAGTTCATCCACGGCACCAAGCTGGCCGGGGTCGAACTCGATCGCAAGACCATGGCCGATCTGGCGATGAACGAAAGTGCGATCTTCGCAACCGTTATCGCGCAGGCCAAAGGCGCGCTGCCGGCCTGACCGGTTCGCGCGTTGAAACCCGAAAGGGCGCGGGTTGGCTGGCCAACTCGCGCCCTTTTCCTGTTACCAAACTGCAGGTTGCGCTTGCCCGTCAACGGAAGCCTGGGCACTCTTGGCCGCTGGGCTGTTTGCGGCTGATTGGCGCCCCGGCCTGCGACTATGTCGACCGGCCTGCGACTATGTCGACCGGACTGTGGCGGTGGCGGCGAATTGGCCGAGCGGCTCGGCATCTCCTCGCGCTCGCTCGAACGGCTTAGCCTCAAGGCGTTCGGGTTTTCGCCCAAGCTGCTGCTGCGCCGCCAGCGGTTTCTGGGCAGTCTGGCTCAGTTCACGCTCGATCCCTCACTTACCTGGATCCGCACGCTCGATTTCCACTATGTCGATCAGGTGCATTTCGTGCGCGATTTCCGCCGGTTTATGGGGATGAGCCCGCGCAGCTATGGCGCGCTCGATCACCCACTGATGCGCGCCGCCGTACACGGCCGCACCGCTGCGACCGGAGCTGCCGTCCAGGCCTTGCACCGGCCTTAGCGGCAATGGCGAGCTTGCCTGCTTGCCAAGACCCCCTCATCATGCAACCTATTGATTGCTAACAACCCTAAAAGCGGGGAACCTTCGGTGTCGCTCGTGCAGCCCGTCAGTGTGCGGTTTTATCCGCCACCAGAAGATTTGCGTCGGTATTTCACGACCTTTTACGTGACGGACTTTGATCCGGGCGCTGATGAGGTGCTGTGCGATGCGCTTCAGCCCGAATGGGCCGGATTGCGGTTTTTCAGTGAACGCGGCCCAGAGGCCTGGATCGAGGGCGGACCCCGGCTCAAGGATGTCAAGTTCTTCGCCAGCGGACCCAGCTCACGGTCGATCCATTTCATCATGCCGCACACCCGGATGTGGGGGGTGGGATTTCTGCCGCTAGGCTGGGCGCGGTTCGTGCGCCACTCTGCGGCTGCCTGTGCCAACATGATCTGCGATGGCACAACCGAACCCAAAATGGCGGCCTTTGTGCGGCTGGCTGAAACGGTGTTTACGGCACAGCCCGATGAGGCGGCCGAGCTTGACCGGATCGTTGCATTTTTTCGCCAGTTCGAAGCTCCTGCGCCCACCGATGAGAAGCGCATCCTCGCGGTGCACGCCGCCTTGGTCGATGAAAATCTGACTTCGGTTAGCCAATTGGTCGAGCGGGTCGCGGCGAGCCAGCGCACGGTCGAGCGGATTTGCGGCCGCCATTTCGGCTTTTCGCCAAAGCTGCTGCTGCGCCGCCAGCGCTTCATGCGCAGTTTGGCGCAGTTCATGCTCGACCCCTCGCTCAAGTGGATCGGCGCGATGGACAGCCATTATCACGATCAGGCGCAGTTCGTGCGCGATTTCCGCGAATTCATGGGGGTGAGCCCGCGCGAATATGCCGCCACCCCGCATCCAATCCTGGGCCCGATCATGCTTGAGCGCAGCCGGGTTTATGGCGTGGCCGTACAAACCCTCGATCGCCCCGACCGGAGCGACCCAAAAGCCGCCTGACGCTGCGGGATTTTAGGGGTTTGTGATCAAGCGCGGCATGGCTAAAGCCGCGACCTAACGAAGCTCAGGCGTGAATGGGACTCCAAGCCGTGGACTATGCAGCAACAGGTGAGCAGGCGCTGGCGCGCATCGCCCAATCGCAGGAACTGGATGCGCTGGACCACCTGCGGGTCGAATTCATGGGCAAGCAGGGTTCGATCTCGGGCTTGCTCAAGACCCTGGGGGCGATGTCGGCGGATCAGCGTCTGGCGCTCGGTCCGCAGATCCACAGCCTCAGGGAAAGCGTCAGTGCGGCGCTGGCCGCACGCAAAGTCGCGCTTGAAGGCGCATCGCTGGCTGAGCAGATGACCCGCGATACACTCGACCTGACGATGCCCGCGCCCCAAGCACGGCGCGGATCGATCCACCCGGTCAGCCAGGTGATGGATGAACTGGCCGAGATTTTCGCCGACATGGGCTTCGCGGTCGCTACCGGGCCCGAGATCGAGGATGACTGGCACAATTTCACCGCGCTCAACATTCCCGAAAGCCATCCGGCGCGGGCGATGCACGATACGTTCTATTTTCCTGACCAATCGGCACCGGGCGGCGACAATCTGAAGATGTTGCTGCGCACGCATACCAGCCCGGTGCAGATCCGTTCGATGCTGGCCGTTGTTAAAGACAATCCTGGTGGCGCGCCGCTGCGGATCATCGCGCCGGGCCGGGTCTATCGTTCAGACAGCGACGCTACGCACACCCCGATGTTCCATCAGGTCGAGGGTCTGGTGATCGACAAGGGCATTCACCTGGGGCACCTCAAGTGGACGCTCGAAACCTTCCTCAAGGCGTTCTTCGAGCGCGAGGACATCGTGCTGCGGCTGCGGCCGAGCTACTTTCCGTTCACCGAACCGTCGGTCGAGGTCGATGTCGGCTTTGCGCTCGTAAACGGCAAGCGCGTGCTCGGCGGCAGCGGCGACGCGCCAGGGCATGGCTGGATGGAATTGCTCGGCAGCGGGATGGTCAGCCGCCATGTGATTGCTGCCGGGGGGCTTGATCCGGACGAATGGCAGGGCTTTGCCTTTGGCGTCGGAGTCGACCGGCTGGCGATGCTCAAATACGGGATGGACGATCTGCGCGCCTTTTTCGACGGCGATGTACGCTGGCTGGCGCATTACGGCTTCTCGCCGTTCGATGTGCCGACACTGTCGGCGGGCGTGGGGACAGC
>JANOTT010000137.1:0-2614 GCA_031416535.1 Novosphingobium sp. | reverse complement strand
ATGGTGGGCGCTGACGGGCTCGAACCGCCGACCCTCTCGGTGTAAACGAGATGCTCTACCAACTGAGCTAAGCGCCCCTCATCGAGGGTGGCCGCGCTATGCTTGGGAATGTCTGGCGGGTCAATCGCGCTAAGCAACCGTCACGCGATAAGTGACCGCAAAGCTGGATGCGGTGGAAAGCGTGCCGCGGGTGACGCTGAGCATGGTGCCCGAATAGCTGGCCCCCACCGGATCGGTTTCATCTGCTCCGCTGGCATTGTCATCCTCGGCCGTCGCCGCGCTCGCGCAATCAGCGCCGCTGAGGATCGATCCGGGGACGTAGGCCAGCGTTGCGGGCAAACTGTTGGTTGCCACAACGGTGCTGGCGGCGGCGGTGCCGGAATTGCTGATGGTCACGCAGTAGCGCAGTTGCGCGCCCGGGATGCCCTTGAAGTTTGATGAATTGACCCCGTCCGCGACGATGCTCATCGCCTTGGTCACCCCGATTACCGCCGCATCGATGCTGAAGGCGGCCTCGTCGATGTTCCACCAGTTAGCCAGCACCAGCGTGGTGCCCAGGCCAGTGCGGTGAACCATGCCATTGTTGACGCTACCCAGCGTGCTGGTGCTGGCGTCCTTGGCATAAACCCGCACTTTCCAGCCGCTCGAGCTGCCGCTCGCCAGCGGAACGGTATAGGTCGGGTTGGCGCTGTCCGAACCGTTGTTGGTCCAGTTCGCATCGTTGGCGGTACCATCGCCGTGCGTGCCATCGTTGTAGAGCTTGATCGCGCTGGCCACGGTGGTCCCGGCATTGTTGATCACATCGGCGGTGAGCGGGCTGGCGGCAGCGGTCGGATTGGCATCGACGATCGCCGAAACCGTCAAGGTCCGGCCCGGCGCGAGCGAACCGCCGGGGCTGGTCGCCGCAACGCCAAAACCCTCGGCTTTGCCTAATGTTCCGGCTACCACTGACCATTCGACATCGTCGATCAGGTACCAGCTTTGATAGGCCGCATCCTGCGTTGCCGCGAAGGTCAGGGTGACTGTCTGTCCGGCAAAACCGGCGAGGCTCTGGGTGACCGTGAACCACGGTTCGGAACGGCACGTTACACTCATCCCGAGTTGGTGGGTGCCATTGGTATCGCAATCGAAACCATTGTATTGGCCGTAACCTTCGCGCCCGGGGGTCGACTGCTGGCTGCCATAATTCGGCGAATAGGGATTGATGGCGTAATTGTTGGCAGTAGGTCCGAACACTTCGGTGGTGGCCGAGCCGACAATCGTTACCCGCAAGTGATCAAACGCGCTTGAACCCCAACCCTGCGGCTTCCAGCGAAAGGTCAGGCTGCCCGGGTTGGTTGCGGGCACAGCGATGGTCTTGCTGAAGCTAACCCCCGGGCTGCCGGCGGTCAGCGCCGCGGCCGAACTGCGCCAGCCCATCAGGTACGAAAAGGAGCCGGTGTTGGGATTGCCGTTGGTGCTGCGGGTCAACACGCCGTCGGTGGTCGAAGCCGGCTGGGCGGTGACCGAAACCGTCTCGGCAGGGCGGACCTGCGCGTCAAAATTGGTGTTCACGGTCGGGGTATTCCACCCTGAAGGGCGCGCGGTGCCGGTGCTGGAACGTTCGAAGTTGCCACCGATCGCGGTCTGCGGGTTGGTGCTTTTGCTGCCATTGCCGGTCACGTCGAAATAGATGTAATAGGTCTGCACGCCGCCGTCCTCGACGATCCAGCGCACTTCTCCTTTGGAATTGCCGCTTGAATCGGTCGCCCCGGCATAAATTGTGTCGCTGAATTCCTGGGTCGTGGCAATCGTGCCACCAGGCCGCACCACCCGCACCGAATTGGCATCGAACGTCCCCGAAATGTCCAACTGGGTCATCAGCACCGCAAAGTCGATATCGACCTTGGCGGTGCTGTTCACGCTTGCGCTCGAAGCCAGGCTAACCGGTACCCGGTAATGCCAGTCCGCGCCCGCACCGACCCCGTCAGGATCCCACCAGCCCGGCACGCGCTGCGTCGCGCTGGCTGGCCCGAGCAACACCACCGCCAGCCCGGCTGCCACCATCATCAGCGCTTTGCGAACTGCCCAAACCATGTTCCCGCGTTACCATGGTTAATGGAACCGCGCCTTTCCAGGTAATTACGTAAATCCCCGAGGCAACGCTTCACACCAGCCGTGCAGCATTGACCCCGATCTCGGCGAAATAGCGCGCCATGTTGTCCGCCGCCTTAACGGTCAGGGTGATGAAGGCGCGGCGACGATCGGTTTCATCCTCGACCCGTTCGAGCAGCCCGGACTCGGTCATCTGGCCGATCCAGCGCAGCGCGGTGGTGGGCGGCACGCCACTGGCGATGCACAGGCTGGTGACCGAGACCCGGGAATGCTCAGCGCGCGCCGCGGTCAGATCGAGCAGCATGTCCCACGCTGGATCGCCGAACAGATCGCCATCGAAGAACCGCGCGCGCAGTTGCCGCTGGCGGATGATCCGGCGCACCAGCCGCGGATCGGGCAACGCCGGGCGCGCCGCGCGAACCAACCGCGCCGACGCATCGTCCTCCTCCGTGCTGGCAAACCCCAGGCGCGGGCTTTCAAAGCGGAACACGCTGTCATGCGCGCCGGGTTCGGACGCGGC
>JANOTT010000136.1:0-4336 GCA_031416535.1 Novosphingobium sp. | reverse complement strand
GGTGACCAGCGAAATTGCCTTGAAGCCGGCGTTACTTAGCTCGCCCATCACGCCCATCACCCGCCCGTATTCGAGCGTTTTGTCCGCGCGCAGCGTGACCAGCGGGGGTTTGCCATCGGCCCCGCGCGGCACCGCCGCGAGGCGTTCACCCAGCGCGCCGGGCGCGATCACCGTCTGGTCGAGGTAGATCGTTCCATCGGTGGCAATCGACAGCTCGATCTGGCTTGGCGTCTGATCGAGCGGCTTGGCGTTACTGTCCGGCAAGTCGATCGGCACCCCGGCGCTCATCAGCGGGGCGGTGACCATAAAGATGATCAGCAGCACCAGCATCACGTCGACCAAGGGCGTCACGTTGATCTCCGCCATCGGCGCGCGGCCGCGGCGATGGCGGAGACGGCGGGAGGTGGAGCCCATCGCCACTTACTGCGCCTCCAGCTCGCGGCTGAGGCTGGCGTGGAACCGATCGGCGAAGCGTTGCAGCCGGGCTTCGAGCTGATCGACCCGGTGCGCGAAACGGTTGTAAGCGATCACCGCCGGGATCGCCGCGAACAGCCCGATCGCGGTGGCGAACAGCGCTTCGGAAATTCCCGGGGCGACCACCGCCAGCGACGAGTTCTGCTGCTGGCCGATCTGGAAGAACGAATTCATGATCCCCCAGACTGTGCCGAACAGCCCGACGAAGGGCGCGACCGCGCCGACGGTGGCGAGGAAATTGAGCCGTTCGGCCAGGTTTTCGGCTTCCTGGGCAATGGCGCTGTCCATCGCCACTGCCAGCCGCTGGCGGGTGCCGTCCCGGTCAAAGCTCTTGGCCCCGGTCGAGCGCCGCCATTCGGCCAGCCCGGCGGCGGCGACCCGCGCGGACGGGATGTCGGTTTTGCCCTGCGCGGCCTGGAACGCGTCGATGTCGCCGGCCTTCCAGAACTCGCGTTCATAGGCATCGCAGCGCCGGCGGATGCCGCTCGAGCGCAGGCTGAACGCGGCAATGATCATCCACACCCACACGCTGGCGAGCATCAGCCCGGCCATGACCGCCTGGACCACGATATCGGCATCCAGGAACAGCTTGACCGGGTCGAGGTGGGGCGAGGTTAGCGGCGGCGCGGCGGCAGCGGTGGCAAGCAGGGCAACAATGGTCATGCGATTCCTTCGGGCAGGATTGTGGCGAACGCCGCGTGCCATTGCGCCGGCATGCGGCGCGGACGGCCATCGGGGGCAACGAAGCCGACCCGCAGCCGGGCTTCGGCGAGCAGGGTGCCGCTATCGAGGAACGCGCGCTGGAGCATCCGGCACGAGGCAGCGCGCAGCGCCTCGCACGTGGTTTCGATCAGCACCGCATCATCAAGCCGGGCCGGAGCCAGATAGCGGATCGTCAGTTCGGCCACGGCAAACGCGCCCAGCCCCGATTCATTGGCCGCGCGCTGGTCGATCCCCAGCAGCCGCACGAAATCGGAGCGGGCGCGTTCGAACCAGCGCAGGTAATTGGCGTGGTAGACCACGCCGGACAGATCGGTGTCCTCAAAATAGGCGCGCACCGCGAAACGGTGGACCGAGCCGGTGATCAGGCCGGAAGGCGGGGCCGGGAATGACGTCATGCGGCCTGTGCCTTAGCAACTGGGCGACTCGCAGGGCAAGGGGCGTTACTGCTTTACCGTGCGAGCATCGGGCCGAGTGGACGCCCGCCGAACAGGTGGACGTGCAAATGCGGCACTTCCTGGTGGCCGTCCTGCCCGACATTGGCGAGCAAGCGGTAACCCGGCTGGGTCAAGCCCTGGTCGCGCGCAACCTGCCCCACCGCGCGCACGAACCCGGCGATTTCGGCCTCACTCGCGCGCGCCGAAAAATCGTCCCAGCTGACGTAGGCACCCGTGGGGATCACCAGCACATGCACCGGCGCCTGCGGGGCGATGTCGTGGAAGGCCAGCGCCCATTCGTCCTCGAACACCGTGCGGTTGGGAATTTCCCCACGCAGAATCTTCGCGAAGATGTTCTGATCGTCATAGGGCAGGGTGGCGTCGATCGGCATGTCAGTCGCGCGCGGCTTTCTCGGCGATCCCGCTGGTGCCTTCGCGGCGTTCGAGTTCGGCGAGGACTTCGGCCAGCGGCACCCCCTTGGCGTCGAGCAGGACGAGCAGGTGGAACAGCGTATCGGCGGCCTCGCCGATCAGCTCGTCACGGCTGCCGACCAGCGCCGCGACCACGGTTTCGACCGCTTCCTCGCCCAGCTTGCGCGCGATCACCGGAACCCCGCGGGCGTGCAGCCGGGCGACCCAGCTCGTCGCGGGGTCGGCGTCGCGGCGCGCAGCGATGGTCGCAGCGAGGCGGGAAAGCGTGTCCATAGGCTGCGGAATGCGGTGCAGGGCCGCGCGGGTCAAGTCAGACTTTGCCAGGAAGTTCTGGCCCGTCAGTTTTAGGGCGGGGGCGGGCGCTTGGCACCGCGCCGGCCGATGATCAGCCCGGCCAGTGCCAATGCGAGCAGCGTCAGATCGGTCGGTTCGGGAATTGCGATCCCGCCGCCAGCCCAGGCCGGGCTGGCCGCGCACAGCCCCGCCACCACAATTGCCACCCTGATTACCGCGCCATTCATGCGATTCGACTGCACCGCCTGCTGCACTGCGGCAAGCCGCTTGGCGGCGTCGTCCCATGGTGGGACTGTCGGAATTCAAGCTGTTACGGTCAGCCGCGTGCGGGCAGGCCGGCGGCGCGCAGCGCGGCATGCGCCTGCGCAATGGTGTGCTGGCCGAAATGGAAGATCGAGGCGGCGAGCACCGCGCTGGCATGGCCTTGGGTCACACCTTCGACCAGATGATCCAGCGTGCCGACCCCGCCGCTCGCCACCACCGGCACCGATACGGCATCGGCAATCGCGCGGGTCAGGGCAAGATCATAACCGCCCCGGGTGCCGTCGCCGTCCATCGAGGTGACCAGCAATTCGCCCGCGCCCAGCTCGGCCAAGCGGATAGCGTGCGCAACCGCATCGATCCCGGTCGCCTGGCGCCCGCCGTGGGTGAAAATTTCCCAGCCATGCGCGGTTTTGCGGGCATCGATCGAGGCGACGACGCACTGGCTGCCCATCTTCTGCGCGATCTCGGCGACCACTTCGGGCCGGGTCACGGCGGCGGAATTGACCGCAATCTTGTCGGCTCCGGCGAGCAACAAGGCCCGCGCATCCGCAACCGAACGCACCCCGCCGCCCACGGTCAGCGGCATGAAGCACACTTCGGCCGTGCGCCGCACCACCTCGAGCAAAGTCCCGCGCCCTTCGTGGCTGGCGGATATATCGAGAAAGCACAGCTCGTCCGCGCCCGCCGCATCATAAGCCCGCGCCTGCTCGACCGGGTCGCCCGCGTCTTTCAGATCGACGAAGTTCACCCCCTTGACCACGCGGCCATCGCGCACGTCGAGGCAGGGGATGACGCGGATGCGGACGGTCATCGCGAGAATCCAAAATCAATCACAAGGTAAGCCTGAAACGCGAAGGCCGCAGTCCAGAAACTAGTAAAAGCCCAATAGGTTCGGGGAGAGCTTGCGCGTGTGAATTTCTGGCCAGCAATGACGACTGCTTTTGTGCGCCATGCCTCGACCGCAAACCAGCCCACAAGGCCAGTTGAAATTAAGAATGCCAGAAGCAACCCAGAATTCATGCCCGCTCCGCCATCGCGATTGCCGCCGCCAGATCGAGCCGCCCGTCATAGAGCGCGCGCCCGGTTATCACGCCCTCGATCCCCTCGTGTGCGTGCAACGCGAGCATATGGATATCGTCGAGCCCTTTGACCCCGCCCGAAGCGATCACCGGCAACTCGGTGCATCGCGCCAGATCGAGCGTGGCCTGAATGTTGCAGCCCTTGAGCATCCCGTCGCGGCCGATGTCGGTGAACAGCAGGCTCGCCACCCCGGCATCCTCGAACCGCCGCGCCATGTCAGCCACCGGCACGTCGGACACTTGCGCCCAGCCTTCGGTGGCGACCATGCCGTCTTTGGCATCGACCGCAACCACGATCCCGCCCGGCCAATCGCGCGCCATGTCCCGCACGAACTGCGGGTCTTTCAAGGCGGCAGTGCCCATCACCACGCGGGCAACCCCGACGTTGAACCAGCCTTCGACCGCCTTGGCATCGCGAATTCCGCCGCCGAGCTGGATATGCCCGGGGAACACCTCGATGATGGCGTCGACCGCATCGCGGTTTTCGGCCCGCCCGGCGAACGATCCATCAAGATCGACCACGTGGAGATATTGCGATCCGGCCTCGGCAAACAGCCTGGCCTGCGCGGCGGGATCGTCGCCATAAACCGTGGCGCGGTTCATATCGCCTTCGGCCAGCCGCACGACCTGGCCGCC
>JANOTT010000135.1:0-8840 GCA_031416535.1 Novosphingobium sp. | reverse complement strand
GTACACCGCCGGAGCGACGATCTTGCCGGTCTGACCGACCTGGTAATCGTTCGGCACATAGCCCGCATCGACCGCCGCGCGGCTCGCGCCAACCGCCGCACCGAGCTTGTCGGCGAGCGGAAAGATCAGGCTCTTGAACGTGTCGGCGTCTTTCAGCGCGCGGCCGCCCGAGACGATGATCTTGGCGCTGGTCAGCTCGGGGCGTTCGCTTTTGGCGATTTCCGAGCCGACGAACGTGCTGGTGCCAGAGTCGCCGGTGCTCGCCACGGCTTCGACCGTGCCCGAACCGCCGCTGGCCGCAGCCTTGGCGAAGGCGGTGCCGCGCACCGTGATCACCAGCTTGGCGTCGGTGCTTTCGACCGTGGCAATCGCGTTGCCGGCATAGATCGGGCGGGTGAAGGTCTTGGGGCCTTCGACCGACAGGATATCCGAGATCTGCATCACATCGAGCAGCGCGGCGACGCGCGGAGCGACATTCTTGCCGGTGGTGGTGGCTGGCGCGAGGAACGCATCGTGGTGGCTCATCAGGCTGGCCACCAGCGGCGCGACGTTTTCGGCCAGCGCATGGGCATAGGCCGCGTCGTCGGCCAGATGGACCTTGCCCACCCCGGCGATTTTGGCGGCGTCATCAGCCACGGCCCGGCAGCCCGATCCGGCGACCAGCAGGTGGACTTCGCCCAGCTGCGCTGCGGCAGTAACCACTGCCAGCGTGGCATCCTTGACCGCAGCATTATCGTGTTCGACCCAAACGAGCGTCTTCATGCGCCGACTCCCAGTTCCTTGAGTTTGGCCACCAATGCATCGACATCGGCGACCTTGATCCCGGCCACCCGCAGCGGCGGCTCGCCAACCTTCAGCGTCTTGAGCCGCGGCGCAATGTCCACGCCGTAATCGGCCGGGGCCTTGATCGCGAGCGGCTTGGCCTTGGCCTTCATGATGTTGGGCAGCGAGGCGTAGCGCGGCACGTTGAGGCGAAGATCGGTGGTAACAATCGCGGGCAGGGTCAGCTTGACCGTCTCGAGCCCGCCATCGACCTCGCGCTTGACCACGACGGCATCGCCTTCGACCGTGATCTCGTTGGCGAAGGTGCCTTGCGGGCGGCCCATCAGCGCGGCCACCATCTGGCCGACCTGGTTCGCATCGTCGTCGATCGCTTGCTTGCCGGTGATGATCAGCCCGGGGGCCTCTTCATCGGCGACGGCCTTGATCAGCTTGGCGACCGCCAGCGGTTCGACCTCGACGCCGTCATCGACTTGCACCAGCACCGCCCGGTCAGCGCCCATGGCGAGCGCGGTGCGCAGCGTTTCGGCCGCCTTGGCCGGTCCGACCGAAAGCACCACGATCTCGGTAACCACGCCCTTTTCCTTGAGGCGGATGGCTTCTTCGACCGCGATCTCGTCGAACGGGTTCATGCTCATTTTAACATTGGCAAGATCGACGCCGGTGCCGTCGGATTTGACCCGCGGCTTCACGTTATAATCGATCACGCGCTTCACGCAGACCAGGGCTTTCATGCGGTTCAGGCCTTTTCCTATGGGATACACCGAGGCGCTTAGTTTACGTTTACGGAAACGTCAACTGCCGCCAATCTTACGCCACCTTCTTCACTTCCGCGACGATCTTTGCCGCCGCATCGCCCAAGTCGCTGGCCGACACAATGGGCAGCCCCGAGTTCTCGAGGATCGCCTTACCTTGGGCCACGTTGGTGCCTTCGAGCCGGACCACCAGGGGCACCGACAGGTTTACCTCCTTGGCCGCTGCAACGATCCCATCGGCGATGATGTCGCACTTCATGATCCCGCCGAAGATATTGACCAGAATGCCCTTCACCGCCGGATCGGACAGGATGATCTTGAACGCGGCGGTAACCTTTTCCTTGCTTGCGCCGCCGCCGACATCGAGGAAGTTGGCGGGGAACATGCCATTGAGCTTGATAATGTCCATCGTCGCCATGGCCAGGCCGGCGCCGTTGACCATGCAGCCGATATCGCCATCGAGCTTGATATAGGCCAGGTCGTGCTTCGAGGCTTCGATCTCCATCGGGTCCTCCTCGCTCTCATCGCGCAAGGCCATGATATCGGGGTGGCGATAGAGCGCGTTCGCATCGAAGCTCATCTTGGTGTCGAGCACCAGCAGCTGGCCGCCGCAATCGGCCAGCGGATTGATCTCGATCATCGCGCAGTCGAGCGCGATGAAGGCGTCGTACAATTGCTTGCCCAGCACGCCCGCCTGCTTGGCCAGATCGCCCTTTAGCTTAAGCCCGAATGCCAGCGCGCGCCCGTGGTGCGGCATGAACCCCTGCGCGGGATCGATCGTGATCGTGGCGATCTTTTCAGGCGTTTCATGCGCTACATCCTCGATGCTGACCCCGCCTTCGGTGCTGGCAATCATCGCGATTCGGCCGCTGGCGCGGTCGACCAGCATCGACAGGTAGTATTCCTTGCCGATGTCGACCCCGTCGGTGATGTACAGCCGATTGACCTGCTTGCCGGCCTCGCCGGTCTGGATCGTGACCAGCGTGTTGCCGAGCATCTCCTTGGCCGCAGCCTCGACGTCCTCGATCGACCGGGCGAGCCGTACGCCGCCCTTGGCCTCTGCGCCGAGTTCCTTGAACTTGCCCTTGCCGCGGCCGCCGGCGTGGATCTGCGCCTTGACCACATAGAGCGGACCGGGGAGCTGCCTGGCGGCGTCAACCGCTTGCGCCACGGTTAGCGCGGCGATGCCCCTGGGAATGCCGATGCCGAACTTGGCGAGCAGTTCCTTGGCCTGGTATTCGTGGATGTTCATACAGGTTTCGCTTTGTGTTGCGCGGCGGGCGCTGGAAGCCCCGGCGATGCGCCGCCTAAGCACAGCGGCGCGGGCTTGAAAAGCCCCGGCGGCGCGGTCTAGGGTAGAATTATGAACGCTACTTGCGAACCCCTCTCAACCCCGCTGCAGTTGCACCGCCCGGCGCGCGCTTGATCGACCGCGCCCGCCTCGAAGCGATCGTGCGCCAAGCCGGGCAGATCGCGATGAGCCGCTGGCCCGGCCACGGCCATGCGCTCGATAGCTGGGACAAGCTGCCGGGCGATCCGGTCAGCGTGGCCGATCTGGAAGTGGACCAGTTCCTCAAGCAGCAACTGGGCGCGCTGCTGCCATCAGCAGGCTGGCTGTCCGAAGAAACCATCGATGCGCCCGAGCGGTTGGCGGCTGACCTGATCTGGCTGGTCGACCCGATCGACGGCACCCGCGATTTCATTCGCGGGCGGCCCGGCTGGTCGGTGTCGGTTGCGCTGGTCAGCGCCGGACGGCCGCTGCTGGGGATCCTCGATGCCCCGGCGCGCGGTGAATTCTGGTCGGCCGAGGCCGGGCGCGGGGCCTGGCGCAATGGCGTGCCGCTGGCCGCTTCAGCGCGCACCGCGTTGGCGGGAGCACGGGTGCCGGCGCACGCCCTGCCCAAAGCCGATATGGACCTGACGCTGGTTGATCAGCCCAATTCGATTGCGCTGCGGATCGCGATGGTCGCCGCCGACGAGGCCGATCTGCTCGCGACCCTGCGCTGGGGTTATGAATGGGATGTCGGCGCGGCCACGCTGATCGCGCGCGAGGCGGGGGCGGCGGTAACCGATGCCTTTGGCCAGCCGCTGGGCTTCAACAAGCTTGATCCGCGCGCGTTCGGGGTGCTGGTCTGCGCGCCGGCGATCCACGGCGCGGCGGTTGACCGTCTCGCTGCGCGGGCGCGTGAGTTGTCTGAACTTTAACCAACGGTGGCATAACATTCAGGGCCCGCCTTGCGGCGAGCCCTGAATGTTTAAGCATTCGGCGGCCGGGTTAGTTACCCGAGCGCGCTGCGGCCACATCATCCTGCGTGATCGGCACGATCTTGATCTCGACCCGGCGGTTGCGCGCGCGGCCATCGGTTGTGTCGTTCGAGGCGACCGGCATGGTCTCGCCAAAGCCCTGGCTGCGCAGCCGCGCTGCGGGCACCCCGCGCGAGATCAGGTAGTTCATCACCGTCGCCGCGCGCTGCTCGGACAGGCGCTGATTGAACACATCGCTGCCAGTCGAATCGGTGTGGCCATAAACGTCGATCAAGCTGTCAGGATATTCCATCATGCTGGTCGCCACCCTGTCGAGCGTGGCGCGGAACGCGGGCCGAAGCGAGGCGCTGCCCACGTCGAAGGTGACGCCGTCGGGCAGATTGACCAGAATCGCCCGGCCGCCATCGGTTTCGGTAACGTCGACACCCGAACCCGCGGTCTGTTCGCGGAGCGTCTTGATCTGCTGGTCCATTTTATAGCCGACCACGCCGCCAGCCACGCCGCCGATACCAGCGCCGACGATTCGGCCGGTCTTGCCGCCGATCAACCCGCCCAGCAGGCCGCCGACCAGGACACCGCCGACGCCGCCGATGGCGGTGCGCGAAACTTTCCTTTCACCGGTGTTGGGATCGGTCACACAGGCCGATGTGGTCATCAAGGTTCCGGCCACAACGGCCGAGATCATCCAACGCGATTTAATCATGGGTATTCCCCTTTTCCAATCCATCAATTGACATACGGCGACCGCCCGCGATGTGGACGCGCGGTGCACCCGGTGGTTTCAACCAAACATATGGCTCGACCAAAAGCCGCACTTCGCGTGCGCCTACATTACTGCTAACGATTGAAACGTGAATCCGTTTCCTTGGTCCGATGTGCTGGTTATCGCCGGCCTGATTTTGCTCAACGGCGTGTTCGCCATGTCCGAACTGGCGATTGTCTCGGCGCGGCCCGCGCGGCTGCGTGTGGCCGCCGAACGCGGCAGCAGCGGGGCCAGGGTGGCGCTGGCGCTCGCCGCCGATCCGGGCAAGCTGCTGTCCACTGCACAAATCGGGATCACGCTGGTCGGAATCATCGCCGGCGCGTTTTCGGGCGCGGCGCTGGGCGGCCCGATCGGCGAGCGGCTGATGCTGCTGGGCGTCCCGGCTGACTGGGCGCCGCAATCGGGATTTGCCATCGCGATCGCGCTGACCACCTATTTCAGCCTGGTGGTGGGCGAACTGGTGCCCAAGCAGATGGCCTTGCGCGCGGCGGTACCGATCGCGATCGTGGCCGCTCCGGCGATGAAGATGATGAGCCGAATCACCGCGCCGATGGTCTGGCTGCTCGATCGCTCGTCGGCCGTGCTGCTGCGCCTGCTCGGGGTCAGCCACAAGGGCGACCACGCGCTCAGCGCCGAAGAATTGCAGATGATCTTCGCCGAGGCCACGCGCTCGGGCGCGATCGAGGAAGACGAGCGGCAGATCATGACCGGAATCATGCGGCTGGCCGACCGCCCGGTGCGCGAGGTGATGACGCCCAGGATCGAACTCGACACGATCGACCGCAGGGCCAGCGAGGACGAGGTCCGCGCCGCGATCAAGGATAGCCCGCATTCGCTGCTGCCGGTGGCCGATGGCAGCCCCGACAACATCGTCGGGGTGGTCAAGGTCAAGGATGTGCTCGCGGTGCTGCTGGCCGGGCGCAAGGTCAGCCTGGCCAAGCTGATGCGCAAGGCCGAGATCATCCCCGATCAGCTCGATGCGATGGACGCGCTGCGGATCCTGCAGCAATCGGGCGTGGCGATGGCGCTGGTCCATGACGAATACGGCCATCTCGAAGGCGTGGTTACCCCAGCCGATTTGCTCTCCGCGATTGTCGGCAATTTCGCCAGCTATCAGGACGAGGGCGACGCCCCGCTGCTGATCGTGCGTGACGATGGCTCGCTGCTGATGGCCGGCGCGCTGCCGGTCGACGCGCTGATCGACCGGCTCGGGCTCGAACTGCCCGACGACCGCGACTACGCGACTGCGGCGGGCTTTGCGCTGTCGGTGCTCAAGCGGCTGCCGCATGAGGGCGAACATTTCACCGAGCAGGACTGGCGCTTCGAAGTGATCGACATGGACGGGCGCAAGATCGACAAGCTGCTGGTCAGCGCGGCCGGTGCGGCAAAGCCCAAACCGCCCGCGTAGCGTGCCACCAAAAAGGGCCCGCCATGCGGCGGACCCTCTGGGAATTGGCTAAAGTTCGAAAGCTCAGCCGCCGGTAGTGGTGGTCGCTTCGCGGCCATCGCCTTCGGGAGCGCCGACGATATCGCGCACGAGCGCGCCTTCATCGACGGTCTGGGTCAAGGGATCGCCCACGGTCGAGCGAATCGACGGAGCGGCTTGCCCGGCCTTGTTGACGACTGTGGTTTCGACCGCCGAGCGCGGCTGCGGGCTGCCGAACAGCGCGGTCTGCGCCTGCTGCGCGGTGCTGCTGTCGGCTGGCCGCGGCGCGCCGGGGGTGGGCGGAGCCAGCGCGAAATCGGGCGGCACCACCAGCGGCGCCTGGCGCTGCACGGCAAATTCATCGGGGCGCGAGCGGTTGAACAGCCCGCCGCCGCCGCACCCTGCGAGCAGCATGGCCGCGGCCGATACGAGCAATACACCGGTGGTCTTACGCATGATCAAATCTCCGTAGCGGGAGCGCCCGCTTCATCGCCGCGCTTTTCGCGGATAAGGAAGCTGCGGGCAAGGATAATAACCACCCCGATGGTGATCGCGGCATCGGCCAGGTTGAACACCAGAAAGGGTTGGAAGCCGCCAAAATGCAGGTCGGCATAGTCGATGACATAGCCCAGGTTAAAGCGATCGCGGATATTGCCCAGCGCGCCGCCCAGCACCATGCCCAGCGGGACGAGGTCGCCCAGCTTGCGCTCACGCAGCAGCCACACCAGCACCACCAGCGCGATTGCCGAGGTCATGGCCACCAGCAGCCAGCGCATCTCCATCGACCGCGCGGTCAGCATGCCCAGCGACACGCCATAGTTGTTGGTGCGGGTCAGGTTGAAGATCGGATTGATCACGATCTGGTCGCCCACTTCGCGTAACGCCAGCGGGCCGGTGACGTACCACTTCAGCGCCTGATCGGCGATAAAGATCAGCGCGGCCAGGCCGAGGCCCAGCAGGCGGTTGCGCGAGAGCGTGGTCATGCGGCGCCGTCCATGCCGCTCACCACCTGATCGCAACGTGAACAAAGCGCACCGTCCTCGGTCACCTCGGGCAAGTGCCGCCAGCAGCGGCCGCATTTGTGGTGGGTGGTGCGGTGGGCTAAAGCTTCAGAAGCGTCATTATGCTTTGCATCGACCAGCACGCTTGCCGAGATGAACAGTTCGCTCAAGTCGAGTCCAGCGAAACGCTCCGAAAGCGTCTCGGGTGCGAACAATTGAACATTGGCTTCGAGACTGGAACCTAAGATCTTTTCACGGCGGAGAGGCTCGATTGCTTCACTGACCTTTGCACGCCACTCACGTAGGGCGGCCCAGCGATCAAGATCGACACTACTCTCCGGCACTTCCGGCCACTCCAGCAAATGCACCGACCCCGCATCCGGAAACCGCGTCCCCCACACCTCTTCGCTCGTAAACACCAGCACCGGCGCGGCGTAGCGGACCAGCGCATGGAACAGCGTATCGAGCACCGTGCGATACGCCATCCGCTTCGGAGCATCCGCCGCATCGCAGTACAGCGAATCCTTGCGGATATCGAAGAAGAACGCGCTCAAATCTTCGTTGCAGAAATCAGTCAGCGCGCGGACGTAGGTGTTGAAGTCGAAATCATCGACGGCCTGCCGCAGCGTCGCATCCAGCTTGGCCAGCAGCGCGAGCATGTAGCGTTCCAGCTCGGGCATCGCCGAGGCCTCGACCCGCTCGCCCTCGCTGAACCCCTCCAGCGCGCCCAGCAGATACCGGAACGTATTGCGCAGTTTGCGGTACTGGTCCGACACGCCCCTCAGGATTTCATCGCCGATCCGGTGATCTTCGGTAAAATCGACCGACAGCGCCCACAGCCGGATAATATCGGCGCCGTAGACTTCCATCACCTTGAGCGGATCGGTGGTGTTGCCGAGCGACTTGGACATTTTCAGGCCCTTGGCGTCCATCGTGAAGCCGTGCGTCAGCACCGTTTTGTAGGGCGCTTGCCCGCGCGTGGCGCAGCTTTCCAGCAAGCTGGACTGGAACCAGCCGCGATGCTGATCGCTGCCTTCAAGGTAAATGTCAGCCAGCGGACCCACATAGCCTGCGGGCCGCATCAGGTCCGGCCAGCGCCCGCTTGCGAGCACATAGGCGTGGGTGCAGCCCGAATCGAACCACACATCCAGAATGTCGGTGACGCGCTCGTAATCGTCGGCGCGGTAGTCGCTGCCGAGGTATTCCTGCGCGCGGCTATCGCTCCACGCATCGACGCCGCCCGCTTTGACCGCCGCCACGATCCGCGCGTTGACCGCGGGATCGTCAAGGTACTGGTTGGTCCCCAGCTTGACGAACAGCGTGATCGGCACGCCCCAGGCGCGCTGGCGGCTGAGCACCCAGTCGGGCCGCCCCTCGACCATCGAGCCGAGCCGGTTGCGGCCCTTTTCGGGCACGAACCGCGTTTCGGCGATGGCCTGCATCGCGATCTGGCGCAGCGTCGCGGTGTCGTGCAGCACCGCGCCGCCCTCGTTCTCCCAGCCCTTTTCGGCGCGGGTTTTGGCATGCGGCAGCGCGACCGGAGTATCCATCGGCACAAACCACTGCGGCGTGCAGCGATAGATTACCTTGGCCTTCGAACGCCATGAATGCGGGTACGAATGTTTGTAATCGGCCGATGCCGCAAGCAAACCTCCAGCCGACTTGAGGTCTTCGCAAATCGGGCCATCCGGCGCGTTGAACTTGGCGTTGATGACCGAGCCTTGCCCGCCCAGCCATGCCCAGTCGGCGCGGTACTTGCCATCGGCTTCGACCGCGAACACCGGCTCGATCCCATTGGCCTTGCACAGCGCAAAATCGTCCTCGCCGTGATCGGGCGACATATGGACGAG
>JANOTT010000134.1:0-5708 GCA_031416535.1 Novosphingobium sp. | reverse complement strand
GCCTTGCCCTGCGGTACGCCTTCGACCACATCGAACAGGACAATATCGCCCAGTTCCTTTTGCGCGGCGAGGTGCGCCAGCGTGCCGCCGATATTACCGGCGCCGATGAGCGCGATCTTCTTGCGAGACATGATTACGACGGTGTCCTTCCACGAAGGCGGGATCGGCAAACAGCGTCAGGTAAGGCCCGTCAATCCCGCGAGGAGCAAGGGCCGCCCGATGAACAGCCTTGGCCCTAAGCCGGTGAAAGCGCGATTGCAAGGCGGTAAAGTCCCGCAGTCAGGCAATATTTGTGATAATAGTTCGCAGTTGCAACAAGACGTTTGGGTCGCTTGCTGCATGGGGCTTATCGCCGGCGGCGGACCAGCCGATTGGCCAGCACGCGCGCGCGCCGCGCATCGAGCGCGCGGCAGATTTCGAGCCAATGGCCGTAATCGGCTGGGTTGCCGGATTGGTACGCCGCTGCGGCGCGGTTCCCGGCATCCTCGGCGGCGCGCAGCCCATGTTCGGCAAAATGCAGCAGCGCAGCGCGCAGCACCTGATCGCGCAGCGGGGCGTCACCGTTGTCATTGGCCGGGGCACGGCTGATCCGGCCGAGCGCGGCGCGGGTCAGGGTTAGCGGCGCAGCGGCGGGGCGGGCAGCGGCATAGCGGATGGTCATAATCGGGGGCCTGCGACTTGTTGGTGTTGACGCCGCTATAGCCAAGCGCCTGCTAAGGCTTGGTTCTGCGCTATGGTTGCTAGGTGTTTACCAATTGCAACTGGCCGCATCAGCCGGCCGGTTGCGCGATCCAGTTGCCCGAAGCCTCGTACTCGGGCTTGACCCCGTGGGTTCCGGGCAACTTGTCGCCGCTGTATTGCCGGTCGCCGCCGCGGCCTTGCACTTCGGCTGAATAGCGCGGCGCGGGCTGGGCCGGGGCCGCATTGCTTTCGCCAGCGGGCAACGCGCCGCCGCCCTGCGCGGTCTTGAACCCGGCCGCGTAAGCGCGTTGCAGCGCCAGCGGATCGAGCGCCGGATCGGGCAGTTTGTCGGCGGCGGCGCTGCGCGGGTGCGGCGCGGCCAACGGCTCACCGCCCAGATAAGCAAAGCGGAAAGTGCCGCTGGCACCCGCGCGGCCCATCAGGCTGTAAAACCGGTGCGCGCCGATGGTGGTGAGGAAGTGCAGGCTGGGCGCCCAATAGGGATGCACCGCATTGGTGTGGTAATGCGTGGCAAGGCCCACGCTGGGCTCGACCAAGCCCGACAGCGCCGAGGCCGCGACAGCGCGCGCGCGGCTCCAGAAGAACCGGCTGGGGACACGCGCCAGCGACCCATCGCAGGTAAAACTGAACTGGCACCCGGTGCTGCGCTCGCTGCCCTGATAGACCACGCCGCACACGGTCCCCGGATAGCTGGGATGCGCCACCCGGTTAAGCACCACTTGCGCCACCGCGCGCTGGCCCTGATCGGGCTCGGACGCGGCTTCGTAATAGATTGCTGCGGTCAGGCATTCGAGCGCGCGGGTCCGATCGATCCCCGAATTGCCCAGCCGCATGGCGCGCGCAATCGGGCCGCTGGCAAAATCGAGCAAGCCTGCCCCGGCTTCTGCTCCGGCGGCGTTGCTGCTGGCCCCGGCGTAATCGCCCGGCAGCTGTTCGGTGGGCGCGATGTAATAGAAGGCCGAACCGGGAAAGCTGGCGCCGGATTGCTCGAACGGCATCGGCTCGACGCTGAGCTGCGCATCGCCGGCATTGCCAATGCTGAACGCTGACCACGGCGCCTGCCACGGTGAGGGCGCGGCCAGCGCGGGCACCGCAAACGCCGCGAGCAGCACCAGCAGCCGCCGTCCGCGATGCCGCCGGGCCTGCCGCCCGCCCAGAGTCGGCACCGCACTGCGCCGCAGCCGCAGCGCGAAATCGCGCGGCCGAGGTTCATAGGGCAGGGCAGGCAACTGGCTCATTGGTTCTCGCTCGGCAGTGTCGCGCCTCCGCGCGTATCGGCGAAGGTGCCTGCCGCGCCAGCGGGCAATTCGCGCCGTGCCGCAGCGGGACAGACCCCGCGCTTAGTGTGTAGCGGTTAAGATTGGCCCAACTTGCGCTGCGGGAACCACGCGGCTAGAGGCAGCGGCGTGTCATTGGTTGTCTGCGCCCAACGCCCGCGTGAGCGGGATGAAAACGCAGGCTGAAAAGGGAAGGGGGTTCAATGCCCCCGCTGCCCCCGCAACTGTGACCGGGTAGTTTGCGCTCGATAGACCACTGGCTGAACAGCTGGGAAGGTGAGCGCAGGCATTGATCCGGGAGCCAGGAGACCTGCCGATGACCGTCGTTCCGCGCCGGGCGGGGTGTACCGGAATGCAGCTTGGACCTGGGCAATCCCGCCCGGGCCCTCCGCCTTGAACGGCATTCGTTCAAGCTGGAGAATGCTGCGTGAAATATCTGTTATTGTTGAGTTGTTCGCTGGCCGTCGCTGCCCCTGCCTGGGCGCAGGCTGGCGACAACGAGGTCGTTGTCGCGGATGCGAGGATCGATCCGGACAGCATCGATCCGGACAGCATCGTCGTGGTGGCGACGGGGAGCAAAGTTCCGCTGCTCCAGTCGGGCCAATCGATCAGCGTGATCAATGCCAAAGAGCTCGAAGCGGTCCAAGGCCCCGACCTGACCCGCGCGCTCGAACGCTTGCCCGGCGTCAGCTATGCCCGCAGCGGCGGGCTCGGCAGCCAGACCAGCCTGTTTGTGCGCGGGGCTAATTCGGAGCAATTGCTGGTCACCATCGACGGTATTCGCGTCGAAGATATCGCCGCGCCTTCGGGCGGGTCTGACCTTGGCACCTTGATGAGCGGCGGGATCGGGCGCGTTGAATTGCTGCGCGGATCGAACAGCCTCGCCTGGGGCTCGGACGCGATTGGCGGGGTGCTGGCGCTGACCAGCGATACCCGGCCCGGCGCGCGCGCCAGCCTGGAATACGGCGCGAACAGTGCGCTCGACGCCAATGCTGGGCTGGGCCTTGCAGGTGACCGCTATGCATTGGGGTTGAATGGCGGCTATTCCCGCACCGATGGCATTTCGGCCTTCGCTGGCGGCAGCGAAGCCGATCCGTTCCGCCAGTGGCACGTCGGTGGACGCGGCACGTTTGATCTGAGCAATAGTTTGAAGGTCGTGGCCGCTGGCCGCTATGCCGACAGCAAGATCGATTTCGATGGTTATGCCCCGCCGTTCTACAATTTTGGCGACACCCCCGAATACCAGACCACCCGGCAAGGCTCGGGCCGGGTCGGGCTGGAATACCAGTCGAGCGCGCTTCAATTGGGCGCGGGCGTGGCGCTGTCCGACACTCGGCGGGCCTACTACGACCCGACCTATGGCACCGCGCCCAGCTTCGAAACCGCTGGTCGCTCGGTCCATGCTGACATCACCGGCCGCGCCGATTTAACCGATCAGTGGACGCTCGATTTCGGCGGCGATGCTGATTGGTCGCGGTTCTCGACCACCTTTGATCCGCGCCAGACCGCGCGGATTGTCGGCGCTCATGCTTTGCTGGGCTACCATGGCGCGCGGCTCAACCTGACGGCTGGCGCCCGGATCGATGACCATGACCGCTTTGGCAGCCACACCACCTTGGGTGCCAATGGCACGTTCAGAGTCGGCGGAAACTGGCGGGTCAAGGCATCGTGGGGGCAGGGGTTCAAGGCCCCGACGCTCAGCCAGCTGTACGGCTTTGGCGGCAACGTGGCGCTCAATCCTGAAACCAGCGCGGCGTTCGATGCTGGGCTGGAAAACGGCCAGCGCAATGGCGGGGGGCACTTTGCGGTAACGTTGTTCCGCCGCGATAGCAGCAACCTGATCGACTACGTTTTTCCGGCGGGATACTTCAACGTCAGCCGCGCCCGGGCCGAGGGGATCGAGCTGGAAGGCGGTGCAGCGGTGACGGAGCAGTTCAAAGTCTCGGCGACTTATACGTACCTGACCGCCACCAATACCGTCACCGGCAAGCAGCTCGCCAGGCGGCCGCAGCAGATGGCAAACCTGTCGTTCGATTGGCAAACGCCGCTGAGCGGTCTGACGCTCGGCGCGGACCTGCGGATGGTCGGCGATAGCTTCGATGATCGCGGCAACTTCACCGCGCTTGATGGTTACGGGCTGCTGACGCTGCGCGCGTCGGTGCCGCTGGGTGAACATCTGGAGCTGTATGGCCGGGTCGAGAATATCACCGACGCGCAGTATCAGACGGTCGCGGGATACGGCACCTATGGCCGTTCGGCCTATGGCGGGGTGCGGGTTAGGTGGTAATTCACTTCAAGAGATTCACCCACTGGGGGAGATGGGCCGCCGCAGGCGGGCCGGAGGGGGAAAATCGCGCTGATAGGCCCCCTCCGTCAGCGCTTCGCGCTGCCACCTCCCCCAAGGGGGGAGCCGCTATCGGCGCATCGCTCCTCCTCCTCCTCGCGTCCTGCACCGCCGCCCCGGCGCGCGAGGCGGCGCATCCCAGCATCGTCAGCCTCAACCCCTGCACCGATGCGATCCTGGCCGAGGTCGCCGATCCGCAGCAAATCGCGGGACTGTCGCACTACAGCAGCGACCCCGCCGCCAGCTCGATGGACGTGGGCGTAGCACGGCGCTTTCCCAGCGTCAGCGGGAGCGTTGAGGAACTGGCGGCGCTGCACCCCGATCTGGTGATCGGCAGCACTTTCACCCCGCCTGCCAGTGTGCACGCGATGGAGCGGATGGGGCTGCGCTTCTCCGCGTTCGGTGCGGCCAATACGGTGGCCGATAGCCAGGCGCAGGTGCGCGCAATCGCCGCGCTGGCCGGGCATCCGGCGCGCGGTGCAGCGCTTAACGCGCGGATCGACCGGGCGCTGGCGCTGGCCGCCCCGCCGCCGGGCGCAGCGGTTCCCGCGATTGTGTGGCAATCGGGCGGGATGGTGGCGGGCCCGGGCGCGCTGATTTCCGAGCTGCTCGCACGCACCGGGTTCAGCAATCTGGCGGCTGCGCGCGGACTGCGCCAGGCCGACCTGCTGCCGCTCGAGGATCTGCTGGCGCAGCCGCCGCAGGTGATTTTCGTTGCGGGCAATGCGCGCGGCAACGAGGACCGGTTGCTGGCGCATCCAGCCCTGCACGGGCTGACCGCCACGCGGCGCGCCCCGCTTGAGCCCGCGCTGCTGTGGTGCGGCGGGCCGAGCATCCCGCGCACCGTGGCGCGGCTGGCCGAGGTGCGGCGTGGGGTTTGGCCGCCGAGCACCACCCCCCGGCCCCCTCCTCTGCAGAGGCGGGGGAGCCAGGAGCGCGAATTGAAAGCCTCTTCCTCGTTTGAGGAAGGGATTGGGGGTGGTGGCCCCACATGACCCGACCCGCCGCCCTGCTCCTGCTCGCGCTGGTCATCGCCTTTCCGCTCGCGCTGCTGGCCGGGCGGGTCTGGATCGATCCGTTCGCCAGCCCGGTTCCCAACGCCGCGTTAATCCTTACTGAGCTGCGGCTGCCGCGCGCGGTGCTGGCGCTGATCGTGGGGGCGGGGCTGGGCGCAGCGGGGGCCGCGATGCAGGGCTATCTGCGCAATCCGCTGGCCGATCCGGGGCTGTTCGGGATCGCGCCGAGCGCGGCGCTGGGCGCGGTATTGAGCTTCTGGACCGGGCTGGCGGGCACGCCGTGGCTGCTGCCGCTGTTCGCGCTGCTGGGCGCGGGCACCGCGATGGCGCTGCTCAGCCTGATCGCCGGGCGGGGCGGTTCGGCGCTGC
>JANOTT010000133.1:0-4228 GCA_031416535.1 Novosphingobium sp. | reverse complement strand
CTATCAAGGCGCGCGCGTGGCGGCGATCGATCTTGATCCGCGCCAGCGCACACTGCACCGCTATCTCGAAAACCGTGCTGAGACCGAGCGCCGTCGCAGCATTAAACTGCCGAATGCCCGGTTCGAAGTGTTTACCGGGGCAACGCTGGCCGCACTCGACGCGCAAGTCACCGAGTTGAGCGTGGGTGCCGATTTTCTGATCTTTGACACTCCCGGGCGCGATGATTTGTTTGCTCGCCACGTGGCCACCGAGGCTGATACGCTCGTGACCCCGCTCAACGACAGCTTTGTCGATTTCGACCTGATCGGGCAGGTCGATGCCGAGACCTTCAAGGTCCGCAAGCTGTCGTTCTATGCCGAACTGATCTGGGAAGCCCGCAAAAAGCGCGCGATGACCACGATCACTCAGCAGCGGCGCGAAATGGATTGGGTGGTGGTGCGCAACCGTACTCAGCATACCGAGGCTCGTAATATGCGGCGGCTTGATCAGGCGTTGACCGAGCTGTCTAAGCGGGTTGGCTTTCGGATTGCCAGCGGACTGTCGGAGCGGGTGATCTATCGTGAGCTCTTTCCATCCGGGCTGACACTTCTGGACAAAGGGCAGTTAGGCGAACTGGGGACCAGCCATCTGGTCGCCCGGCAGGAATTGCGTGCACTGCTTGCAGCGCTGCGACTGCCGCTGCCTGCCGGACGCGCGCCAGAGCTGGCGTTGGCTGCAGCGCCCTGATCGCGCGATGACCAAGCTGCTGTTTTTTGCCATGTTTGCCTGCGTGGTATGCCGCTTGGTAAGTGGTCGATGGCCGTGGCAAGTTCTTCAGAACAGCGAACGCTCACAAAAAGAAGCGTTGGCACGCAACCTGTTAGGGGTTGATCGCAGCGCCTCGCGTACCGACATAGCGGATGCGCACCGCCGCTTACTCGCCCGGGTCCATCCGGATCGCGGCGGCAGCAACGAGGCGGTGCATGCTGCCACGGCTGCGCGTGACGTGCTGCTCGCGCGGCTTGATCGAACCGAGACAGGAACGCCATGAGCCATCAATTCGATTCCACCGTGCTGCGCGAATATGATATCCGCGGGATTATTGGCGAAACCCTTGGCGAAGCCGATGCTTATGCCATCGGACGCGGCTTCGCGACTTTGCTGGGCGCTGATGGAGGAACCTGTGTGGCGGTGGGCTACGATGGCCGGATCAGCTCACCGATGCTTGAAGCGGCGGTGGTCAAGGGTATCAACGATGCTGGGCTGGACGCTGTGCGGGTCGGGATGGGGCCAACCCCGATGCTTTATTATGCCGAAGCATCAATGGAGGACGTGCACGGCGGCATTCAGATAACTGGCAGCCACAATCCCGCCAATTACAATGGCTTCAAGATGGTATTTCGGGGCAGGCCATTTTTTGGCGAGGACATCCAGCAGCTCGGGCGGATCGCGGCGCAAGGCGCCTGGGCCAGTGGCAGCGGCGGCCACCAATCGCGCGAGATCCTCGGGACTTATGTGAACCGGCTGCTGGGTGGCTTGGCCGGGATTGATCCCGCCAGCCTCGCCGATCTGGCGATCGGCTGGGACGCCGGCAACGGCGCGGCTGGCCCCGCGCTCGAACTGCTCGTCAAACAGCTTCCTGGCCGCCATTACACCCTCTTCACCGAAGTTGACGGGAATTTTCCGAACCACCATCCGGATCCCACTGAAGAAAAGAATCTGGCCGATCTGAAGGCGCTGGTCGCGCGCGAAAGCCTCGATTTCGGAATTGCTTTTGACGGCGATGGCGACCGGATTGGCGCCATCGACGGCCAGGGCCGGGTGATCTGGGGCGACCAGCTGCTCATGATCTACGCCGAAGACCTCCTCAGGATGGAGCCCGGAGCCACGATTATCGCGGATGTGAAGGCTTCGATGGCCCTATTCGACCAAGTCTCTCGACTTGGTGGACAGCCGGTTATGTGGAAAACCGGACACAGTCTGATTAAATCCAAAATGAAGGAGACGGGCGCGCCGCTGGCTGGCGAAATGAGCGGTCACGTGTTTTTTGCGCACCAGTATTACGGGTTTGATGACGCCCTCTACGCCGCCATCCGGCTGATCACGGCTTCGGCGCGGCTGGGCAAATCGGTGACCCAGCTGCGCGGCGAAATGCCCGCGTTGTTCAATACGCCCGAACTGCGCTTCCAGGTTGATGAGAGCCGCAAGTTTGCAGTGATCGACGAGGTCAGGGCGCGGCTGAGTAAGACCGCCGCCGACGTCAATGACATCGACGGGGTGCGGGTCTCGACCCCCGATGGCTGGTGGCTGTTGCGCGCCTCCAACACCCAGGACGTGCTGGTCGCGCGCGCCGAAAGCACCGATCAGCCCGGGCTTGACCGTCTGCTGGCGCAGATCGATGCGCAGCTCGCCGCCTCGGGGCTCGAGCGCGGCGAACCAGTCGGGCATTAAGCCTCTAGCCGGTCAGCCGCATCCGGAAAAAATCAAGGATCTCGTCCCGCGCCTGCACCGTGGGCTGCCCAGCTTCGTCGATCAGGTGAAGCGTCACCACGCTGTGCGGATTCTTCATCGGGGTGCGCGGATTGGCGGCGCTGTCGGGCAGCACGCGCGGCTCGAACCGGTCGCCCAGCGCCTCGGCAAACGCGGCGAAGCGTTCGGCTTTGCAGAAGCTGTCTCCTTCAAACCGGTAAGCCCGCACGGTCAGGTTATCCGCGTCCAGCCGCGCCTTGATCGCTTTAAGTTCAGCGGGATCGATCGCCAAGCCCGCCGAATTGCCCAGCGGCAGCGAGGGCTGCGCCATGATCGGGGCCAGCACCGCCGGCTCGAGCATCATCGACAGCGCGAAGTTGCCGGTGAAGCACATGCCGATCGCGCCCACGCCTTTGCCGCCGCATTCCCGGTGCGCCAAGGTCGCCAGCGCGCGCAGCCACTGCGTCACCGGGCTGGACTTGTTTGCGCTGAGCGCTCGAAATTCTCGACTGATGCAGCCGCGCGCGATCGTGCTGATCGCGGTGAAGACAGTGGGTACCGCCCCATCCTGACCGAACAAGTGCGGCATATAGACGGTAAAGCCCGCATCGCGGACCCAGCGCGCGAACCGCGCGACATGCGGGCTGATTCCCGGCATTTCGGTCATCACCACCACCCCGGGGCCCCTGCCCGCGACGTAGACCAGCTTGGCCTGACCGTTGCAGGTGATCTGCCGTGCGGTGAAATCGTCAAGCGGGTCGGTCTGGCTCAACGGACGATCTGGCATGCTGGCTCCCCCCATTCGCCGGCCAGTCTGGCACTGCCCTGTGCCCGCTGCAATTGTCCTGTGCCCAGCAGCTCACAAACATGCCAATGTAGCCGCGATGCCGCACGATCTGCTTCCTCCTGAATTGTCCGGCTGGTTTGCCGTACGCGGTTGGACGGTGCGGCGGCACCAGCGCGAGATGCTCGAGGTGGCGGCGAGCGGGCGGCACGCCCTCCTGGTGGCCGACACTGGCGCGGGCAAGACGCTGGCCGGGTTTCTGCCGACACTCGCCGATTTCTGTCCCTCGCGGTTTGGCGATGCGCCGCCGCCCGAAGGCCTGCACACGCTGTACGTTTCGCCACTCAAAGCGCTGGCGCACGATGTCCAGCGCAACCTGCTGATCCCGGCCGAAGAACTGGGGCTCGCCATGCGGGTCGAAGTGCGCAGCGGCGATACGCCGTCGGCCCGCAAGGCGCGGCAGCGGGTGCGGCCACCGCATGTGCTGCTGACCACGCCCGAATCGCTGTCGCTGCTATTGTCCTATCCCGAAGCGGCCGAACTGTTCGCTGGACTCAAACGGGTGGTGATCGATGAGGTGCACGCCTTTGCGCCGACCAAGCGGGGTGATCTGCTGGCGCTGTCGCTGACGCGGTTGCAAGCGCTCGCTCCTGATCTGCAGCGGGTGGCACTGTCGGCCACCCTGGCCGATCCCGATGCCTTTCGCGGCTGGCTCGCTCCGTGGGGCGATCTTGATGCGGTGGCGCTGATTGAGGGGGAGGCCGGCGCGCCGCCCGAAGTGTCGGTGCTGCTGCCCGAGGAGAGCCGGGTCCCGTGGGGCGGCCATGCCGCGGCTTGGGCGGTTCCCCAGCTGCTGCAGGCGATCACCGCCAATCGCACCACGCTGGTCTTCACCAACACCCGGTTCCTCGCCGAATATATCTTTCAGCTGCTGTGGGACGCGAATGCGGACAGGCTGCCGATCGGGATCCACCACGGCTCGCTGTCGAAAGAGG
>JANOTT010000132.1:0-9630 GCA_031416535.1 Novosphingobium sp. | reverse complement strand
TTGCCCAGTGGATTGCCCAGCCTTGCCGAGGCCGAATTTTTCCCGCAGACACTATACCGATGCGCGAATGGGCTGACTTTACCAGCGAAACCGGGGGGGACGGAACGACCAGCATTGTGCTGAGCGGGCCTTTGGTGGTCTCGTCGGTGGGCCGCATCGATACCCGGTTGCGCGCGCTCGATACCGCGGTGACGCGGATCGATCTGGCGCAGGTAAGCGATTTCGACACGGTCGGTGCGTGGACCGTGGTGCGTCTGGCCGAAGATCGCGGGGCCGAGATTACGGGCGGCAGCGAACAGGCGATGCGGCTGATTTCCTCGGTCCGCGGCGATTCCGAGGCTGGCAAACTGCTTGACCAGACCGAGCTGAGCGCGCCGGCCGAGAAACCCCGGCTGACCCTGCCCGGCCGGATGATGCAGGGCGTCGGCGATTTTGTTACCAATTATGCTGATGGCACGGTCAGGCTGCTGAGCTTTTTCGGCTCACTCATTCTGGCTGTCGGCCAGCTTGCGCGCCATCCAAAGCGGTTCCGCTGGACTTCGCTCATTCGCCAGATCGAGCTAAGCGGGGTGGGGGCCTTGCCAATCGTCGGGCTGATGAGCTTCCTGATCGGGATCGTGATCGCGCAGCAGGGCGCGGTGCAGTTGCGGCAGTTCGGAGCGGAAATCTACACCGTCAATCTGACCGGGCGATTGTCGATGCGCGAACTGGGCGTGCTGATGACCGCGATCATGTTCGCCGGGCGCTCGGGATCGGCCTTTGCCGCGCAGATCGGCACGATGAAGCTGACCGAGGAGATCGATGCCATGCGCACCATCGGGGTCTCCCCGATCGAGGCGCTGGTGCTGCCGCGGATCTTTGCCGCGCTGCTGATCATGCCGCTGCTGGGGTTTTATGCGGCGGTAATGTCGATTATTGGCGGGGCGTTCATCTCGATGTTCGCGCTCGACATTCCGTTTTTCACGTTCCTTAGCCGGATTCAGGAAGTGGTGCCGCTGCACGATATCTGGGTCGGGCTGGTCAAGGCCCCGCTGTTCGGACTGATTGTGGCGCTCGCGGGCTGCTATCAGGGCATGCAGGTGCAGGGCAATTCGGAGGAAGTCGGGCTCAAGACCACGATCGCGGTGGTCCAGGCGATTTTCGCGGTGATCGTGCTCGATGCCTTTTTCGCGGTGTTCTTCACCAAAGTGGGCTGGGGATGAACGCGCCCGACAACCAGGCCGAACCGGCCATCGTGATCGAAGGCCTGACCAACCGCTTTGGCAGTCATGTGGTCCATGAAAATCTCGATCTGACTGTGCAGCGCGGCGAAATTCTGGGCGTGGTCGGCGGATCGGGCACCGGAAAATCGGTGCTGCTGCGTTCGATCATCGGGCTGCAACAGCCTGCTGAGGGGCGGATCGAGGTGCTCGGCGGCGCGGTCGCCGAAGAGCGCGATCCCGCCGATGTCGATGTGCGCAGCCGCTGGGGCGTGTTGTTTCAGGGCGGCGCGCTGTTTTCGACGCTGACCGTGGCCGAGAATATTGAAGTGCCGCTCAAGGAATTTCATCCCGAGATCGGCGACGAACTGCGCCGCGAAATCGCGCTGTACAAGATCAAACTGTCGGGCCTGCCGGCCGGGGCTGCCGACCTTTATCCGTCCGAACTGTCGGGCGGGATGCGCAAGCGCGCGGGCCTCGCGCGGGCGCTGGCGCTCGATCCCGAATTGCTGTTCCTCGACGAGCCAACCGCCGGGCTCGATCCGATCGGCGCGGCGGCGTTCGACGAGCTGACCCGCGAATTGCAGGAAACGCTGGGCCACACGGTGTTCCTGATCACGCATGACCTCGATACGCTGTACGAGATCTGCGACCGGGTGGCGGTGCTGGCCGACAAGCGGGTGATCGCCGTTGGGACGATTCCAGAATTGCTGGCGCTCGATCACCCATGGATCCAGGAATACTTCAACGGGCCGCGCGGCCGCGCAGCCCAATCGGCACAACGCCGCGCCAAGGCCAAGGCCATGGACAAGATCAGAAAAGCAGGGGCATAGAAGGGCTATGGAAACCAGAGCCAATCACGTCTGGGTAGGGGCCGTCACGCTGGCGCTGCTGGCGCTGCTGGCGGTTGCCATCGTCTGGATGGCGCGGCTGAACGAAGCGGATCGCCACGAATTCGATATCTTCTTCAAGCAATCGGTCGATGGCCTGGCCAAGGGTTCGTCGGTAACCTATTCGGGCGTGCCGGTTGGGCAGGTCAAACAGATCGAGCTGTGGAAGAAGGACGCGGGCTTCGTGCGGGTGCGAATTTCGGTCGACAAGGAAGTCGCGATCCGCGTCGGCACCACTGCCACCATGCAGGGCAGCTTTACCGGTGTGTCGAACATCCAGCTCGAAGGGGCGAGCAAGGACGCGCCGTTGATCGCGTGCGGCAAGCAGGATCGCCGCGCGGCCTGTCCCGAAGGGGTGCCGGTGATCCCGACCAAGCGCGGGGGCCTCGGCGAATTACTCAACAGTGCCCCAGTGCTGCTCGAACGGCTGGCGACGCTGACCGAACGGATGACGCAACTGGTGTCCGATAAAAACCAGGCATCGATCCAGAATATTCTGGCCAATACCGACCGGCTTAGCGGCGGTCTGGCCGATGCCTCGCCCGAAATGCGCCGGACCCTGCAGGAATTGCAGGGTACGCTGGTCGAGGCGCGCGGTGCCTTAGCCAGCTTCCAGACTGCGGCAAGTTCGGCTCAGCGGATGATGGACGATGATATGAAGCCGCTGGTCGGACAGGCCAACCAGTCGCTTAAGTCGATCAACCAGGCCTCGGCGCAGCTCGACGGGCTGCTCACCGAGCTGCGACCGGGCGCGCAGCGGCTGAGCGCGCAGACCTTGCCCGAGGCCGAAGCCGCGATCCGCGATCTGCGCGCCAGCACCAGGGCGCTGCGCGGGGCGACCGAAAAGCTCAATGATCAGGGCGTCAAGGGCCTGCTCGGCGGGCAGCAGTTGCCCGACTACAAACCATGACCAATCCGGCCAAGACAGGGATTCCCGCGATGCGAACTTTGCGCACGTTCAAGACACCGCTGCTGCTGGCGCTCGCCCTGACCCTGCCGGGCTGCCTGGGATTGGGCGGTAAGCCGCCGCCAACGCTGTTTTCAATGACGGCGGCGAATGCCGTGCCGGCTGGCACGGTAACCAGCGGCGATCCGCGCACCGCAATCATGGTGATGGAACCCGAAACCGATCAGCGGTTGGCAACGGTGCGGGTGCCGGTGCAAATCGATGATACCAACGTCGCTTACGTCAAGAATGCGGCTTGGGTTGAGCGGCCTGCGCGGCTGTTTCGGGCATTGCTGGCCGAAACGCTGCGCGGCAAGACCAACGTGCTGGTGCTTGAAGATTCGCAAGCTGCCGCGAATGTCGGAGTGCGGATTGCCGGGCGGTTGATCGACATGGGTTATGACGCACGGTCCAGCTCGGTGGTGGTGCGCTATGAAGCGATCCGCAGTGGCCCAGCCGGAACGGTGATGACCAAGCGGTTTGAAAGCATCGTTCCTGGCATCGTGGCCAAGCCCGAATTTGTCGGCCCGGCGCTCAATCAAGCAGCCAACGATGTCGCCGGTCAGGTCGCAGCTTGGGTGACGGGCTAGAAAGCAAACGGCGGCGGGCCATACCGATCAGCCGCGCGCCGACGGGCAGTCTGCGGAACAAGCGCGGGCGAAGGGGTTCTTCATCGACTGGCGAACTGCTTTGGCAGTTTGGATATATGCCGGGCAAACCCGATGCGTCGGCGTGGTGAAAGGATGATGTCTGGGTGGACAACATTCGTGGGGGATATTGGCTGCGGCATCCCTCGAACGATCAGATCGCGCGATGCTGGCTGGTGGCCACGAACTGATTCGATTGCGCAAGAACGTGCCTAAGCCTGCTGTCGACTGCGCGGACTGGATTGGCTCCGCGCCAGCCACGCAAAGCGCTGCGCGGCGCTGAACGCGGCCAATCGCCGGGCGCGCCGCTCGGCAGCTTCGGCGTCGGTGCCCCACAGCTCGGCTTGCCAGTCTTCCTCGAGGTTAGCGGCATCCCATAAACCGGCCGCATCGGCGCCAGGTTCGAGCGCGGCGAGCGCAATTGTCAGCGATGCGGCGAGCGCGCTCAGCGTGGTCAGTGCGGCGAGCGTAAAGGGGTCATGCGCTGCCAGCTCGCGTTCAAGCCGAGCCAGCGTGGCGGGGCTTTGCGGGCGGTGGATCACGCCGTTGACGCGCTCAAACTGCACCTGCCAGCGGGCCTCAGCCGCCACCAGCAGCGGCTCCCACAGTTCGATCTGCCTGATGTGGAGCGCTTCCTCAGGCTCGGCGCGGTAGCACAGCGTATCGGTTTCGGCGTAGCGCAGCAGCGCGGCCGTGGACCCGGCGCGGTCTGCGGCGATCACGTCGATCGCCAGATCGGTGAGATCGCGCAGTGGCAGGCTGGCCGGATCGACCGTCGCGCCCTGGGCGGCCCATTCATCCGCCAGCGCGGCGGCGAGCGCCGGCGTGGGCACCACTTGCGCGCTCCCAGCCTGGGTTTTGACCGCGCGGCGATCGAGCAGCACCTGCCATCCGGCATCCACCGGGGTTGCCGTCGCCACGGTCCAGAAGCGTTTCATGGGCCGGGCGTCTTCCACTTGCGCGCGAGGAACGGCGGCAGCAGGAAAAGCTCGAGCAGTCCGAAGATCGCAAAGGCGATTCCCGCCGGGCGCGGGATATCGATCTTGCCAGCCACGATCAGCAAGCCGACGACCGCCAGCGCCGTACCGGATAGCCGGATCAGGTTGAGGATCAGAAAGCGCTGTTTGGCTTGGTCTTCATGTTTCATCCGAGCAACTCCCCAAGGTGCGCCGGGTGCGCGGCAACCGCTGCCGCGCCCGCATCCAGCAATTCTGCTGCGGTATGATAACCCCAGTCGACGCCCAGCGCGCGCACCCCCGCCGCCCCGGCCATCGTTATGTCGAATACGGTGTCGCCGATCATCACGGTTCGATTTGCAGCGATCCCGGTCTCGGCCAGCGCCGCCGCGATCATTGCCGGATGCGGCTTGGACGGATGATGATCGGCGGTTTGCAAGGTGGCAAAGTGCTTGGTCAGACCATGCGTGGCCAGGCAATGCTCCAGCCCGCGCTGGCTCTTGCCGGTGGCCACGCCCAGCACCCAGCCGGCGGCGGACAAGTTGGCAATCAGTTCGGCAATGCCGTCATACAGCGGCTCGACCAGCAGTCCCGCCTCGCGTGCGGCGCGAAACCGCGCACGGTACGCGGTGTCGATCGCGCCGCGCAGTTCCTCGTCCGTATCGGGCGCCAGCAAGCGGATCGCCTGTGGCAGGCTCAGTCCGACGATCCGGCGGACTTGATGCCGATCGGGGGCGGGCAGGCCCGCGTCCGCAAAGGCGGCTTCCATCGCGTTGCAGACCCCGGCCTGGCCATCGACCAGGGTGCCGTCGCAATCGAACAGGGCCAGCCGCGCGGTCATTGGGCAAGGGTTCGCATCAGCGCTGCGATCCCGGCGGCGCCTGCGCCCTCCAGCCCGCTCGCCACGCGCTCACGCTCCTCGGCGCTCTTGTTCTGGCTCAGCTTGATGGTTTCGCGCCACGCCACCACTTCCAGCTCGAACCCGACGATTGCGGCCTGCAGTGCGCGCGACTTGGCCGCGGGCAGCTTGTCCATGGTCCACGGTTCGCCAGCGGCAACGCGGGCTTCGTGCTGGTCGGACAAGGCAGTAATCTGGGCGAGCAGACCTGCGGCATCCAGCTTGCGGACCCGGCCTTCCAGTTCCAGCGCAACATAATTCCAGGTCGGGACCTGCTCGGGATCGGCATACCAGCGCGGGCTGACATAGCCATCGGGGCCGTTGATCACTGCCAGCACGGTCATCCCATCAAGGTGCCGGGTCAGCGCATTGCCGCGCGCGAGGTGGAATTGCACCGCGCCCCCATGCTCTGTGGTGCCGGTCCACAGCAGCGGCACATGCGCCACGCGCGGGCCATCGGGGGTTTGCGCAAAGACCATGCCGAAGCCGATTTCATCGATCATCGTCTCAAGCAGCGCGCGGCCAACCGCGTCGCGCGCACCGTGGCGAAAGGCCGCGTTGGGGTGCATCAGCGCTTGACCGGTTTGGGCGAACCCTTGCCCTTGGTCGGCCCCCGGCTCTTGACCGGGCGCTCGGGTGCGCCGCTGCGAGAATTGGCCGGACGCACGGGCTCACCAGAGCTGCTGCGCGAACGGCGCTCGCCCCGGCGTTCCTTGCGGTATTGCTTGGCGTGAGCTTTGGCCTCGGCCTTCTTGACCTCTTTGGAGGGGGCGGGCGGGGGCCCCAGCAGCACCGCGCCGTCGCTCTCTTCAAAGCCGAGGTTGACCATGCTGGCGGCGAAATGATCGGGCAGGTCAGCGGTCACGTCGATCGTATCCCCGCCGGGCGCGGGGATCACCAGCCGCCGGGCGTGGAGGTGCATCTTGCGGCTGATCGTGCCCGACAGGAAGGCGTCGGGGCCGCCGTATTTGCCGTCGCCCACGATCGGATGGCCGATCGCCGCCATATGGACCCGCAGCTGGTGCGTGCGCCCGGTCAGCGGTTGCAGCTCGACCCAGGCGGCGCGGTTTCCCGCCCGGTCGATCACGCGGTAGCGGGTGCGCGCGCTCTGGCCGTGCTCGCTCTGGTCGACCATCATCTTTTCGCCGCCGCTGCCCGGCTGTTTGCCCAGCGGCAGTTCGATCAGTCCATCCTCGATAGCGGGCACGCCGATCACCAGCGCCCAATAGATCTTGCGCGCCGACCGGCCCGAGAAATGCTTGGAAAAGGCCGCGGCGCTGCCCGGGGTGCGCGCGATCAGCAGCACGCCCGAAGTATCCTTGTCGAGCCGGTGGACCAGCCGCGGACGCGGATCGCTCTCCTGCGCCAGCGCATCGAGTAGCCCGTCGACATGCTCGAACGTGCCGCTGCCGCCTTGCGTGGCCAGCCCCGGCGGCTTGTTCAGCACAAACGCGCTGGGGGTGGTGCGGATCACCATATCAAGCGCCAGTTCGCGCTGTTCGGGGGTCAGCGGCTTACGCTCGCGCTGGCCTTTGATCGCCGGGGCATCCCCGCCCGGCGGGACGCGCAATACTTGGCCCGCAACCAGCCGGTCAGCCGGATCGGCGCGTTTGCCATCGACCCGGATCTGCCCGGTGCGCGCCCAGCGGCTGATCGTGGCAAACCCGATCTCGGGCAGATTGCGCTTGAACCAGCGATCGAGCCGAATTCCCTCATCGTCGGGGGCAATGGTGAACTGGCGGACGGTGTCGCTCATGCCGCCACCCGCAGCAGCGCCAGCCCGGCGAACAGCGCCAGCACCCCGGCCAGTACCGACAGCGCGGCATAGGCCAGCGCCATGCCCAGCGCGCCGCGCTGGATCATCAGCGCGAGTTCGAGGCTGAACGCCGAAAATGTTGTGAAGCCGCCCAGCAGCCCGACCCCGATCAACCAGCGCCAGCTTTCCCCGCCGCTGCCGTGCTGCGCGAGCCAACCCGCGAGCAGCCCCATCGCAAAGCTGCCCAGCACATTGATGCCGAACGTCGCCCAGGGAAACACGGTCGTCACGCCGGCCCCCAGGCTGCGGTTCACCGCCAGCCCCGCGGCGTAGCGCAGCCAGGCACCAAGCGCGCCGCCCAGTGCAACTTGCAGCGATGCGGAAAGGAAAGATGGCGGGTTCACGATCGCCGCATTAGGTCAGCCGTGCGGGTCCAGCAAGCCGGAAGCGGCTGGCCGCATAATGCGCGGCTTACAGCGCAAATTTGCCGTCGCCAGCCCTTTCGCAGGCTTGCCATGGGGGAGAGTTGGTGCTAGCCGCCCGCCAGTTCGCCCCGTTCCGGTTGGATTCGGGTGCGTTTTGCGTTTTTGGATTAAAAGGTGCTCCCCCGCACTCAATAGCCGTGGGGTTCTCGTCTTTTTGCATGTGAGGTAGTTCGGTTTATGCAAATTCTCGTCCGCGACAACAATGTTGAGCAAGCCCTGCGCGCGCTTAAGAAAAAGCTGCAGCGCGAGGGTGTCTATCGCGAGATGAAGCTGCGCCGTCACTATGAAAAGCCATCGGAAAAGCGCGCCCGCGAAAAGGCCGCTGCCGTGCGCCGCGCCCGCAAGATGGACCGCAAGCGGATGGAACGCGACGGTATCAAGTAGCAGCCGCATGCCCGCTTGAACGGCGGCGCGTGTTAGGCCATGAGGGCGCGGTTCAATTCCGCGCCCTTTTGCGTTTTTGACCAAACCTTGAACGACGAGACAGGGAAACCCATGACCGAGATTACCCGCGTACCATTGCAGCCCATCGCCAAAGGTGTGCTGACCAAATTGTGGCTGGGGGTGCTGTTCGTGGCGCTGAGCGCTGCGGGTCTGGTGTGGGCGAGCCTGCCGCCCGATATTGAACTGACCACGATTACCGCCGGTACCGGTCCGTCGCCGACGATGGACGACGTGGCGATGGTCAAGCTCAAGGGCGAGCTCAAGAATCGTAAGGTGTTCCAGCCCGAAGCATCGGGGCCGCTGGCGCTGCGCGGGATCGTCCCGGGCTTTTCGCGCGCGCTGCTGCGGATGCAGAAGGGCGGCAAATATCGGCTGATGATCCCCGCCAAGCTGGGCTACGGCGATCAGGCCCCCGGCGGGATTCCGGCCAACTCGGACCTCTATTTCGATATCGAGTTGCTCGGCTTCATGAACGCCGAACAGTATGAGCAGCAGCAGATGATGATGCAGCAGATGCAGCAACAGCAGGGCGCGGCTGGCCCGGGCGGACCCGGCCAGGGTGGTCCCGGCCAAGCGCCTGCGGCCCCCGAGCCCAAGAAGCAGTAACCTACAGCAAGGTGATACAGCGCAATGTCGGTTGATACCGCCACCGTGGCCAAAATCGCCGCGCTGGCCCGCATCAAGGTAAGCGAGGCCGAACTGGCGGCGATGGTTCCCGAACTGAACGGGATCCTCGCCTGGGTCGAGCAGCTCGGCGAAGTCGATGTCAGCGGGGTCGAGCCGATGACGGCGGTGATCGCGAATCACTTGCGGCTGCGCGCCGATGCGATCGATCCCGATCCGCTGACCGGCGGCGGCAAGCAGGCCGCGGTGCTGGCCAATGCCCCGGCGGCAATGGACGGGTTTTTCGGCGTGCCCAAGGTGATCGAATAGTGCCAGAATCGTCAAACTCTCTGACTGAGCTGGGCGTGGCCGCGATCCGCGACGGGGTTGCTGCGGGCGATTTTTCCGCAGTCGAGGTGGCAACCGCGTTCAACGCCAATGTTGCCGCCGCCAGCGCGCTCAACGCCTTTATTATCACCACGCCCGAACGGGCACTCGAAGCTGCGCAGGCCACCGATGCGCGCCGGGCCGCCGGTCAGCCACTGGGCCTGATGGGCGGGGTGCCGATCGGGATGAAAGACCTGTTCGCCACCAAGGGCGTGCAGACCACCGCGGCCAGCCACATCCTTGAAGGCTTCATCCCCGAATACGAATCGACCGTTTCGCAAAAGCTGTGGGATGCCGGGGCGGGAATGCTGGGCAAGCTCAACCTCGATCAGTTCGCGATGGGCTCATCCAACGAGACCAGCTATTTCGGCAATGTCATCTCGCCGTGGCGGCGGGGGGATGGCGGCAATGCCGCGCTC
>JANOTT010000131.1:0-3119 GCA_031416535.1 Novosphingobium sp. | reverse complement strand
CCGCCACTTCGAGGTATCGATGTGCAGGCTCTGATAGCACGCCGACTTCCCGTTGGGATTGCCGTAGTACCAGTTGCCGCCGATGTTGTCCGAAGCCTCGAACACATCGAACGGAATGCCGTAGTCCTTGAGCCGCTTGGCCGTGGTGAAGCCGCTGCACCCCGCACCGATGATGCAGACCTTGGGCAATGCCATTGCCGAATTCTCCCTAAGCCGTGTTGGTGGCCATGCCGAGTATGTTTAATCGTTCGGTTAATGTCCAGCGGACTCGCACGCCAAGCCCGTCGGACATCGCGCGCAGCCGCAACCGCGGTGGCAGCTGACCGCTTATCGGAGTTTTGATCTCAGCCGATTTTTACTGTATTGCCTCAATACTCGATCTCCACCGATCAAACGGGTGAAATATGGCAGGTGAACGAAAGCCCAAACGCATCGTATTCTGCTTCGACGGTACCTGGAACCGGCTTTCGGCGGATTGCCTGACCAATGTGGCGATGTTGGCGCAGATGGTTCGCCCGGTGGCGCACGACGGCACGCCGCAGATCGTTTACTATGACGAAGGAATCGGCACCGGCGGCAACAAGTTGGCGCATCTGCGCGACGGCGCGTTCGGGCGCGGCATGCTGGGTATTCTGCGCAACGCCTACCGCTTCCTGATCTTCAATTACGAGCCGGGGGATGAGATTTTCGCGTTCGGCTTTTCGCGCGGGGCCTATACCGCCCGCTCGTTTGTTGGCTTCATCCGCCACGCCGGAATCCTCGATATCGCGCGCGCCAGCCAGATCGACCGCGCGATCGACCTCTATCGCGCCGCCGATGCGGGATCGGGCGTCGAACTGCCCGCAGCGCTGAAATTCCGCGCCGCCAACAGCCTTGGGGTCTGCGTCAGCGCCGCTGACCGCGATTGGCGCAAGAAAAACGTCCCCGGTTTCGATCCCGTCTGCGCCCCGCTGCTCGAAATCAAGTATCTTGGCGTGTGGGACACCGTGCGCGCACTCGGCGTGCCCGATTTTGTGCCCTTTTCCGGCTGGTTCAACCGCCGGTACGGGTTCCACGACGCGGTGCTGACCAGCAAGGTCAAGGCGGCGCGCCACGCGGTCGCGCTTGACGAACTGCGCCCGACCTTCCGCGCCACGCTGTTCGGACATGACAAGGTAGCTGAATACAATTCCCGCAACGTCCGCGCCGAAGGGCCGCCGCTGCCTGTATGGAAAGAACGCTATCAGGAACAGTGGTTCCCCGGGGTGCACGGCGCGGTGGGCGGCGGCGGCGACCGGCGCGGCTTATCCGACGGTGCGCTTGACTGGGTGCTCACCGGCGCACGGCTGGCCGGGCTCGACTTGCGCGATGGCGCGGGCAACAAGGCTTTCGACCTGCGCCCTGATCCCTACGACGCGCTGCAAAACGACAGCAAGGTGCCGTGGACGCACCGCGGGCCGGTGGGGTGGCTGCGCCGTCTCGCGCTGTCACCGCGCCCGGGGCCCGACCGGATCGATGAGGTCTCGCTCCCCGCGCTGCGCCGGTGGCATACCGCTGCGGCGCAATTGCCTGAGGGCAAGGCCTATCGCCCCGGCACGCTTAAGCGGCTGGAGCCCGAGCTGGCTGTCTGGGACTGGCGCGAGCCGCCGCAGTGGAAGGGCGGCACCGGCGATCCCGCCCCGCTGCTGGAGGACTACACCATCGTCATCGGCGATACCCTGAGCAAGCTCGCCTTGGCGCGGCTTGGCGATGCCAAGCGCTGGCCCGAGTATTTCGAGCTCAACCGGGATCGGATCGCCGATCCCGACTATCTGCCGATTGGGCTGGTCATCCGGCTTCCGCGCGCGGCTCAACCCCCGCTGAGCAAGGACGACGAATAAGGCACCAGCAGCGCCGCCGCCCGGCTCCACTCGCCGCGCAGCCAGACCTGCTCCGCATCCCCGGCAGGGAGGATCACCGGCATCGAGAAACAGCCGATCTCGCGCAGCACTGCGTTCGGCTCGCAGGTCAGCAGCGCGAAGCTTGGCACTTCGCTGTCCTTCCACACCCCGGCAAAGGCGAACAGCGGCTGGTCGGTGCAGCCGAGCCAGTGCGCGCGGCGCTTGCCGGTTTGGGGATCCTTATGGCCCCATTCCATGAAGGCAGTCGCCGGGATCAGGCAGCGGAACTCGCTGTTGCGCAGGTTGCCGATCCAGAACGGGCTCTTGGTGTTGCGCACGCTGAGCACGCCACCTCGCGCATCCACCGGCATCCCCGGCGGCGGCACGCCCCACAGCCGCGGGACCATCCTGAGCGGCTGCCCGCCCCGCTTCGGCCCGGCAATCGCCTCACGCCCCGCGGTCAGCACCGGCGCGAACTGGCCGGGGGCGATGTGTCCGCCACGCCACGGATCGGAGCCAGCAGCAGCGCCGAACCGGGCCGCGACTTCGGGCGCGGCGCAATCGAGGCGGTAGAGCACGGTCATGGCTTGCGCCTGTGGCTCAGATCGCGTTGAGCGGCAACTTCAGGTAGCGCTGGCCGCCATTGCTGGGCGGCGGCAGCTGCCCGGCGCGAATATTGACCTGCAGCGACGGCAGGATCAGTTGCGGGGCTTCCAGCGTTTCATCGCGCGCCTGGCGCATGGCGACAAAGTCTGCTTCGCTGACACCATCATGCACATGAACATTGGCGCGGTGCTGCTCGGCAACAGTGCTTTGCCAGGCGAAGTTGCTGCGCCCTGCGGGCAGGTAATCGTGGCCGACGAAAATCTGCGTTTCGGGCGGCAAGGCGAGCAGCTTGCGGATCGAGCCATACAACGTCGCCGCGCTGCCGCCGGGAAAGTCGCAGCGCGCGGTGCCATAGTCGGGCATGAACATGGTATCGCCGACGAAGGCCGCATCGCCGATCAGATAGCTTACGCATGCCGGGGTGTGCCCCGGCGTATGCAGCACGCGGAATTCCAGCTCGCCAAGCGGCAGGCGATCGCCTTCGGCAACGAGGCGGTCGAACTGGTTGCCGTCGGGCACCACGTCATCGGCTTCGAACAGCTTGGCAAAGATCGACTGCACATCGACGATCTGCGCGCCGATCACGACCGGGGCCCCGGTTCGCTCGCGCAGGTAATGCGCCGCCGACAGGTGATCGGCATGCGCGTGGGTTTC
>JANOTT010000130.1:0-58490 GCA_031416535.1 Novosphingobium sp. | reverse complement strand
CCCGCATCAGCCATGTCCAGCGGCTGGACCACCGCCACCACCCGCTCGCCCATGTCGGGATCGGGCGCGCCGATCACCGCCGCGTCGGCCACCTTGGGATGGGTGACCAGCAGGTTCTCGATCTCCTGCGGGTAGATGTTGACCCCGCCCGAGATGATCATGAAGCTCTTGCGGTCGGTCAGGTAGAGGTAACCGTCCGCGTCCTGGTAGCCAATGTCGCCCAGGCTCGACCAGCCGTGCTGGTTTTTGCTGTCGGCGGTCTTGACCGGGTCGTTGTGGTATTCAAACGGCATCATCCCTTCGGTTGGCTCGAAGTAAATCTGCCCCTCGGTGCCGCGCGGCACTTCGTTGCCGGCTTCGTCGCAGACATGCAGAATGCCCGACAACGCTTTGCCGACCGAACCGGGGTGGTCGAGCCATTCGTGGCTGGTGATGAAGGTCGAGCCGTTGCCTTCGGTGCCGGCGTAGTATTCAAACAGCACCGGCCCCCACCACTCGATCATCGCCCGCTTGATCGGCACCGGGCAGGGCGCGGCGGCGTGGATCGCGCATTTGAGGCTGGAGACATCGTAGTTCGCGCGAATCGCTTCGGGCAGTTTGAGCATGCGCACAAAATGCGTCGGCACGAACTGGCCGTCGGTGATCCGGTAGTGTTCGATCGCCGCCAGCGCGGCCTCGGGATCGAACCGCTCCATCACCACCACGGTCCCGCCGATCTTGTGCACGGTCATCGACCAGCGCAGCGGCGCGGCATGATAAAGCGGCGCGGGGGACAGATAGCGGGCGTCGCTGGTGATCCCGTAAGCCAGCATCGCCAGCTGGACCAGCACGTTGGTCTGATCGATCGCCGGATCGACCGGCAATGGGATCTTGACCCCCTTGGGCCGCCCGGTGGTGCCCGACGAATAGAGCATGTCGACCCCGGCGCGCTCGTCGGCGATCGGAGTGGCGGGCAGCGCGGCGAGCGCTTGTTCGGCGTCCACGCCCAAGCGCAGTTGCGGCACCTGCGGGGCGAGCGCCGCGACCTCATCGAGGATCGGGGCCAGATACGCCGAGCCGAACAGCAGCTTGGCCGCGCTGTCTTCCAGGATATAGGCCACCTCGGGTGCAGTCAGGCGGCTCGAGATGCAAACGAAGTGGACCCCGGCGCGCTGAAAGCCCCAGGTCAGGCAGAAGAACCACGGGTGATTTTCCAGACACAGCGCCACGGTATCGCCCACCCCGATCCCGCGCGCGCGCAGCAATTGCGCAACCTGGTTCGAGCGGCGATCGAGCGCGGCATAGGATACGGTCTCACCGCTCGCCGCCATGACGATCGCGGGTTTGTCGGGATGGGTGCGGGCGTGAACGGACGGATGCATGGCAGAACTCTCCACGGCCGCGCTGCTGGCGGCTCGCGGACAGGTTAACCGTTCGGTTAAATCGTGCAATGGAATCTTTGTTTGGGTGCGCTTTTCGCATCCGCGAATAGCTTGGCCTGGTCGGCCCACTCCCCCGGCCCACTCCCCCGGGCCACTCCCCCGGCCCGACCACCCTAACAGCATAATTCCATGGGTGGTCGGGCCGGGGGAGTGGGCCGGCCAGGCTAGGACTGGCCGGATGGCCTGTCCGCACCCCGCGGCTAGCCGGGAACAAACAAGAAAAAGGCGACGGTCGCCCGTCGCCTTATTCCAGCATCCTCTCGAAAGCTGGTAGCGGCCAGGGTCTTGACGCCCTGTGCCGAATACAATGCTTTATTCGCCGTCGTCCTCGCCGACATTGATCACGAACGGGGCCGGTGGGGCAGCGGCGATCAGCACGCCGCCCTGCAAGTATGGAACCGGGTTTACGGCCAGCCCGGCGATCCGCACTTCATAGTGCAGGTGCGGGCCGGTCGAGCGGCCGCTGGAGCCGACATAGCCGATCAGATCGCCCTTGCGGACGGGCTGCCCGGCGGCAACGTTGAGCCGCGACAGGTGGCCGTAACGAGTCTGGATATTGCCGCCATGCTCAAGGCTGATGAACAGTCCGTAGCTTGAAAACCAATCGGCCTTGCTGACCACGCCGTCGGCGGTGGCATAAACCGGACTGCCCATTGGCTGGGCCAGATCGACACCCTTGTGCTGACGGCGGCCGCCCAGCACCGGGTGAAACCGCATGCCATAGCCGCTGGTCAGCGCAGCACCGTTGACCGGCATGCGCGAGGGGATCGAAACCGAGACGGGGCGATACGTCGTGGCCGAAGGGGCGGTGGCCAGCTTGGTCGCAGGGGTCAGCACCAGCTGGCCATTATCCATCGACTTCCAGCCGTTGAACAATTTGCGGAAATCTTCATCGCCGCCCTGGCCCGAAGGCTTGGCGGCTTGAGCGGCGCGCAACGGCGAAGTGACATCGGCGTTAGCAGCGGCACTGTTGGCCATGGCGGGCGATGCAACAGCCAGACCCGAAATTGCGGCGATCACGCCGACAAAACCACGAAACTTGGCAAAAAACGTTAAACTGAGCACTCAAACCAGCCTTGTCTTTTTTCCGGTCACCTTGCGGCGGCCGTGCGAACCCTTGCTTCACTGGCCTAAACAGCCAGTGTGCGTTTGTTATCGAGAAGGTCGGTTAGCCCCCCGCCGTCTCGAGGTAAGGCCTAGCGGGGGGAGCGATTAACATTCAAGCCCAGCGTAGAAACTGCGCGGTAAACCGGCGCTGGAACGCGCCGAGTCGTTGAATGGCGGCTTAACGGCCCCGCTAAAGTGCCGCGCAACCAAGGTTTTCCACAGCTGCTCAGGCGAATCTCCGAGTTTTGTGGCCAATGCGATGAAATGCTTTGTGCCGAACCGGACGTGGCCGATTTCGTCGTCAAGGATTCGTTTCAGGATCGCCGCGCCGCGCGCGTCACCGCTCGCCCTGACCCGTTCGAGCATGACCGGGGTAACATCCAGCCCGCGCGCTTCGAGCACCATCGGCACCACCGCCAGCCGCGCCGCCACGTCGTGCCGGGTGGCGTGGGCGGCATCCCACAGCCCGCCATGCGCGGGGAGCGCGCCGTATGCGCTGGCCATCGTATTCAGATGGCGTTCGAGCAGCGCGAAATGCATCGCCTCCTCGGCCGCGACCCGCAGGAAGTCATTGACGAATTCCCGCCCCATTGCGCCGCCAAACCGCCCGGCCATGTCGAGCGCGAGGTTGATTGCGACAAATTCGATATGTGCCAGCGCATGCCACAGCGCGATCCGCGAACGCTCCGAACCGCCCTTGCCGCGCTTGGGCATCTGCCCGGGCGCAAGCAGTTCGGGACGAGCGGGGCGGCCCGGCTGGTCCGGCATCGCCACATCGAACGCAAATTCAAGCCGCCCCTGGCGCCAGTCCCGCACCAGCGCGCGGGTTCGCATCACCTTGGCGCGCGGCTCGGGTTCGACCAGCGCCGCCCGGATCGCGGCGGAAACACTCGTCACAAGTCGCGCGCGGCGGCGAGCACTTCGGCGGCGTGTCCCTTGACCTTGACCGGGCTCCACACCCGCGCGATCCGGCCGTCGCTGCCAATCAGGTAGGTCGAGCGGACCATGCCCATGTAGCTGCGGCCATACATCGACTTTTCGGTCCAGATCCCCAGCGCGTCGCTTAGCCCGCCGCTCTGGGCGTCGCTGGCGAGCGGCGCGATCAGGCCGTGCTTGGCGATGAATCTGGCGTGCCTGGCCGGCGGGTCCTTGCTGATCCCGAGCAGCGCGGTGCCGGCTTTGGCGAAATCGGCGGCCAGCGCCGAAAAGTCCTGATTTTCGGTCGTGCAGCCGGGAGTATCGTCCTTGGGATAGAAGAACAGCACCAGTTTGCGCCCGCGATAGTCTACCAGCCTAAGCGGGCTGCCATCGGGGGCGATCAGCGCCGCAGCGGGCAACGAATCGCCCGCGCCGGGGAAGTGGGACATCAGGCAATCTCCGCGGTTAGGTCCAAGGTTTCGTCAAAGGTCTGCTGCCAGACCGCCGCGACCGCTGCGCGCGCAGCGATCAGGCCGGCAAGCAGTTCCTCCCAATTGCCGCATTCGCAGACCCGCGCAAGGACGCTGCGGGCGGCCAGCGGGGGTTCCTGCGGATCGGGCGCAAGCAACCGCGCAGCCACCAGAAAACGCGCGAGCAGGGTGTGCGCTCGGATCAGTTCGCGCGGCAGCAAACCGCCCGCGACCAGCTCGGCCAGCGCGGCGTCAATCGCCGGCACCAGCGCGCAGCCATCGCGCAGTTGCAGGTAATGGATCAGGAATTCGAGGTCGACCAGCCCGCCGCGCAGCAGCTTTACATCGAGCGGCGAGCGGGGCGGTTTGTGCCGTGCCATCTCGCTCCGCATGTGCCGCACGTCAGCGCGCAATTTGGCGGCATCACGCGGCGCCGACAGCACTTCGGTCATGATCCGGCCCAGCTCCGCGCGCGCCGCGGGCGGTCCGTAAAGCATCCGCGCGCGGGTCAGCGCCATGTGTTCCCAGGTCCACGCGCTCTCGCGTTGATAGCGCGCGAAACTGTCCAGGGTTACCGCCAGCGGGCCTTGTGCGCCCGAGGGACGCAGCCGGGTATCGACCTCGTACAGCGCGCCCTCGGCGGTGGGGACCGAGAGCGCGGCGATCACCCGCTGTGCCAGCCGGTTGAAATAGAGCGTCGCCCCCAAGGGCCGCGCGCCGTCCGATTCAGCGCCGTGATCGCTGGTGAACAGGAATACCAGATCGAGATCGGAGGCATGCGTCAGCGCGCCGCCGCCCAGCCGCCCAAGCCCCAGCACCACCAGCTCGCCGCCCGCCACGCGGCCATGCTTGGCCTCGAATTCGCGCCTGGCCGCATCGACCAGCACCGCCAGCGCCGCCTCGGCCACCCGGCTCAGGGCGGCGGCGATGGCGAGCGGGTCGCGCGCGTGCTCGATCAGTTGCACCCCCAGCGCAAAGCGCGCTTCGCTGACCCGGCGGCGGACCCGGTCCAGCACCGCTTGATAATCGTCATCCGCTTCGCGCTGGGCGAAGTGTACCTGTAATTCGGCCACCGGGCCGGGCAAGTCGAACGCGCTGGCATCGATCAGCGGATCGAGCAGGTCGGCGCGCCGCGCCAGCGCGTCGGCCAGCGGCGGGGCCAGCCCGAGGATCCGCGCGAGCAATCCGATCAGCGCCGGGCGCGCCTCGAGCAGATGAAACAGCCCCAGCGCGCTGGGCAATCCGGCGAGCAATTGTTCCCAGCGCAGCAGCGCGCGCATCGGTTCGGGCGAGGCGGCAAAGGCCGCCAGCAGCGGCGCCTGGATCGCATCGAACGCCGCGCGCGCTGCCTCACTGCGCAAGGCCCGCACCTTGCCCGACCGCCAGCCGGCGATCCGCTCGGCCAGCGCGGCGGGATCGGCAAAGCCGAGCTCGGCCAGCTTGGCCACCAACGCCCCGCCGCGCGGCGCGGCCAGCGGGAGCGAAGTGCCGTCTTCGCTGTGCTGCGCCAGCAGCGCATCGTAGCGCGCGCCCACCGCGTCGCTGATCGCGGCCAGTTCGGCCACCAGCGCGCGGCCATCGGGCAAGCCATCGAGCCGGGCCACCGCGTCAAGCGCGGTCTGATTCACCGGCAGGCGGTGCGTCTGCTGGTCGGCGACCATCTGCAAGCGGTGTTCGAGCGTGCGCAGCCGGTCGTAACTGGTCCCCAGCAGCAGCGCATCGGCAGGGTCGATCAGCCCGGCCGCGGCCAGTGCATCGAGGCTGGCGCGCGTCCCGCGCAGGCGCAGTTCGGGGCGGCGGCCGCCATAGATCAGCTGGTGCGTCTGGGCGTAGAATTCGATCTCGCGGATGCCGCCGCGCCCTTTCTTGAGGTCGAACCCCGGCCCGGGACGCGGCGGTCCGGCATAGTTGGCGCGGATCTGCCGGGTCAGCCGGGCAATTTGGGCAATCGCGCCAAAATCCAGGCTCTTGCGCCACACAAACGGCCGGATTGCGGACAGGAATGCCTCCCCCGCCGCGACATCGCCGGCGCAGGCGCGGGCGCGGATGAACGCCGCGCGCTCCCACGCCAGCGCCGAGCTTTCGTAATGGCTCAGCGCCGCCTCGAGCGAGATCGCCAAGGGCGTCACCTCGCTGGCCGGGCGCAGCCGCAGGTCGACCCGGAAGACATAGCCTTCGTGGGTGACGTGGCTCATGATCTCCATCAGCGCGCGCGCCGCCCCCTGCGCTGCCTCGCCCGGATCGTCGCGGGCGCGGCGCGGCAGCAGCGCGGGATCGTAGAGCAGGATCGGATCGATGTCGGACGAATAATTGAGTTCGCCCGCGCCGTGCTTGCCCAGGGCGAGTGCCAGGAACCCCGCTGGCTCGGCCCCCGGCACCCGCTGGGCGATCGCGGCGGCGATTGCCTGATCGAGCGCGCGGTCGGCAAACTGGCTGAGTTCGGTCATCACCCGGTCGAGCGGAAATGCGCCCGCCAGATCGCCGATGGCCAGCGCCAGCGCCAGCGCGCGCTTCTCGCGCCGCAGCGCACTGCCGGTCGCCTCGGCTCCCGCCCCGGCGGCCTTGGCCCAGACCAGCGCCGCCTCACCCGCGCCGCCCGCGAGCAGCGCAGCCAGTTCGGGCAGGCGCTCCAGCCCCTGCGCCAGATACGGCGAATGCGCTGCGGCGCGCGCGATGGCTCCGGTCCAGTCGTGGCTGGTCATCCTGCCCCGATGGACGCTGGGGCGCGTGCAATCAAGGAAGTCGTTCGTCGGATGCGGCCTTGCGCACCGCCACCGCGTTTGCCAGTGTTGCTGCGCAATGCTTTAAGGGTGGGCCCGGCCATGAATTCCATTTCGATTAAACACGTTCCGCTGCTGGCGGCGGCCGCCGCGCTGATGCTGGGGGTAGCCGTCTCGGCGCACGCGCCGCGCGAACATAAGGGCCTGATCCCGGTGCCAGCGATCACCGTGCCGATTATTTCCGGCGAGACGATCCGCGATGTCACCAAAGAGCTGTCGTCCGACCGGTACGAAGGCCGCGGCCCCGGCACCCGCGCCGAAGACCTGACGATCACGTACATCATCCAGCGGTTCAAGGCGGCGGGGCTGCAACCGGGCAACCGTGGCTCATGGCTGCAAGAGGTACCGGTTGTCGATATCACCGCCAAGAATTCCGATGGCTTGTCGGTCATGGTGGGGGGCCAGTCGCTGCACTTCGATTACGGGTCCGACCTGGTGGTCGGCAGCTACCGCGTCACCCCGCGCACCGCGATCAAGGACGCGCCGCTGGTGTTCGTCGGCTATGGCATCAACGCGCCTGAACTTGGCTGGAACGACTACGCCGGGATCGACATGACGGGCAAGATCGCGGTCATCCTGGTCAACGACCCGGATTATGAGACCGCCACTGAAACCGGGCTCTTCAAGGGCCGCCGGATGACCTATTATGGCCGCTGGACCTACAAGTTCGAGGAAGCCGCGCGCCAAGGGGCAGCCGGCGCGCTGATCGTCCATGATCCCTATCCGGCGGCGTACGGCTGGCAGGTGGTCAATTCGAGCTGGACCGGGGCGCAGCACTATGTCGCCAGCGCCAACAACGCGATGGACCAGACGCAGGCCAACGGCTGGATCCAGAAACCGGTGGCCGAAGCCGTGCTCAAGGCCGCGGGGCAGGACCTGGCGGCGCTCACCGCTGCCGCCAAAATCAAGGGCTTCCGCGCGGTGCCGCTCGGCAGCACTGCCAGCCTGAGTTTTGACAACGCGATCAAGCGGACCACCTCGCACAATGTGATCGGCATCCTGCCGGGCAAGCAGCGCCCGAACGAATATGTCCTGTACACCGCGCATTGGGATCATCTGGGGCATTGCACCCCTGACAAGACCGGCGATGACATCTGCAACGGCGCGATCGACAATGCCACCGGGGTCGGCGCGCTGGTGTCATTGGCCGAGGTCAATGCCAAGGCCGGACCGGCGAACCGCAGCCAGGTGTTCCTGGCGGTGACGCTCGAGGAATCGGGGCTGCTGGGGTCGCGCTATTATGCCGAGCACCCGGTTTATCCGCTGGCGCGCACGGTCGGCGGGGTCAACATGGACGGGGTCGGCCCGGGCAGCCCGAGCCGCGATGTCTCGGTGACCGGCGGCGACAAGAGCGACCTGACGCGGTATCTGCAGGCCGCGATGACCGCGATGAGCCTGTCCCAGACCCCCGAAAGCCATCCGGAACGCGGCAGCTATTACCGTTCGGACCACTTCAGCCTTGCCAAGCTGGGGGTGCCGATGTTCTATGTCGGGCGCGGCAGCGACTGGGTCAACGGCGGCCAGGCCGCCGGGCAGGCGGCCAGCGAAGACTATGTCCAGAACCGCTATCACCAACCCAGCGACCAGTACGATCCCAGCTGGGACTGGTCGGGTGCGGTCCAGTCAATCTCGCTGTATTACCGGCTTGGCCGCAGCCTGGCGATGACCACCGACTGGCCCAATTGGCACAAGACCGACGAGTTTCGCCGCATCCGCGACAAGCACCGGGCAGGAGCCAGGTAAGCTGATGCACGATGTGCCCGTGCGAATGCCGCCCGAATGGCATCCGCAACAATGGTTGTGGGTGGCCTTCCCGCACGATGCTGTAGAGTGGCCGGGCTATCTTGACCGCGCGCAGGAACAGATCGCCGCATTCGCCTCGGCGGTGGCCGAGAGCGGGCAGGAAGTGCGGCTGCTGGTTCGTGACGCGGCGAACCGTGTGCGCGCGGCTGCACTATGTTCGGCCAAGGTGAAGCTTGAAGTGCGCCGCTATGGCGACGTGTGGCTGCGCGATACCGGGCCGCTGGTGGTCGAGCGCGATGGCCGCCATGCGGCCATGCGGTTCGGCTTTAACGGCTGGGGCGGCAAATATCTGATGGACGGAGATCAGGCGATCGGGGCCGCGCTGGCGCGCGAAGCCGGATTACCGGTCGAGACCGCCGACTGGGTGCTGGAAGGCGGGGCGCTCGATGGTGATGGCACCGGGCTGGTCGCTACCACCGAACAATGCCTGCTCAACCCCAACCGCAATCCTGGTTTGTCGCGCGCCAGCATCGAGCAGCGGCTGGCGCGCGATCTGGGCTTTGAACGGGTGCTGTGGCTGGGGGAAGGCCTGATCAATGACCACACCGATGGCCATGTCGATAACCTCGCGCGGTTTGTCGCGCCGGGCGTGCTGGCGGTGCCGCGTGCCACCGGGGCAAACGATCCCAACGCGGCGATCTATGCCGATGCCAAGGCCCGCGCCGCAGCGTTCGGAGTGGTGGTGCGCGAAGTGCCATCGCCGGGCCGGGTTGAAACGAATGGCCGGATCGAACCGGCCAGTTACATGAATTTTGCGATCACTTCGCGGCTGGTGGTGGTGCCGACCTATGGCTCGCCGCACGACGCCGATGGGGTCGCGGCGATTGCCGAATTGTTCCCCGACCGCGACGTTGTCGGGATCATGGCCGACGCAGTGCTGGCGGGCGGCGGCAGTTTCCACTGCGCCAGCCAGCAAATGCCGTTATAGGCGCAAGGGCCATGTCCAAGCTGCTGCCCAAAATATTACTGGCCTCGATCCATGATGTCGGCCCGCGGTTCGAACGGGAGGTGGACCAGTTGGCCGGACTGCTCAGTGGGATCCTCGGCGGGCCTAAATTCGCGATGCTGGTGGTGCCCGATCATTGGGGCACGGCGGCGCTGGCTGAAGCGCCGGCGTACCGGCGGCGGCTGCGCGACTGGTCCGATCAGGGGGTCGAGATGTTCATCCACGGCTGGTATCACAAAGATCTGGCTGAGCATTCGGGCGCGGCGGCGTTCAAGGCCAAACACCTGACCGCGGGCGAGGGCGAGTTCCTGGGGCTGAGCGAGGCGGTTGCGGCCCAGCGCATGGCCGACGGCAAGGCGCTGATCGAGGATGCGATCGGCCGCCCGGTGGCGGGGTTCATCGCTCCGGCGTGGCTGTACGGCGAAGGCGCGCGGGCGGCGCTGGCGGCGAGCGACTTTGCGCTGGCCGAAGACCATCTGCGGGTGTGGCAGCCGGCCAGCGGGCAGGTGCTGGCCAAAGGTCCGGTGATTACCTGGGCGAGCCGCTCACGCCCGCGCCAATTGTCTTCGCGGTTGTTTGCGGGTCTCGCCCGCCAGGCGCTGCACGGGCAGCCAGTGGTGCGCGTGGCGGTCCATCCCGGGGACGCGGGCGTCCCCGCATTGCTGGGCAGCATCGCCGCCACTTTCCGGGCCTTTGCCGCGCGCCGCGCGGCGGGGCGCTACGCGGATCTGCTGGCCCGATGAGCGCGCCGCTGCGGATCGCGATCCCGATCCACAGTTTCGAGCCCGGCGGGGTCGAGCGGGTCGCGCTCAACCTGGCGGCGGCCTGGCAAGCAGGCGGGGCTGAGGTCACGGTGCTGCTCGGGCGCGATGCAGGCGCGATGCAACACACTGCGCCCAAGCTTGATTACGTGGTCAGGCCGGAACCCATTCCCACCGCCGCGTTCGAGACGCTGTGGATGATCTGGGCGGCGCGATGCTGGCTGCGGCATAACCGCGTCGATGTGCTGTTCGCCGCTGGCAACACCTATGCGATTGTCGCGATTGCGCTCAAACTGCTGCTGGGGGCGCGCTGTCCGCCGATTGTGATCAAGATCAGCAACGATCTCGCGCGGCGCGATCTGCCTGCTCCGGTGCGGTGGTTTTATCACCGCTGGCTGCGGGTGCAGGGGCGCTGGCTCGATCATTTCGTCGGCATGGCGGCACCGATGCGCGCCGAAATTGCCGCCGCGCTGCGGGTGAGCGATCAGTGTGTCACGATCATCGAGGATCCGGCGCTGGCGGCATTGCAGGTCACCGCGCTGGCGGCGATCGCGCGCGCGCCCGCGCTGCCGCGCGCACCGCGCTATGTCGCGGTCGGGCGGCTCACGGGGCAAAAGAACTTTCCGCTGCTGCTGCGGGCTTTTGCGCGGCTGGACGACCCGGCGGCGCGGCTGGTAATCGTGGGCGAGGGCAGCGAGCGCGCCAAGCTGGAGCGGCTGGCCGACCAGCTGGGCATTGCCGGGCGGCTGCGCCTGCCCGGGCACTGTGACCCGCTGCCGTACCTCGCCGCCGCCTCGGCGTTCGTTCTTTCATCCGATTATGAAGGTGTGCCGGCGGTGGTGATCGAGGCGCTGGCGGCGGGGCTGCCGATCGCCGGGACCGATTGCAGCGTGTCGATGCAGGCGTTGACCGGGCATGGGGCGTTCGGACGGCTGGTGCCGATGCGCGATGAAGCCGCGTTGGCCGGGGCGATGGCGCAGGTGCTGACCATGACGTTCGATCCGGCGGCGGCGCGCGGAGCGGTCCTGCCGTTTACGATTGATGCGGCGGCGGCACGCTATCAGGTGCTGTTTGCGCAGGTGGCCGGACCATGATGGCTGCCAAATTCAGCCCGCGTTCAGCGCTTTGGCGTCACGGCGCGGCCCAATGCCGGGGCGCTCTGCTGTGTGGCCACCAAGCCCTGATGCGCTGCCTGCGAGCGGGGCGCTGCGCGTGGTAGCCAGCGAACCCGCGACCCCGCCGCGCCGCAACCGTCTCGCCGCGTGGGCCAGCATTGCCATTTCGCTCGCGCTGCTGGTTGCGGTGGCGCTGCAGTTTCGCGATCTCGACGTTGCGCGGGTGCGCGCGCTGGTGCCCGCCAGTCCGGTGTTCTGGCTGGCCTTTGCCGTCTATTACCTTGCCGGGCCGCTCAGCGAATGGGTGGTCTATCGGCGGCTGTGGGCGATGCCGCTGGCGGGAATCGGCGCGCTGCTGCGCAAGTTGGTGGCGAACGAGCTGTTGCTCGGCTACCTCGGCGAAGCGCAGTTCTATGCTTGGGCGCGCGCGCGCTCGCGGCTGAGCGCAGCGCCGTTCGGCGCGATCAAGGATATGACGATCCTGTCCGCGCTGGTCGGCAATGGCGCGACGCTGGTGATGCTGGCGCTGGCCTGGCCTTATGTATCGGCGGGGCAATTGGGGCTGCAAGGGACCACCGCCTTCGCTTCGCTGGGCGTGGTGCTGCTCACTTCGCTTGGCATCCTGCTGTTTCGTCGCCAGCTATTCACTTTGCCGCGCGCCGATTTGCAGTTTATCGCGCTGCTCCACCTGGCGCGGATCGTCGTGATCCTGATCGTCTCGGCAGTGATGTGGCACGCGGTGCTGCCCGCGGTGGCGATCACGCTGTGGCTGGTGCTGGCGACCTTGCGCATGCTGATCTCGCGCTTGCCGCTGCTGCCCAACAAGGATGTTGTGTTTGCCGGGCTCACTGTGTTGTTATTGGGCCAGCAGGCCGATGTGGCGGCGCTGATGGCGATGATGGCGGTGCTGCTGCTGGCGGCACACCTGCTGGTGGGAACGATTTTCGGGCTTACGGGCCTGTTCGATGCGGAGAAAGTTGGATGAAGCCTGTTGCACTCCTGGTGGCGGTGCCCTTGCTGCTAGCGGCCGGGCCGGCGCTGCAATCTTCACCCGATCTGGGCAAGGCCGAAGGGCGCTGCCGTCCGGGCGAAAGCGGCCCAGCGTTGCTGGTTGAGGCGACCGGGATGAAAGACCGCACCGGGCAGATGAAGCTGGAGATCTATCCGGCCACCGACCAGGATTTTCTGGCGGACGACAACGTGCTTGTCGCGGCCGGCAAAACCTTTCGCCGGGTCGAAATTTCCACGCCGCAGTCGGGCGAAGTGGTGCTATGCGTGCGGATCCCGGGGCCAGGAACCTATGCCGTGGCGCTGCTGCACGACCGCAATTCGGACCACCGGTTCAGCTGGAAAATCGACGGGATCGGCTTTTCGGCCAACCCCAAGCTCGGCTGGTCGAAACCCAAGGCAAAGTCTGCGCGCGTGGCGGTCAATGGCGGCGGGGTCTCGAAAATCGCGGTGGTGATGAATTACAAACGTGGGCTGGGCGTCGCGCCGCTGAAGCAAAAATAAGTGCGACTGGTCGATGTCAGCGCGTTCTACACCCCGCATGGTGGGGGCGTGAAAACCTACGTCGAACAGAAATTGCGGCTTGGGCCGGAACTGGGCGCAGAGGTGGTGATCCTCGCTCCCGGCGATTGCCACGCGGTCACCGAATATGGCCCCAAGGCGCGGATCGTCACGATCCCCGGCCCGCGGTTCTTGCTCGACCGCAACTACTGGTATTTCGGCGATGAAGCCGCGCTGCATGCCGCGCTTGATACGCTGGCGCCCGATCTGGTCGAGGTCGGCTCGCCGTGGCGCAGTCCGTCATGGGTGGCGAATTGGCGCGGCAATGTACCGCGCAGTCTGGTGATGCACGCCGATCCGATGGCAGCCTACGCCTACCGCTGGCTGGGTGCTGGGTTGGCGCGGCCCACGATTGACCGTCTGTTTGCGCCGTTCTGGCAACATCTGCGGCGGCTGGGCACGCAATTCGACAGCGTGATCTGCGCCAACCGCGAGCTGACCGAGCGGTTGGCGGCGGGCGGCGTGGCGCATACCCGGCTCGAGCCGATGGGGGTGGAAGAAGGTGTGTTCAGCCCCGTTAATCGGGACGCGGCGCTGCGCGCGGCGCTGCTGGCGCAGTGCGACTTGCCCGAAACCGCTGGGTTGCTGCTCGGGGTGGGGCGCATGTCGGCGGAGAAGCGCTGGCCGATGGTAATTGACGCGGTGCGGATGGCCGCGCGCGAGCGGCCGTATGGCCTGGTGCTGCTGGGCGGGGGGCGCAACGCAGCGATGGTGCGCAAGGCGATCGGCCGCGATCCGCATATCCGCTTGCTCGAGCCGGTGCGCGAGCGGACGCGGTTTGCCGCGATTGTTGCCAGCGCCGATGCGCTGGTCCACGGCTGCGAGGCGGAGACCTATTGTCTTTCCGCCGCCGAAGCACGCGCCAGCGGGCTGCCGGTGATCGTGCCCGATCGCGGCGGCGCGGCCGATCATGCGGCGGACGGTGCGGGTCTGCTTTATCGTGCGACGGACCCGGCCGCCCTGGCCGCCGCGATCGGACAGCTCGCCTCGCAAAACTGGCCGCGCACCAATGCTCCGGTGCCGACCATCCGCGATCATTTCGCACATCTGTTCGCGCATTATGAGCAGCTGATCGCCGCGCGCAAAGCTTGACTCGGGGCTGGGCTGCAACTAGTTACATTTGCAACCATTCATCGCTGGAGCGCATTCCACATGGCCGACCTGTTCGAAAATCCGCTGGGCCTCGACGGATTTGAATTTGTCGAATTTTCGGCGCCCGAAAAAGGCCTGCTAGAGCCGGTGTTCGCCGCGATGGGGTTCAGCCAGATTGCCCGCCACCGCTCCAAAGACGTGCAGCTGTGGCGGCAGGGCGGGATCAACCTGATCGCCAATTACGAACCGCGCAGTCCGGCGGCGTACTTCGCGGCTGAACATGGAGCCTCGGCCTGCGGGATGGGCTGGCGGGTCAAGGACGCGGCTTTCGCCTATGCCGAGGCGCTGACGCGCGGGGCCGAGCCGGTCGAGCTCAAAACCGGGCCGATGGAGCTGCGGCTCCCCGCGATCCGCGGGATCGGCGGCTCGATCATCTATCTGGTCGATCGGTACGAAGGCCAGGGCGCCGAAAATTCTGGCGGCGACCTGTCGATTTACGACATCGACTTTATCTATGAAGCGGGCGCTGACCGCCACCCGGTCGGCGCCGGGCTCAAGCTGATCGATCACCTGACTCACAATGTTTATGGCGGGCGGATGGCGCACTGGGCCTCGTTCTACGAGCGCATCGCCGGTTTCCGCGAGATCCGCTTTTTCGACATCAAGGGTGAATATACCGGGCTGACCAGCAAGGCGATGACCGCGCCCGATGGCAAGATCCGCATTCCCTTGAACGAAGAAGGCAAGGCCGGCGGTGGGCAGATCGAGGAATTCCTGCGCGCTTACAACGGCGAGGGAATCCAGCACATTGCCCTCATCTGCGACGATCTGATCGCGACCTGGGACCGGCTCAAAGCGATTGGCACCCCGTTCATGTCGCCCCCGCCCGATACCTATTACGAGATGCTCGAGGAGCGGCTGCCGGGCCACGGCGAGCCCGCCGCCGAACTGCAACAGCGAGGCATTCTGCTCGATGGCTCAACCCAGGACGGCGATCCTCGGCTGCTGCTGCAGATCTTCTCCGAGGCGCAGATCGGCCCGGTGTTCTTTGAATTCATCCAGCGCAAGAAGGACGAAGGGTTTGGCGAAGGCAACTTCACCGCGCTGTTCCAATCAATCGAACGCGACCAGCTGAAACGTGGCGTACTTGCTGCAAAGGAACCGGTGTGATGTCCCATCCCCCCACCCTCAACCGCATCCACCACGTTGCTTATCGCTGCAAGGACGCGAAGACGACGGTCGATTGGTACGCGCGCGTGCTGGGGATGACGTACACCACCGCCTTTGCCGAAGATCACGTGCCCTCGACCGGCGAATTCGATCCCTACATGCACATTTTCCTCGATTGCGGGGGCGGCAATGTGCTGGCCTTTTTCGAGCTGCCGCATCAGCCAGAAATGAGCAAGGATCCCAACACCCCGGCGTGGGTCCAGCATATTGCGTTCGAAGTGGCCGATGTGAATGCGCTGCTGGCAGCCCGGGCGCATATCGAAGCACAGGGCGTCGACGTGCTCGGGCCGACCTATCACGGCATTTTCCGCTCGATCTATTTCTTCGATCCCAACGGCCACCGGCTCGAACTGGCCTGCAATATCGGCACCCCCGATCAATATGCCGAACTGCGCGCGCTCGCCCCGGTCATGCTCAACGAATGGGCCGCAACCAAACGCGCGCCCAAGCACGCCGCGTGGCTGCATGAAGACCCCGCCGAACGCGGCGACGCTTAAAGGCTTCTCAAGGCGCGCGCATGCGCTAAGGGCGGCGCGTGCGTTGTTATTTGAAACTGGGTTTGATGGTTGGCGGGGCGCTCGCCGCGCTTCCGCAAGCGGCTTATGCGCAGCGCGCGTCGGACAATGTCACCACCCAGTCGGGCGATGCCTTCGGGCGCTCGGTCGGTAACGAAAAGAGCGGGCTGTACACCACTGATGACGTGCGCGGGTTCAACCCGGTCGAGGCTGGGAACGTGCGGCTCGAAGGGCTGTATTTTGATCAGGTGGACCGGGTCTCGCCCCGGCTGGTAGATGGCAGTACAATCCGGGTTGGCCCGGCTTCGCAGCGCTATCCCTTCCCCGCGCCGACCGGGCTGGTCGACTTTTCGCTGACGCAGCCGCGCGTCAAACCCAGTTACAGCTTCAATCTCGATAATGGCTCGAGCAATGTTACTGGCATTGGCGGCTCGTTCGAGTTCAAGCAGCCGCTGGCAGGCGAGCGGCTGGGGCTGTCGGGCGGGGGCGGCTTTCGCAACTTGCACCGCATCGAAGGCGGCACCGGCGAGGTTCGAACCTTTGGCGGGACGCTGGCGTGGCGCCCGGCGCCGGGCACAGAACTGCTGGTGTTTGCGGGCGATTTCCGCTTTCGCAGCGATGAAGCCCGGCCAACCCTGTTCCTGACCGGCACCGCCGGACCGCCCCGGCTGAAGCGCGGCGAAGACCTGAGCCAGGCCTGGACCGGGCGCAATTCCGATACCTGGCTGTGGGGCGCGATCGGCAAGCTGCCGCTGGGTGCGGGGCTGCGGATCGAGACCGGGCTGTTCTACACTCGGCGCGATCAGCACACCGCCTTCGCCGATCTTTACACCGGGGTCTTGGCCACCGGCGCGGCCAGCGGCCACCGGATCGTGGCCGATGCCGGTTCGTTCGATGCCTCGCTGTCGGGTGAAACCCGGCTGGTGCGGCAATGGCACGGCGGTTCGCTCAGCCAGCAGCTGACGCTCAGCCTGCGCGGACGCCACAAGGTGCGCCGGTTTGGCGGCACCGCATCGTTCCAGTTCGGCCCGGCCAGCCTGCTAGCCCCGGCACCGCTGCCCGCGCCCACCTATGTGATCGGGCCCAAGAACCGCGACCGGGTCGATCAGCTGACCTATGGTGTGGCCTGGAGCCTGGTTTCGGCACGCGGCTTCAGCATTGACGCGGGCCTGTCGCGCACCGGCTATACCAAGGCGATCGATTTTGCCGATCCACAGCTTGCCGATCCGCTCACCCGCGACCGGCCGCTCACCTGGAACCTGTCGGGCTCGCTTGTGCTGGCGCGCGGCTTCAGCGTCTATGCCGGGGCCTCGCGGGGGCTTGAGGAAGCGTTGATTGCGCCCGACGTGGCGATCAACCGTGCGGAGGCCCCGCCGGCGATCCATACCCGCCAGCTCGAGGGCGGGGTGAAGCTGGCGCTGACCCCGCACATGACCCTGATCGCGGGCGCATTCAGCATCACCAAGCCGTATTACAACCTCGATGGCGCGCTGCGCTATCGCCAGCTTGGCAGCCTGAACAATCGCGGGATCGAACTGTCGTTGACCGGGCGGCTGGTGCCGGGGCTGAACGTGGTCGGCGGGCTGCTGCTGCTCGATCCGCGGATTTCGGGCGAGGCGGTGACCAGCGGCCAGATTGGCCCGCGCCCGGTCGGGCAAGTGCGCCGCCGCGGGGTGCTCAACTTCGACTGGCGGCCCCGCGCCGGCCAGAGCGCGGTGTCGTTCGACCTGGCGGTGGAGAACTTCTCCAGCCGGGTCGGCAATAGCGCCAACACGCTGTCCGCCGCCCCGCGCACCGTGGTCAACCTGGGCGCGCGCTACCGGTTCCACCTCGGTCCGGGCACCTTCCTGCTGCGCCCGCTGGTGCAGAATGTGTTCGACAATTACGGCTGGCAAGTCTCGACTAGCGGCGGCTGGACCTACACCGCCCCGCGCGCATTCACCGTGCAGATTGTCGCCGATTTCTAGGGTTGGCGGCAATCACTCCTGCCCGGCGGATAAGCTGCGCGCCTCGGGGGGTGATTTTACCGAGCGGCTGGGGTAAGCGGGTTCCAGCCAATCGAGGAACGCCAATGCAGCCCGCCCGAATTTTCACCGATCACCCCCAAAGCGTTGGCGAAAGCTACGGCGAACATCTGCTGACGGCCTCGGGCTTCGGGCTGCGGATGATCGTGGCGGGCCTCGCCTGCATGGTGCATGCCTTGCTGCCGTTTCTGTTCGTCAAAACCGGCAGCGCGCAGATTTCGGTCCTGCACGACCGGATGGTGGCCAACCGGCGCCGCAATCCGGTCACCGGCGCGTTCGATTACGTCATCTAGAGCAGCACGACCGCGAACCCCAGCGCACAGGCGAAGCTGACCAGCGTCGCGGTCACCACCGGCACCGCCGCGCGCCAGCCCATGCCGAGCAGCAGGTCCATCCGGCTGCGCATCGCGGTGGCGGTGACCGCTAGCAGCAGCAGCGACTTCGACGCGATCAACCCGCCTTCGACCAGCGGCTGCGGCAGCGTCACTGCGCTGTTGACCACCACGACCCCCAGAAACGCCAGGATAAACCATGGCAGCGCCAGCCGCCGCCACACTGGCTGTCCGGCAGAATCTGCGGCCGGGCCGATGGCCAGGCTGGCCAGCGCCACCAGCGGCGCAAGGCTGGCGACCCGCGCCAGCTTGACGATCGTGGCGTAATTGCCCGCCGGATCGGAGAAGGCATAACCCCCGCCGATCGCCTGCGCGACATCGTGGATCGAGGCACCGATCAGGAACCCGGCCTGTCCGTCGCTCAGCCCCAGCTCGCCCGCAATCGCTGGATAGACCGACATGGCAAAGGCGCTGGCGAGCGACACGCCGACCAGCGTGAGCGCGAACTGCGCCTGACTCAGCCGGTCTTTGCCAATCACCCCGTACAATGCGAGTGCCGCGCTGGCCCCGCAGATCGCGGTCGCCCCGCCGGCCAGGATCCCGGCAAACCGCGACTGCCCGCTGAGCTTCGCGCCGAGCAGTCCGGCGGCGAAAGTCATCGCCATGACCACCCCCAAAGCGGCGAACGGCGCGAGCCCAAGTGCGCTGATCTGCGCCCAGGTCACCTGCAGCCCCAGCACCACGATCCCCCACCGCAGGCAGGTGCGCGAGGCGAAATCAAGCCCGGCGTGGTTTTTCACATCGTTCGAAATGAAATTGAGCGCGAGCCCCACCAGCAGCCCGAGCAGGATCAGCGGAAATCCGTAATGCTCTGACAGCCAGGCGGCGGCGGCGGCCGCCACCCCGCACAGCGCGAGCCCCGGAAACAGCAGCACGGGTTTGCTGGGCGCCGGGGCCGAGCTTTCGCTGGCCGCCAGTTGCAGCTCGCCGAACAGGTCGCCGCCATACGGCAGGCTGTCCCAATCGACGCTGCGCTGCCGCCCCGGTTCTGCCCGCTCGACCACTACCATCCCCTATCTGGCCCGGCGCCGTCCATAGCGCGCCCTGCCATCAGGGCAAGCGGGCCAGTTGCGTCAATGCGCGCCCAGCGCCTTGTCCTCGTTGGCGCGCTGGATCACGTAGATCCGGATCGCCTCGATCTGCTCGGGCGAGAACTGGTCTTTCCACGCGACCATGCCGTTCTGGCTGAGCAGCCCGTCGTGCACGATCTGCTGCCACAGCTTGGGATTGCCGAGCGCGCCCGAGTGCCGCAGATCGGGGTTAAGCGATCCCGCCACCGCCGCGTTGCCGTGGCACACGCTGCAGCTGTTGGTGAACAGCTTGGTCCCCAGCGTGAACTGGGCGGGGGTGCCGGAAACAGGCGGCGGATCGAGCACCCGCGCCGTGCTGGCGGGCATCGGCGCCAGCTGGCCCGTGGCACCAAGCTTGAACACCAGCAGCCGGCTGATGTTGGGGGTCATCTTCGAAACCAGCTTGCCGCCCGAGACATCCCATACGCCGCCCCAGCCAACCAGCACTGCGACATATTGTTCGCCATCGATGGTATAGGTCATCGGTGCGGCGAGGATGCCGCTTTGCGCCGGGAAACTCCACAATTGCTTGCCGGTATCAGCGGTATAGGCCCGGAATTCGCCCATCGCGGTGCCCTGGAACAGCAGGTTGCCCGCAGTGGTCAGGATCCCGCCGTTGGTCGGGCTGGGATAGGCGACCGACCAGCGCACCGTGCCGGTCACCGGGTCGAACGCTACCAGCGCGCCAGTCAGCGCGGCCATGGTCCCGGCGCGCACCGCCTTGTCAGCCGGGATATTGCCGCCGCTGGCATCGATGCCAATCTGAAAACCGGTGGTGCCGGGCTTCCAGTCGGGATCGTGGGCATAAAGCTGCGGAGTGTGGTTGACCGGGATGTAAACCAGCCCGGTCTTCGCGCTCAGGCTCATCGGGGTCCAGCTGTGCGCGCCGACCGCGCCGGGGAAGCCGAGGAACGGCTTGCCGGTCTTCTCGTATTTTGCCTCGGGGTTGATCGTGGGCACGCCGGTGACCGGATCGAGCCCGCTCGCCCAGTTGATCCCTTGCACGAACGGCTTGCCCGAAAGGAACTTTCCGGTCCTGGCGTCGAGCGTGTAGAAAAAGCCGTTCTTGGGCGCATGCATGAGCACGCGCCGTTTGACCCCGTCGATGTCGCGATCAGCGACAATGATCTGCTGGGTCGAATCGAAGTCCCAGCGGTCTTCCGGGGTCTGCTGGAAATGCCAGGCATAGACGCCGGTATCGGCGTTCACCGCGACGATCGAGGCGGTGTACAGGCTGTCACCGTCCTTGGTGCCGCGATGCGCGGGGTTCCACGGCTCGGCATTGGCGGTGCCGAAATAAACCAGGTTGGTGACCGGATCGTAGGTGATCCCGTCCCACACATTGCCGCCGCCGCCGGTCTTCCAGAACTCGCCGCTCCAGGTTTTGGCGGCCGCTTCAAGGTGCTTGCCCTCGGCCGGCTTCGCAGGATCGCCAGGCACGGTGTAGAACTTCCACACCTGTTTGCCGGTCTGCGCATCATAGGCCGCCAGATACCCGCGCGAGAAGTATTCCGAACCGGCCGAGCCGATCAGCACCATGCCCTTGGCAATCCGCGGTGCGCCGGTGATCGCCTGATGCGAGCCCGCAGGAATGGTCAGCTTGTCGAACACCACCTTGCCGGTTTTTTGTTCGAGCGCGACCAGCCGCCCATCGAGCGTGCCGACATAAACCTTGTCCCCATACAGCGCGACCCCGCGGTTGACCGCATCGCAGCACACATCGACCAGTTTGGCGCGCGGCACCTTGGGATCGTACGACCATTTGAGCGCGCCGGTCTTGGCGTCATAAGCCTTGACCATCGACCAGGCGGTGGAGACGTACAGCACCCCGTCGTGGACCAGCGGCGTGGCTTCCTGTCCGCGCGCGGTATCGAGATCGGCTGACCAGGCGAGGCCAAGGCCACTGACGTTCTTGTCCGAAATCAGCTCGAGCGGCGAATAGCGCGTCTCGTTGTGATCACCCCCCACCGTCAGCCATTCGCCGGCTGGCGGCGCGGCAAGCATCGCATCGGTGACGCCGCTGGTGGCCGGGGTCACCCCCTGTTTGCCGCAAGCCGCCAGCGCGATCAGCGCAGCGAGCGTCAGAACCTTGAAGCGCATCCTCATTCCCTCCAGCCATATGCCCGCCTTGGGGCGGGTCTGGCGTGCAGTGTGCCCTTAGCGGGGCAGGGAATCCAGCGTTTAATTGCGCGATTAACTGGCGGCACCCGGCCGGGCGAAGCTGGCTGATACGGCAATGCTGCGCGCGGCAATACGGCGGGCAGCGGAATGGACGCTGCCGGCAAGGTTCAGAAGCGATCTGTCCGTTCCCGATCCACACACCCAGCGCCCGGTTTTGTGCTGTGACCTTGCGCGTGGCGCTGGCGTCTAAGTCATTGTCCTGCTGCGGGATTTTACAGATTTCTGGCTTGCGTGTGGCCCCGGTGGCGTGACCTTTCAATTTGCGCCAAAGGACGGGCCATCGTTCAGGATGCCCAAGATCGGTGAGAGCTTGGCAAGTTGGTGCGGTGTAGGAAAGGGTTCAGTGGAGGCGGAGTTGAGGGGTTAGGCAAAGTGTCAGCGCAGCCCCGGTTCTTCCAATCCTCCCCGGCACGGGGCGGATTTCGGGGGCAGCATATTAAATTCCGGCAATCGCGGTTCAATCCCTTGCCGCCTTCAGCGCCTTGGCCTTGCCCGAATCATGGCGGGTATATTCCAGCACCGCCTTGAACAGCTGGCCCGGGCGCAGCACCGCCTGGTCCTTGGCCAGCCGCACCAGATTCTGGTAATACCACGCTTGCGACATCATCACCGTCAGCCGTTTGATCAGCCCGATCGGGCTGCGCTGTGACAGGATCCCGCCGCCCAGCTGCACTTCGTCTTCATGGCGCGGCAATTCCGTAATGGTGCCAGCCAGCAGCCGCGCCGAAGTATCCGCCGCGGCGCACAGCGGGCGGCCAATCCCGATCAGATCGACCTGATCCTGATTGAGCGCGCCGTTCATCGCCGCCGCGGTGCGGAAGCCGCCGGTCACGAGCAGCTTGGAGCGGGCGAGCGCGGCGGCGATCCGCGGCGCGAATTCGAGGAAGTAGGCCTCGCGCGCATGGGTGGATTTCTGCGCGCCCTGGCCGGTGTCTTCGGTGAACCCGACCATTTCGGGGGCCTCATAATTGCCGCCCGAAATTTCGAGGAAATCGATCCCGATCGCGTCGAGCCAGCGCGCCACTGTCACGCTGTCATCAAGTTCAAATCCGCCGCGCTGGAAATCGGCCGAGTTCAGCTTTACCGCCAAGCCGAAGCTGGCCGAGGTCAGCGGCTTGATCCGCCGCGCCACTTCGAGCAGCAACCGCGCCCGGTTCTCCAGGCTGCCGCCCCATTGGTCGCTGCGCTGGTTGCTTTTGGGTGAGAGGAACTGCGACAGCAGATAGCCGTGCGCGGCGTGGATCTGCACCCCGTCGAACCCGGCCTGCTGGCAGGCCTGCGCGGCGATCACAAACCCTTCGATCACCTGGCCGATCTCGGCCTCGGTCAAGGCCACCGGCTCGCCCATCTTCATGCCGGTGGGGGGCTTGAGCTTGACCACCGAAGGCGCTTTGGGGGCAGGGTTGATGTTGAACGGGGTCTGGCGTCCGGCGTGCGATAGCTGCGCCCAGTTGCGCGTATCACCGCGCTGCCCGGCGCGGGCAAATTGCCCCAGTAAAGCGGCCATCGCGGCATCGGGCACGCGGTCGATGATGACGTTGCCCGCGCGTTCCAGATGCGCGCGGTCAATCTGAATGTTGCCGGTCAACAGCAGGCCGGTTCCGCCATCAGCCCAGCGCTCGTAAAGCCGGATCAGCTCGGGCGTGGGCCGCCCCCGCGCATCGGCCAGCCCTTCGGTCATCGCGCCTTTGACCAGCCGGTTTTTGAGCGTCTGCCCATTGGGCAATACCAGCGGCGCAGTGATATCGATCATTGTGTTGGTCCCCGTCCCTAGACTTTTATGTGAGCCAACAGGCCACAACCGGTTTCCAAAAGCAACTGGACCGCGGCGCATTGCGCGCTATTCTTCCAATTAAAGGAGAGCATTCGCATGTGTGATGACCTGACCGCTCATGAAGAAGCCGCCGCGCTGGCGGCCAGCGGGCTTAACCGCCGCCAGTTTGCCGCGATCAGCACGGCCGGCGTGCTGGCCGCCTGCACCAGCAGCCCGAGCGCGGCCAAGGCGCGCGCCGGCTTGCGTGAGAGCACGGTGGAAATCACCACCCCTGATGGCCCGGCCGATGCTTTCTTCTTGCGCCCGGCCAAGGGCAGGCACCCGGCGATCATCATGTGGCCTGACGTGGCCGGCTTGCGCCCCGCTTATCTGGAGATGGGACGGCAACTCGCCAGTGCGGGCTATGCGGTCTTGGTGGTCAATCACTATTACCGTTCGGCCAAGGCGCCGATTCTGGCCTCGATGGCCGAATGGCGCACGCCTGCGGGGCAGGCCAGGCTGAAGCCGATGATCGCGGCGATCACCCCGCCGGGGGTGACCAGCGATACGATGGCGTTTGTCGCTTGGCTCGACCGGCAGGCGGCGACCGATCGCAAGCGCGGGATCGGCACGATCGGCTATTGCATGACCGGGCCGTTTACCGTGCGCGCGGCGGCAGCGGTGCCGCGGCGGATCAAGGCGGCGGTGTCATGCCATGGCGGCGGGCTGGTCACCGCGGCGCCCGACAGTCCGCACCGGCTGATCGCGAGTACCCAAGCCAGCTTTCTGGTCGCGATTGCGCGCAACGACGATGCCCGCGCGCCGGGCGACAAGGATGCGCTGCGGGCGGCGGCCAAGGCAGCGGGGCGCGCGGCTGAAGTCGAGGTCTATAACGCCGACCACGGCTGGTGCACGCTGGATGCGCCGACCTATGACAAGGCCGAGGCGGCGCGTGCGTGGGGCCGGGCGCTGGCGCTGTTTGGGGCTTTGTAGCTAGCCCTCGCTGCGCGAGCCTGACGAGGTCTTGGGATTCACCAGAATCACCACTTCGTCGTAAACCGCCAGCAAGTGATTGTCGTACCACTGGTCGAGCACGCATTTGACCCGGCCGAAAAACGGCGGGACTTCTTCGAGGATGTAATGCCCCTTGTAAGCCGCGCCGGCGGCTTCGGGATAGGTTGGCGGGCGTTCGATATCGAGCGCCTGGCCTTTGAGGTACGAGGCGATTTCATCGACGTGCTGGCGCAGCGCCATCCGCCGCGCATCGCCGCTGCCGCCGCCGCTGCGGGCCAAGCCCAGTTCGTCCTTGGCCTTGTCGAGCAAGCCGGTGAGGTAGAGAAAGACGCGGTCCATATTCTCGCGCTTGAGCGCGATCATCGTGTCGACATAGTCTTTCTGGACCCGCAGTGCCGCGGTCTCGGGATGTTCCGAGCCCCAGAAGCCCTGCTGCCAATCTTTGGGGTTTTGCTGGATCATGCCCAGCGGTCTAATCCGATATGGTTACGGCCACGTTAAGTAGCAGGGCGGCCGCCGCGTTCGGTTTCGCTTGCTGCCTTGCGCCAACCCGCTAGGCTCGGCGCGACAAGTTCTGGAAGGGACCAATTCGATGACCGGTGTGCTGATTGCCTTGGTGGGGCTGGTGTTTATATTCCTGCTGATGGGCGTGCGCGTGGTGCGCCAAGGCTATGTCTATACGATCGAGCGGCTGGGCAAGTTCACGCTCGCCGCGCAGCCCGGGCTGCACCTGATCATTCCGTTCGTTGACCGCGTTGGCAACAAGATCAACATGATGGAGCAAGTGCTCGACATCCCGGGGCAGGAGATTATCACCCGCGACAACGCGATGGTCGGGGTCGATGCGATCGTGTTCTTCCAGGTGCTCGATGCGGGCAAGGCGGCGTACGAGGTGTCGAACCTCTATGTCGCGATCATGCAGATCACCACCACCAACCTGCGCACGGTGATGGGCTCGATGGATCTGGATGAGACGCTGTCCAAGCGCGATTCGATCAACGCCCGGCTGCTGGGCGTGGTTGATCTGGCAACCGAACCATGGGGCGTCAAGGTCACCCGGGTCGAGGTCAAGGATATCCGCCCGCCGGCCGATATCATCAATGCGATGGGCCGCCACATGAAGGCCGAACGCGAAAAGCGCGCCAATATCCTCGATGCCGAAGGGCTGCGCGCGGCCGAGATCCTGCGTGCCGAAGGGGAGAAACAGGCCAATATCCTGTCCGCCGAGGGCAAGAAGGAAGCCGCCTTCCGCGCCGCCGAAGCCCGCGAGCGATCGGCCGAGGCCGAGGCCAAGGCGACCCAGATGGTGTCCGATGCGATCGCTGCTTCAGGCACCCAGGCGCTCAATTACTTCATCGCGCAAAAATATACCGAAGCGGTCAGCCTGTTCGCGACCTCGCCCAATGCCAAGACCATCCTGTTCCCGGTCGAATCGACCCAGCTGATCGGATCGCTGGGCGGGATCGGCGAACTGATCAGGGATTCGCTCGGCGATCGCGGCGGGCCTAAGCCGTGACCCTGCCGGAGTTCCAGCTCGATCCGCACTGGGCGTGGCTGGCGCTCGGACTGATGCTCGCGGTGGGCGAAATGACCATCCCGGGGGTGTTCCTGATCTGGATGGCCGGCGCGGCGGTGATCACCGGGCTGGCGACCTGGGTGCTGCCGATCACGCTGCCGGTGCAAGTGGTGCTGTTCGCGGTGTTGTCGCTCGGGGCGGCGTTTATCGGTCGCAACGTGCTGCGCGCCAATCCGATCCAGGGCGTCGATCCCTTGATGAATGATCGCGGCGCGCGCGCGATTGGTGAGACAGTCATGGTCACGCAAGTGATCGAGGGCGGTGAGGGGCGGGTTAAGCTGGGTGACAGCGAATGGATCGCCAAGGGCCCCGATGCCGAGCCGGGCACCCGGATGCGGGTCGCCGGGCATGACGGTGCGGTGTTGCTGGTCGAATACCTGCACTAGCCCCTGCGAACTGGCCGCGCCGAACTGGCCGCGCCGGATTGGCCGCGCCGGATTGGCCGCATTGCCGGTCCAGCGGGGCGGGTGCCCGCAATCGCCTCATTTCCCCCATTACCCCTGCGCCGCATTTGCCGTATGACCGGCCAACCGCGCGCGCCGTGCCCGGCGAGAGGATCGATCGAGCCCAATGGCCAGAAATGATAAGCGGCGCGCGTCACCTGCGCGCGGCGGCAGATCGAGAAAGTCCGGCAAGCCCGGCAAGCCCGTGCCGACCGGGTGGCGGCTGGCTCTGCGCCGGCTATTCGTGTGGGGCGGGTCGCTGGGGCTGCTGGGGCTGTTCGCGCTGCTGGCGGCGGTCGGACTGGCGGCGCGCTCGCTGCCCGATTTCGATCAGCTCAAGGCCAGCCAGAACGAACAGATGATCGTGGTGCGTGCGCGCGACGGGACCGAACTGGTGACGATCGGGCCGAGCTATGGGAAATGGCTGTCCGCGCCCGAAATCCCGCAAGTGATGAAGGACGCGATCCTCTCGATCGAAGACAAGCGCTATTATTCGCATATCGGGGTCGATCCGTTAGGGATCGTGCGCTCGGTCCAAATCCGGGTGCAGGCGGGCACCTGGCGGCAAGGTGGCTCGACCATCACGCAGCAGCTGGCGCGGACGGTGTTCCTCAACAACACCAAGACCTTCGGACGCAAATTCCGCGAGGGTGTGCTGGCGCTGGCGATGGAGTGGAAATTCTCCAAATCGCAGATCCTCGAACTGTATCTCAACAAGGTCTATTTCGGCGGCGGCGCTTATGGGGTCGATTCGGCGGCGCGCAAATTCTTCGGTCACACCGGTGCGCAGCTCTCGCTGCCCGAAGCGGCGATCATTGCCGGACTGGTCAAGGCGCCGTCGCATTACGCGCCCACGGCCGATGCCGAGGCGGCGGTCGGACGCGGGCAGGTGGTGCTGGGCAAGATGGTTGAAAACCAGAAGGTCAGCAGCGCCGCCGCGCAGGCCGCCAATCTCAAGGGCATGAAGTTCGCGCAGGAGAGCGGGCAGAATTCGGTGCGTTATTTCACCGACTGGGCCTTGCCGCAGCTTGACATGCTGCTGCCCGAAAGCACCGAACCGATCGAGGTCTGGACCACGCTCGACGTCAAATTGCAAGGCGCCGCAACCGAATCAATCCAGCGCAATGTGCCCGGCGGCGCGCAAGGCGCGCTGGTCAGCATGGACCGCGACGGCGCGGTGCTGGCGCTGGTCGGGGGGACCGATTACGTCACCTCGAACTACAACCGCGCGACCAATGCCGTGCGCCAGCCGGGTTCCGCGTGGAAGCTGTTCGTCTACCTTGCGGCGCTCGAATCGGGCTATACGCCCACGTCCGAAGTGGTTGACGAACCGGTCACGATCCAGGGCTGGAGTCCGCGCAATTCGGGCGGCACATATGCCGGCAAGATCGATGTGCGCACCGCCTTTGCCTATTCGAAAAACACCGTGGCGGCGCAATTGGGCAACGAAGTGGGCTTTTCCAGCGTGGCCGGGATGGCGCGGCGGTTTGGCATTACCACCCCGATCTCGACCGTCCCATCGATGGTGCTGGGCACCAATGAGGTGCGGCTGATCGATATGACCCGCGCCTTCGCCGCAGTTTCGGCGCGCGGCCAGTCGATCGAGCCTTACGGCATCGTCAAGGTCGCGACCACCGCGGGCCGGATGTTGTATCAGCACAACAGGAAGCAGGGCACCTCGCTGGTCCCCGAGAGCGTCAGCGCCGGGATCACCGACCTGCTGCAAACCGCGGTCAGCATCGGCACCGGGCGTGCGGCCCAGATCGGCCGGCCGGTCGCGGGCAAGACCGGGACGACATCCTCGAACAAGGACGGGTGGTTTCTGGGCTTTTCCAGCGGGGTGACGACGGGCGTGTGGATGGGCCGCGACGATGACAGGCCGGTCCCGGGTCTGCAGGGCGGGACCGCCCCGGCGCGCGCCTTTGCAGCGTTTATGAAAGTGGCGGTGGCGCAACGTCCGGTCGAAGCGTTCCAGACCCAGCCGCAGCTCCCCAGCTGGCAGCTCGAACCCGACGACGAAGCCAACTTCAGCGGCCGGCCCGAGGATTATTTCTATGTCGATGAGCAGGGCAACCTGATCGATCCAGTCAATCAGTCGCCGGCCGACAAGCCCCGGCCCGCGCCGCAGGACATGCCGCTACCGGGCGGCAACAACGGCGGGCTGGTCCCGGCCTCACCCCCGCCGGCTGCCAATGAGGATTTCCTCGACGAGGCGACCGGTCGCGGCCCGCCGGGCGGGGCCGGGGACGATCCGCCGTCCCGCCCGCGATAGCCCGCAGCTTAACCGATTTTCGTCAGCGCAGCCGGATTGCGATGAACACCGTGCCAGGCTGGCCCGGGCGCAGCACTTCCAGCGTCATGCTGGGCCGGCCCGATACCTTCGCGGCCTTGATCGCGGCCTCGAACTGGGCGACCCCGCCGACCGGGGCGAAATTGGCCGAGATCACGATATCGCCTTGCTGCAATCCGCGGTTGGCGGCGTCCGAAGCGCCATCGACCGCGGCGACCACTATTCCCGTGGTATTGCCCGGCACCTTCAGCCGTTCGGCCAGCGCCGGGGTCATCCCCAGGATCTGCAGGCCCAGCGCATCGCTGGCCAGCCCTTCACCCTGCTTTTCGGGCGCGGCGAACGGATTGGCCGGGGTTTGCGGCTGGCCGAAGCTCTTGGCCATTTCCTGCTGGCTCGGGCGCTTGGCCACCACCGCGGTCACGGTCTGGACGCGGCCCTGGCGCAGCAGTTCGATCGGAATGCGGGTACCCGGCGTCAGTTCGGCGACGATCGCCGACAGCGTGTGATCGGGGGTGATCTCCACCCCGTTGACCTTGAGCACGATATCGCCCGGCTTGATCCCGGCCTGCGCCGCCGCCATGCCCGCCGGCACCCCCCGGACCAGTTCGCCGCGGTTGTGCGGCAGGCCCAGCGAATCCGCGATTTCGTCGGTGATCGGCTGGATCTGGACGCCCAGGAACCCGCGCTCGATCGGCTTGCCTGAAATCAGCTTGTCGACAATCGGCTTGGCGGTATCGGCCGGAATGGCAAAGCCGATCCCCACGTTGCCGCCGCTGGGGGCGACAATCCAGTTGTTGATGCCGATCACGCTGCCGCGCATATCGAACATCGGACCGCCCGAGTTGCCGCTGTTGATCGAGGCGTCGGACTGGATATAGTGATCGTAGGCCCCGGTTCCGGTGCTGCGGTTGACCGAGCTGACGATCCCCGAAGTGACCGTGCCGCCAAGCCCGAACGGGTTGCCGATCGCGATCACCCAGTCGCCCGCGCGGGCCTTGCTCGATTGGCCGAACTGGACGAACGGCAGCGCTGCCTTGGCATCGATCTTGAGCACCGCAATGTCGGATTCGGGATCGCGCCCGACGATCCGGGCGGTGTATTCGGTGCCGTCGGCCAAGGTCACCATCACCGCATCGGCGGCGCCTTGCCGGTCCAGGCTGATCACGTGGTTGTTGGTAACCACAAACCCGTCAGCCGAAACGATAAAGCCCGAACCCTGCCCTTCGGCCACCCGCTGGGTTCCGCCGCCGCCCATGATCCCGCCGAACGGAGTGCCCGCCAGCGGATTTTCGACCTGCACTTTTTGCCGCACGGTAATGTTGACCACCGCCGGCTGGAGCAGTGCGGTCAGATCGGCAAAGCTGGCGGGAGCGCCCACGCGCGGGACCATCTCCTGCATCCGGCTCTGATCGTTCTGCGCCACCTGCGCGCCGGCCGGCAGCCCGGTGATCAGCGAGAGCGCCGCGCCGCCAAGCAGCAGCCCCGAAGTTACTCCATATGCGTATCGCACCAGTTTGATCCTCGCGTTTGGCCAAATAGTCTAAGCCCGGGAGATGCTCTCACGCTGCCCGGCCTGAACGGAAATTGAATAAGCCAAGGCTCGGCGGCTACTTTCCGTTGAAGTGCTTGAGATAGTCGCTGTCGGGCGGGATTACGATAGTGGTCGCGCCCTTGCGCGCCGGATCGCCGAAATTGGTCCCGTAACTGCGCAGCGCGCGGAAATAATCATAGAATTCGGGATCCTGGCCGGCGCTCCGCTGCATGATCTCGGCCGCCCTGGCATCGGCCTCGGCCACGGTCTGACGAGCTTCGAGTACGCTGGTGTCGGCAATTTCCCAGGCTTGACGATCGTGGCGCTCCTTCATCCGGTCGAACGCCAGCTTTTGACCGCCTTCGGGCAAGACCACCCGCCCGATCCGCACATCGACCACCTGCACCCCGTAGGTCCGCATCTTGGCATCGAGCGCCGCGCGGATCTGCCGTCCCGCGCCGCCGCTGCCGGGCGCAGCAATCGCCCCGGCGGCGCGCTGCGACAATTCTTGCTCAAGCAGCGAAGGCAGGATCGTGCCGATCTGCTCGCCCACCCGGGCGCCGTTGCCCAAGGAACTGACCAGCCGCACCGGATCGATGATCCGGTAAGTGGCGTCGGTATCGACCAGCAACACCTGGGCGTCGCTGGTATGGATCTTTTGTTCGCGGAGCGTGAAGCCTTGCAGCCCGCGCTCGAGCGAGATCACCCGATCGACGAACGGCAACTTGAACACCGCGCCGGCGCCGCTGTCAGCCCGGGCACCTTCGGGCCGGAAGCGGTTGACCACACTGAGCGGGGCACCGAACCGGGTGATGACGGCTTGCTGGCCTTCGCCGACGATCGCCACGCTCGATGCGCCGAGCAAGGTCAGCAGCGCCAGCGCGAACAGCCCGGCCCGGCGCTTTTGAAATACGCGCGCCATGATCATTGCCCCCCTTGCGGCGGGGGCGCCGCTGGCTTGCTGGCGGGCCCGGGCGGGGCGGCGGCGGCGGGCATACCCGATCCGCCCACCACCACCGGGTTGTTGCGCAGCACGCGCTCCATCGTCTCGTAATACATCTTGCGGCGGGTGACCGCGGGCGCGATCTTGTAAGTGGCATAGGCCTGTTCGAAGTCGGCGGCCTCGCTGCCCGCATCCTTGATCACCTGATTACGCCACAGCGCGGCGCGTTCGCGGTTCTTGCCAGCTTCCTCCTTGGCGGCGCCGATTTTCTTGAAGGTCTCGGTCAAGCGCCCCGGCGGACCCGCACGCAGCACCTCGACCGCCGAGATCGTCACGCCAGCGTGCCAGGCATCGAGCACCCGCTGCACCCGGCCGAGCACGCGCTGCTGCAGCTCGGCCTGACGCTTGCCGGTCCACAGCGCATCGAACGGCAGTTCGGCCACGCTGGCGCGCATTTCGGCATCGGCCAGACGGCGGATCGCGGCCTCGCCTTCGGGCAGGTTGAAGCTGAACCGCTTGAGGTCACTGATCCGCCAGCGGACCTGGAATGACACGTCGATCAGCTCGCCGTCGCGGGTCGGCATCAGCGTCTCGGCCTCCTTGGCGGGCAACGCGGTGGTCGCCTCGAGGCCGGTCTGCTGACGCAGCACCGATTGCAGCGGCCACGGCAAGGTGACATGCAGCCCCGGGCCGATCGTGGCGCTGTAACGGCCCATGGTGGTGACCAGCGCACGCTCGTCCTGCGCCAGCACATGCACCGAGGTGGACGCCAGCCAGGATGCAAACGCACCCGCAATCAGCCACGGCAGCCAGCGCAGCCCGGCGCTGCTGCCTTCGGGCAAGAGACCGCCACCGGGCGCACCCCCGCCCCGGCGATTGCGAAAGATGTCTTCGATGCTGGCCGAACGGCGCGGCGGGGCTTCGACTTCGGGGGTCAGCCAGGGGTTCCGCGGACCGGCCTCCCCCGCCACCGGGGGCGCAGGCTCACCGGCGGGTTCGCTCGCCCCGGCATCGCTGCTGGCGCCACCGTTGCCGCTCCCGCCCCAGGGGCTGTCGCCTTTCGCCATGGCCAGCGGTGCCGCGCGTCCGATCTTGTCTGAACCTCTCATCCCAGCACTATAGGTATGCCGCGCGCACAAAAACAGTGTCTCGCCCGGCTTTTTCCTTGCTAGGGGGTGGCGCGATGAATGAACCCACCGAAACCTTGCGCGCCGCGCTCCCGCCGTTGGCCCAGACGCGCCTGCAATCGCTGAAGCTGGTCGAAGGCCGCGCGGTGGTGGTGCTCGACGCCGCCGGGCTTGACAAGGCGGAGCGCGAGCGGCTGGAAACTGCGGTTGAGGCCGCGCTGACGGGACAGCCACAGGTCACCGAGGTGCGCGTTGCGCTGATCGCCGACAAGCAGCGCAGGCGCATTATCGCGGTCGGTTCTGGCAAAGGCGGCGTGGGCAAGAGCACGATTGCCGCCAACCTGGCGATTGCACTGGCCCGGCTCGGGCGCAAGGTCGGGCTGGTCGATGCCGATATCTACGGCCCGTCGCAGCCGCGCCTGCTCGGGATCGAGGGGATTCGCCCTTATGCGCAGGACAAGCAGCTGGTGCCGGTGCCCAGCCCGTGGGGCGTGTCCTTGCTATCGATGGGTCAGCTGATCGAGCCGGGCAAGGCAATCGCCTGGCGCGGGCCGATGGCGGGCAATGCGTTGGGGCAATTGATCGACGCGAAGTGGGGCGATGCCGATATTCTGGTGGTCGATCTGCCGCCCGGCACCGGCGATGTGCAGCTGACCATGCTGCAACGCTATAAGCCCGATGGCGCGGTGATCGTCTCGACCCCGCAGGATCTGGCGCTGATCGACGCGGCGCGGGCGATCCAGCTGTTCGCGGTGGGCCACGTCCCGATCATCGGCATGGTCGAGAACATGGCGGGATATCAGTGCCCGCACTGCGGCGCGCTGTCCGATCCGTTCGGGCAGGGCGGGGCCGAAGCGGCGGCGGCGGCGCAAGGACTGGCCTTCCTCGGGCGGATCCCGCTCGAACTGGCGATTCGCGCCGCGAGCGATGCCGGCACGCCGCCAGCCGCGGGCGAGGGCGCCGAGGCCGCGCCATTTGCCGCGCTGGCGCAGCAGGTCGCCACCTGGCTCGACAACCAGTGACACGGCGCTAAGGAAAACCCGATGAGGCTCACGCGGCGCGGGTTTTTTTTCGGGATGGGGGCGGGCGGCGCGCTGATCGCCGCCTGGGCGCTGACCCCGCGCCGGTTTGCCCCGCCGCTGAAACCCGGTGCGGGCGAATATGCCTTCGATGCCTGGCTCAAGATCGGCCGCGACGGCGTGGTCAGCGTGGCCGTGCCCGAACTGGAAATGGGGCAGGGGATCACCACCCTGCTGCCGCAAGTGGTCGCAATGGAGCTGGGCGCGGACTGGCGGCAGGTGGCGGTTGAGCCCGCGCCGGTCAGCGGGGCCTATGCCAATGCCGTGCTGGCCGCCGAATGGGCGCCATTGTGGCTGCCGCTGATTTCGGGGCTGGCCGATCAGCCAGACAGCCTGCTGGCGCGCCGCTTTGCCGAACGCGAGGCGTTTACCGCCACGGCTGACGGCACCGCGCTGGCCGCGCACGAAGCCGCCGCGCGCAGCGCAGCGGCGGGCGCGCGGGCGCTGCTGGCGCAGGCCGCTGCCGCGAAATGGGGGGTCAGCTGGGAGGAATGCGAAGCCGCGGGCGGCTTTATCCTGCATGGCAAAAACCGCGCAGCCTTCGGCGAACTGGTCGCGGCGGCCGCCACATACACCCCGCCGCAACCGCCCGTATTGCGCGCGACCGCCCAGCGCGAACGCCCGGGCGAGTTTCCGCCGGGCGCGCCGCTGCGGTTCCCCCGGCTCGACTTGCCGAGCAAGATCGACGGCAGCCACGCTTTTGCGGGCGACGTGCGGTTGCCCGACATGGTTTTTGCCGCAATCCGCCACGGCCCGATCGGTCAGGCCAGGCTGGGACATTATGATCGCGGTGCGGCGCAAGGGGTGCCGGGGCTGCTCGAACTGGTCGCGGGCAAGGATTGGCTCGCGGCCGTTGCCAGCAACTGGTGGGCGGCCGAGCAAGCGCTGCGCCGGATCGCGCCGCGCTTCACCGCGCGCGGCAAGCCCGATAGCGCGGGCATTGCGCAGGCGCTCGAAGCGGCCTTGCGCGGCGGCACGGCTGACCGGATCACCACGGTCGGCGATCCCGATGCGCTGCTGGCGGGCAAGCTCGATCTGATCGCGCGCTACACGGTCGCCCCGGCGTTGCACGCGAGCCTCGAGACCGCCACCGCCACCGCGCGGATCGAGCATGGCCGCTGCGAAATGTGGCTGGCGAGCCAGGCCCCGCAAGCCGCGCGCCAGGCGGTGGCGCGCGCGCTCGATCTGGCGCTCGCCGCTGTCACGCTCTATCCGCTGCCGGCCGGGGGCAGCTTCGATGCCCGGCTCGAGCACGATCACGCGGTCGAGGCCGCCTTGATCGCGCGCGCGGTGCGGCGTCCGGTGCAGCTGGTGTGGTCGCGCTGGCAGGAACATCTGGCCACCCGCCCGCGCGCCCCGGCAGCGGCGCAGCTGTCCGCCCGCACCGCCAGCGATGGCGCGCTCGCGGCGCTGGGGATCAAGGTCGCGATGCCTGCCACCGCGCGCGAATTCGGGGCGCGGCTGTTTGGCGGACACAGCGCCTTCGAAGCGCTTGGCTGGCAGGATGAAAGCGATGCGCTGGCCAGTGCCGGACTCACCCCGCCGTATGCGATCCCCAACCTGCGGGTCGAGCATGTGCCGACCCGGACCTTGCTGCCCACCGGGCGGTTGCGCGGTAATGCGCACGGCATCGGCGCGTTCCTGATCGAGACCTTTATCGACGAGCTGGCGCAGGCCGCGCGGCGCGAGCCGCTGTCGTACCGGATGGCGCTGCTCGGCGCGCAGCCGCGCCTCGCCGCGTGTCTGCAACGCGCCGCGACATTGGCCGATTGGGGCGGCGGCAGCGGCGGCAGCGGGCAGGGGCTGGCCTGCTGGAAAATGACGCTGGGCGCGGCCGCGGGCCACATCGCGCTGGTCGCCGTTGCGCGCCGCGACGAGCGCGGGATCCGGGTCGACAAGCTGACCGCGGTCGTCGATGTGGGCCGGATCGTGAATATCGATATCGCGCGCCAGCAGATCGAGGGCGGCTTGCTGTTCGGGCTGGGTCTGGCAACCGGTTCGAGCACCGCTTACGCCAACGGGCTGCCGCTGACCGGCCGGCTGGGCCTGCTGGGGCTGCCGCTGCTCGCCGACTGCCCCGAGATCGTGACCGAATTCATCGACAGCCAGGCCGCGCTGTTCGATCCGGGCGAACTGGGCGCGATCATCGCGCCGCCGGCGATTGCCAATGCACTGGCTTCGGCCGGTTCGGTCCGGCTTCACAACCTGCCTTTGACAATGGAGCAAAGCTGATGCTGCCCGCTAATCATCCCCCGGTAATGCCGCCCCGCGTGGGGGTGCTGCTGGTCAACCTGGGTACGCCCGACGCGCCCACCCCGCGCGCGGTGCGGCGCTATCTCAAGGAATTCCTGTCGGACCGCCGCGTGGTCGAAATACCCAAATTGGTATGGTGGCCGATCCTCAACCTGATCATTCTCAACACCCGCCCCAAGAAAAGCGCGCATGCCTATAGCTTGGTCTGGACCGAGCAAGGCTCGCCGCTGGCCGCGATCACCCGCGCGCAGGCCGAGGCGTTGCAGGGTCTTATGGGCACTAGCGCGATGGTCAGCTGGGCGATGCGCTATGGCAATCCGGCCATCGGCGGCGAACTGCAAAAACTGAAGGACGCCGGGTGCGAGCGGATCCTGATCGCGCCGCTTTATCCGCAATATGCGGGCGCGACCACCGCCACGGTGACCGATGCGGTCGGCGCGGCGCTGGGCACCATGCGCTGGCAGCCGGCGCTGCGCAGCCTGCCGCCGTACTACGACGATCCGCTGCATATTGGCGCGCTGAAGGACGACCTGACCCGGCAACTGGCGGGGCTGGCGTTCCGGCCCGAGGTGCTGCTGCTGTCGTTCCACGGGATGCCGCTGCGCACGCTGGAACTGGGCGATCCGTACCATTGCCAGTGCCAGAAAACCGCGCGGCTGCTGCGCGAGGCGCTCGCCCCCGATCACCCGGGCCTGCGGATCGAGCTCAGCTTTCAGTCGCGTTTCGGGCGGGCCAAGTGGCTTGAACCGGCGACCGACGCGGTGCTCACGGCTGAAGGTACGCGCGGCACCAAACGCCTCGCCATCGCCGCGCCGGGGTTCTCCGCCGATTGCCTCGAAACGTACGAGGAACTGGCGATCCGGGGGAACGAACAGTTCGTCGAAGCCGGCGGTGAGCAGTTCGCGGCGCTGCACTGCCTCAACACCTCGGCGCCGGGTATGGCGATGCTCGAGGCGCTGGTGCGCCGCGAACTTGGCGGGTGGATTTAATCGCGCGATTAAGTTACACCGCTGTCAGCAACCGGAAGGACTTATGGCCACTACCGATCCCGCCCCGCAAGAGTTCACGCATTGGTCGCAGCGCCAATCAGCCGATGCGCTCGATCATATTCCAGGCGAAGATGGCTGGCCGATCGTCGGGACGACCTTTGCGCTGCTCGCTGATCCAATCGGTTACGGTGACAAGATGCGCGCCAAATACGGCAACGTCTCGCGCAATCGCGGATTCGGGCGGCGCGGGGTAATGCTGGCAGGCGCCGAGGCCAACGAGCTGGTGTTGTTCGACCGCGACAAGCTGTTTTCAAGCCAGCAGGGCTGGGGCCCGGTGCTCGATCAGCTGTTTCCGCGCGGACTGATGCTGCTGGATTTTGACCATCACCGAATGGACCGGCGCGCCTTGTCGGTTGCGTTCAAGCCCGAGCCGATGCGGCACTATGCCGCTGCGCTTAATCGCGGGATCGGGACGCGGGTAGAACAATGGCGCGGGCAGCAGATGCTGTTCTATCCCGCAATCAAGCAGCTGACGCTCGATCTGGCCGCTGATAGCTTTATGGGGCTGCCGCTGGGGCCGGAAGCTGACCAGATCAATCAGGCGTTCGTGCACATGGTGGCGGCCTCGATCGGGGTGATCCGCAAGCCCTTGCCGGGCACCGCGATGGGCCGCGGCGTGGCTGGGCGCAAGTTTCTGGTCAAATGGTTCACTGCTGAAACTCTGCGCCGGCGCGCGGACGGAGCCAATGAAGCGGGGGGCCAGGATATGTTCAGCCAGTTTGCCTTGGCGACCCGCGAAGATGGTTCGCTGTTGCCGGTCGATCAGGTGGTCGATCACATGATCTTCCTGATGATGGCGGCGCATGATACGATCACCTCGTCGGCCAGCTCGCTGGTCTGGCTGCTGGCCAAGCACCCCGAATGGCAGCACAAATTGCGCGCCGAAATTCTGGCAGTCACCGGCGGCGGCGGCGCGGTGGGTTACGATGATCTGGGCAAGCTGCAGCTGACCGAAATGGCCTTCAAGGAATCGCTGCGGCTGATCCCGCCGGTGCCCTCGCTGCCGCGCCGGGCGCTGCGCGAGTTCACCTTTCAAGGCTTTCGCATCCCGGCCGGAACCGGGGTGGGGATCAGCCCGTCAGCGGTGCATTTGATGGCCGAATACTGGCCTGACCCTAAAAAGTTCGATCCGCTGCGCTTCACACCTGAGCAAATCGCCGGGCGGCACAAATACGCCTGGGTGCCGTTCGGCGGCGGCGCGCATATGTGTCTGGGGCTGCATTTTGCCTATATGCAGATCAAGCTGCTGATGGCGCAGATCCTGACGCGCTATCAGATCGAGCTGGAGCCGGGCTACACCCCGCAGTGGCAGCCGTGGCCCATCCCCAAGCCCAAGGACGGCTTGAAGGTGACGTTTACGCCGGTCTAAAAATCGATCGCGATGCCGTTTTTCTCCCAATCGCCATAGCGGGTGGGATCGAGCGGATCGGCGGGCGCGGGCACTGCTTTGGGCTGCGGCGCTGGATCGTCGCTCCAGTTCGCGGGCTTCTTGAACGGCTGGGGGCGGGTGGTGGCGCGCTGGGTCATGGCGCATAAATGCTCCTGCTGGCTCTCGATTACAATCTCCCCTAGGGCCGCGCGATGGATATTCCCGGGCTACCCGCGCGCAAAGGCGCGCTCAAATTGATCGACGCCGTGCTGAACCGGGGCGAGACGCTGGATCAGGCGGTCAATGCCGCGCTGCTCGGGGTCAAGGGCCAGGCCGACCGGGCCTTGGCGCGGGCCTTGGCCGGGGAATCGCTGCGCTGGCTGACCGATCTTGACGCGCTGATCGACAGCGCGACCCGGCTGGCGCTGGCCCCCGATGCCAAAGTGCGCTCGGTGCTGCGACTGATGCTGGCGGGCTGGCTGCGGCTGGAAACCCCGCCGCACGCGGTCATCGCAACCGGATTGCCGCTGCTCAGCGGCGGGCCGCGGCGGCTGGCGCACGGGGTGTTCTCGGCGCTGGACAAGCGCGCGGTCACCCTGCCCGCGGTGCCGACTTTGCCCGCGGCGGTGCTGGCCCGCTGGGGGACGCGCGCGCCGGGCATTGCTGCCGGGCTGGGCCACTTGCCGCCGCTCGACCTGACCTTGCGCGATGCCAGCGAGACGGCCGCGTGGGCCGAGCGGCTCGGCGGTACTTCGCTGCTGCCCGGCCATGTCCGGCTGGGGCGCGGCACGGCGGTGGAAAATCTTGCAGGCTATGATCAGGGCGCGTGGTGGGTGCAGGATCTGGCTGCCGGTCTGCCCGCGCGGCTGCTCGGCCCCGGCCCCAAGGCAGCAACTGGCCGCAGCGTGCTCGATCTGTGCGCCGCGCCGGGCGGCAAGACGCTGCAACTGGCGGCGGCGGGGTGGCACGTCACCGCGCTCGATGCCAGCGCGCGGCGGCTCGAACGGGTCGAACAGAACCTGGCGCGCACCGCCCTCACCGCCGCAGTGGTGACCGCCGATGCGCTGGAGTGGCATCCGCCCGCGCTGTTCGATGCGGTGCTGCTCGATGCGCCGTGCAGCGCCACCGGCACCTGCCGCCGCCACCCCGATGTGCTCCACCGGATCGGCCCGCGCCAGATCGCCGAGCAGACCGAACTGCAAGCCGCGCTGCTCGAACGCGCGGTCAGCTGGGTCAAGCCGGGGGGCACGTTGATCTATGCGGTGTGCTCGCTCGAGCCCGAGGAAGGCGAGGCGCAGGCGGCCACGGTTGGGCTGGCGCTCGATCCGATCCGCGCCGATGAATTGCCCGCCGGGCTGCTGCCAAGCGCTGACGGCTACCTGCGCACCGATCCGGGGATGCTGGCCGAGGCGGGCGGGATTGACGGATTCTTCGTGGCGCGCTGGCGTAAGGACTGACACCAAGGGTCTTGCCCTCAACCGCCAGCATGCCAAGATCGCCCCTCACCACAGGGGACCCCAAATGCACCGCACCGCACTCTTCGCCGCCCTTGCGCTCGGGGTCGCCAGCCCGGCCTTGGCCTACCAGGCCCAGATCCGCCGCGATGACTGGGGGATCGCGCATGTCAAGGGGCACAGCGATGCCGATGCGGTCTACGGGATGATCTATGCCCAGGCCGAAGATGATTTCAACCGGATCGAGATGAACTACCTGACGAACCTGGGCCGCCGCGCCGAGGCCGACGGTGAAAGCGTCATCTGGCAAGACCTGCGCCAGCGGCTGTGGGTCGATCCCGCCGACCTCAAGCGGCAATATGCCAACAGCCCGCCGTGGCTGCGCGCGCTGATGCGGGGCTGGGCGGCGGGGCTTAATCAATACCTCGCCGATCACCCCGAAGTGCGGCCCAAGGTGATCACCCGGTTCGAACCGTGGATGGCGCTGAGCTTTTCCGAAGGGAGCATCGGCGGCGATATCGAGACGGTGCCGCTCAGCCAGCTGGAGGCGTTCTACACCGGCCGCCAGATCGCCCTGACCAGCAATGAACGCGGGCTTGAATTCAAGGAACCGCTCGGTTCGAACGGGTTCGCGATCGGCCCCTCGCACAGCGCCAGCGGCTATCCGCTGCTGCTGATCAACCCGCACACCAGCTTTTTCTTCCGCTCCGAATTGCAGGTTGAAAGCGGCGAGGGCCTGCATGCCTATGGCGCGGTCACCTGGGGGCAGTTCTTCGTCTATCAGGGCTTCAATGCCTCTGCCGGGTGGATGCACACCTCGAGCACGGTCGATAATATCGACGAATTTGCTGTGACCACCATCGAGCGCCCGCGCGGCGGCTATGCCTATCGCTATGGCAAGGAAATTCTCCCGGTGTCCCAGCAACGCATCACGCTGGCGTATCGCAAACCCGACGGCAGCATGGGAAGCCGCAGTTTCACCACTTACGCCACTCGCCACGGCCCGATCACCCGCGCTGAGGGCGGCAAATGGATCGCCACCGCCTTGATGAACAAGCCGGTCGCGGCGCTCCAGCAGAGCTTTCTGCGTACCAAAGTCCATTCGGTTGCCGAATTTCGCAAGGTCGCCGCGCTGAAAGCCAACAGCTCAAACGCCACCATCTTCGCCGACAGCAGGGGCGGGTTCGCCTATTTCGCCCCGCAATTCATGCCGGTGCGCTCAGCCCGGTTCGATTACACCAAGCCGGTCGATGGCAGCAATCCGGCGACAGATTGGAAGGGGCTGCACACGCTGGCCAGCTTGCCGCAAGTGGTCAATCCCAAGAACGGCTGGCTGTTCAACGTCAATGATGGCCCGTGGTGGGCGGCGGGCAAGGACAGCCCCGAGCAGGCGGCTTACCCGCGCTACCTTGACAGCGAAGGTATCCAGCCGCGCACCCCGCACGCGATCAAGGTGCTATCTGCGCGGCCGACCTTCACGCTCGATCAGCTGGTCGAGGCGGCTTACGATCCGTGGCTGCCGGCCTTTGCCGAGCTGATCCCCGGACTGGTCGCGGCGCAGGTGCGCAATCCCGATTCCGCGCGGGCCGAGGCGGTGGCGCTGCTCGGCGCATGGGATAACCGCTGGAGCCTGACTTCGGCCGAAACCAGCCTGGCGGTGTTCTGGGGCGAAGCCTTGTGGGAACGCGGCAAGGATCCGGCGGCGGCGCAGGGGATCGGGGTCAACGCCTGGATCAAGACCACGGCCAGCGATGCTGACAAACTCGCCGCGCTCGACAGCGCAATGGCGCGGCTGACCGTCGACTTCGGTTCATGGCAAGTACCGTGGGGCGCGATCAACCGCTTTCAGCGCAACGACGCCGCGATCGTCCAGACCTTCGACGATCGCAAACCCTCGGTCGCGATCCCGTTCGCCTCGGCGCAGTGGGGCTCGCTCGCCGCATTCGGCGCGAAACGCTATCCCGGCACCAAGCGGTATTACGGCACCTACGGCAACAGCTTCGTCGCCGCGGTCGAGTTCGGCCCACGGGTGCGCGCGCGGGCGGTGACCGCGGGCGGCGAAAGCGGCAATCCCGCCTCGCCGCACTTTGGTGATCAGGTGGGGCGGTATGCCACGGGGAATTTGCGCACCGTGTACTTCTGGCCCGAGGAGCAGGCGGGGCATATCGTGTCGAGCAAGGTGGTGAAGGGGCGGTAGGTTTGATGGCTTGGCAACCAACTTCAAATTGAATTCTACTGAATTCAGCGACATGTGTAATGTATTATGCCCCAGGGCGCTAAGAGTCCGTTTGGAAAATCACGGATGAGCGTTTCTGCGTAGCATAATGCCGCCCATGGCGACCATGATCATAGCCTGCGAGACGTCGATACGCTGTTCGTAGTCACGCACGAGCCGCCGCCACCGGATCATCCATCCGAAGGTGCGTTCGGCGACCCCGCGGCGCGGTAGGACCTTGAAGCCTTTCTGGTCGTCGGAACGGCGGATGATCTCGGCGACGAAGTCGAGATAGCTGGCCTTGTCCATCAGTTTGAGCCGGTCATAGGCCCCGTCGGCGAAGAGGTGCTTGACCCATGAAAGCGCTTGCGGATGCCGTCCAATATGGCCTGAGCCCCTGCGCTGTCGGAGCTGTCGGCGGTGGTCAGGTGGACCATCAAAAGTCGCCCGTCGGTATCGACCGCGATGGGGCGCGCAGCCGCTCAACCTGTCGTCTTGAAAGCTTTGGCGAAGTTGGCCTACGATCTGAATTTCAGTAATCGCAAGCCCCAGAACGCTGATGAGCTCTCATCAACAGTTCCTCACAGGGCTACCAGAAATCGATTTTTCGCACAGCAATCCGATATGGAACTACCACGGCCGTTCGGATGGTGAGCGCCTTGATGCCGGGTTGATGGGTTCGGCAACGTATCTACCTGATGATACAGGCGGAAATCGGGACATCGGTTCGATGCAAAGCGATTACATGCGGTTTGGTGCAAAGCACGGCGACATTTTCCCGATCCTGGCCAAAGCCAATCGGCATTGCTCCTGGTTAACCTAACCCTTCAATCGATCCCCATACTTCGCCTGCAATTTCGCCAGCTTGGGCGGGATCACCGCGAGGCAATAGGGATTGCGCTGGCCTTCGCCGGCCCAGTATTCCTGGTGGTAATCCTCGGCCGGATACCAGGTTGCCGGACCTTCGATCGTGGTCACCGCGGGCTGGCCGGGGTGTTCGGCGTTCCAGTGCGCGATCGCGGCTGCGGCCTCAGTGCGCTGCTCATCGCCGAGCGGGAACAGCGCCGAGCGGTACTGCGTGCCGACATCGCCGCCCTGCCGGTTAAGCTGGGTCGGATCATGCGTCGCGAAGTGCACGTCGAGCAGGTCGGCGTAGCTGATCACGGCGGGATCGAAGGTCACGCCGATCGCCTCGGCATGGCCAGTGGTGCCGCTGCAGACCTGCTTGTACGTCGGGTGTTCGCTGCCGCCACCGATATAACCGCTCTCGACCGCGCTTACGCCCGTAAGTCCCTTGAACACCGCCTCGGTGCACCAAAAACACCCGCCCGCCAGAATTGCCTGCGCCATTGCCGTCTCCATCATGCCGGACCACAGATAGGATCAGCCGCCACACTTGTCATCGCCCCGCGCGTGACTAAAAGGTGTCGCGACCTGCAAACGGAAGGAATTTTGACATGCGGCGGATTATCCTGGCTCTTTCGGCACTCGCGCTGACGGTTCCGCTCGCGGTGCCCGTGCTCGCCCCGCTCGCGGCCAAGGCCAAGATTACCGACGTGCAGGCGATGGCGGTGGTGCTGGCCGACACGCGCCGCGACGGTGATCGCGTGCGCGACCAGTATCGCCACCCGGCCCAGACGCTGGCCTTCTTTAAAGTGCGGCCCGGGATGACCGTGGTTGACTATGATCCCGGCGGTGGCTGGTACACCCGGATCCTGGTGCCTTATCTGGGGGAAAAGGGCCGCTATATCGGGCTGAATCCGGACGTGCGCACTGCCAGCGCCGCACTGCAAAAGTACCAGGGCGGACTGCACGAGACATTCCCGGTGCAGGCTGCCGGCTGGTTCACCGCGCCCGGCGCGCCGATCGAAGCGTGGAACAGCGACACCATGCCCGGCAGCCTTAACGGCACGGCCGACCGCGTGCTGCTGTTCCGCTGGGTCCACAACCTGTGGCGCACCGATCTGCTGCGCCGCGAACTGGCGACCATCCACGCGCTGCTCAAGGACGATGGCCTGCTGGGGATCGAGCAGCACCGCGCGCGGGCCAATTCGCCGGTCAGCTACCTCAATGGCTCGATGGGTTATATGCGCGAGCGCGACGTGATCGCGCTGATCGAGGCCGGCGGGTTCGAACTGGTCGGCAGCAGCGAGATCAACGCCAATCGCAAGGATCCGGCCAACCACCCGCGCGGGGTGTGGATGCTGCCCCCCAATCTGAGCGGGGTGACCGATCCGGCTGAAAAAGCCCGGCTGATCGCAATTGGCGAGACCGACCGGATGACGCTGTTGTTCAAGAAGCGCCGCTGATAAAGGGCGAGGATGACCACGCCAGCCGCTAACGGGCTCACCATCGCTGCCCTGCAACTCGCGTTAGGGTCGTCTGACGAGGCTGAAAATATTGCCGCAGTCGCCGCCTTGGTCGAGGCGGCGGCGGGACAGGGCGCGCAAGTGGTCTTGCCGCCCGAACTGTTTTCCGGGCCTTATTTTTGCCAGGTCGAGGACGAGGCACTGTTTGCGCGCGCCCGGCCGACCGCCGAGCATCCCTCGGTCAAGGCGATGCAGGCGCTGGCGCGCAGCCTCAAGATCGCGATCCCGACCAGCTTTTTCGAACGCGACGGTCAGCACTATTACAACACCATGGCGATGATCGGACCCGATGGGGCGATCATGGGCACGTACCGCAAGAGCCACATCCCCGATGGCCCGGGCTATGAGGAAAAGTACTATTTCCGCCCCGGCAACGATGGCTTCAAGGTGTGGGAGCTGTTCGGGCACACACTCGGCGTGGGCATCTGCTGGGACCAGTGGTACCCCGAATGCGCGCGGGTGATGGCCTTGCTGGGGGCCGAAGTGCTGCTCTATCCCACCGCCATCGGCGCCGAGCCGTATGACGCCGCGCTCGATACCAGCCGGATGTGGCGCCGCGCGATGCAGGGCCACGCGGTGTCCAACTGCATGCCCGTGGTCGCCGCCAACCGGATCGGGGTGGAAGACGGCCAGCGGTTTTATGGTCACAGTTTCATCACTGACGAATGGGGCGATCTGGTCACCGAGTACGGCGGCGACGAAACCGGCGTGCTGGTGACCAGGCTCGATCTCGCGCGCGCCGCAAGGCACCGCGCCGGGATGGGCTTCTTCCGTGATCGGCGCCCACAGCTTTATGGGCGGATCGCGCAGGATATTTGATTTGCCGCAAACTCTTAAGAAGGCAGCGCGCTATCTGATCGCACTGGGATCGAACCGGCGGCACCTGCGGTTCGGCGCGCCCGAGCGGGTGCTGGCGGCAGCCCTGCTGGCGCTTGACCGCAAGGGGCTCAAGCTTGAGCGCGCAGGCCCAGTGGTGCGCAGCGCGCCGCTCGGCCCATCGCTGCGGCGCTATGCCAACAGCGCGGCGCTGGTCAAAACCCGGCTCGATCCGCCCGCCCTGCTCGCCCGGCTCAAGACCATCGAGCACCAGTTCGGCCGCCGGCAGGGCGGGGCGCGGTGGACCGCGCGGGTGCTCGATCTGGATATCGTGCTGTGGAGCGGCGGCGCCTTTGCCGCGCCCGGCCTGATCATCCCGCACCGCGAATTCCGCACCCGCAGCTTCGTGCTCACCCCCGCGCGCGCGATCGCCGGGACCTGGCGCGATCCGCTCACCGGGCTGACGCTGCGCCAGCTTCATGCGCGTCTGATGCAACCTGTACCGAGGGGCGCTTGACCCGCCCCGGCCCTGCCCCTAGGTGACCTCGCGTGGAAGGGCCCTTAGCTCAGTCGGTAGAGCAACTGACTTTTAATCAGTAGGTCGCTGGTTCGAACCCAGCAGGGCTCACCACGCAGTTTGGAGACTTGGGCGCGTTTGCGGTCGCTTCTGCGCAGCGGCGAATGCCAGGGCTCGATGAGCTTTAGAACTGCAAAAAAATGCCGCGTCCAGCTGGCACCGGGTTAAGCCCAGCGCCCAGGTCAAACCGTCGCTGCACCGATCGTTGCTTCGGACATTGCCCGAACACGCTGCACCGCTGCATGTGTGCCTCAAGCTGCGCGCTGCCGGGTTCCAGCTTGGGCGCAGGCGACGATTTAATTGTTGCGCGGGGTTGCCGCCCGATTAAGGAACAGGGACGAACAAGTTTTGTTCCGGGGGGGGAACTATCGCATGCACAACAGCCTCGCTACGCGAGCGCACCGCAGATACGCCAAGGCTGGCCTGTGTCGCCCTGGGCTGGTTTTGATTGGCATTGGTCTCGTTCTTGCTGTGGCGCCGCCGGCTTTTGCGGAATCATATCGCGGGGCAGAGTTTAACCGCGATGGGGTTCTGCTGATCGTGGAAGAATCGGTGCTGCGCTCCGGCGATACGGTCAGCGTTACCCTCATTACCTTGCCGGCTGACGAACTTGGTCATGGCGGCAAAACCGTCTACCTGATTAGCGGTTCGGCTGAAGTGAACTGCAAGGCCGCTACCATTCGATATAAGAAACTGTCCTTTCAGGGCGCAAGGCAGAATCCGGTCGCCGCCGATGTGAGCGGGCCAGCGGCTGCGGCGATCCCGGTATCCGGGCCGGCCCGGCGCGTATTCAATTATGTCTGCAAGAACGATGGCGCAGCCGCGCCAGCCGTGGACGGTACCATCGCTGAATTCTACAAAGAATATAAAACGATGCTTGCGCGCGGAGAAGTCAAATGAGAATGCGGGTTGGCATGCTGAGCGCTGCTGCGCTCTGGGCCGCTGTGATGCCTGCTTCCGTCTCAGCGCAGCCAGCCAAACCATCGCCGACAACGCAGCAACAGATCCAATGGGCGGAACAACTCGGCCGCTTCACCATGGCTTCAACCTGGCTGCGGCGCTGCCCCACCGAATTACAGTTCCGGCAGCGCGCGGCCCAAACGGCCGAACAAATCCTCGCTGAATATTTTCACGCAGCAGGCATGTCGGAACCGGTCCATCAGCAAGGTAAGAAGCTCGGCCGTGAAGCTGCTTTGGGAGTGTGCACTGATACGGTTAAGGCTGGAGCTGCGGGACGTATTTCCGCCGAAGCCTTCCTGATGCTGACCGCCAAGACGCCTGACCTTGCGACAGTGACGCAGAATTTTCTGCTTACCGGGAGCGTCGATGACAGTCCTTGCGGCGTCGCGCGTGGACGGACTTTCGGAGCCCGCCCCGACCAAACGCGCGTCCGCGCTGAAATCGATCGGGCAAAAGCAGAGGCGGGAATCTCGGCTGAAGTCGCGTTGGCCGCAGGCGTCCAGATTAATGAAGGTTACGCCAGGCCCGAGCTCTGCAGCGTTAAAAAGGGCTGGATCCCGATCATTCTGAGCGGCTGGTCAGATACCTATGCCGGCATCCAGGACTTCAGCACGAGAGTGCAGTCGCAGGAATATGGAGATACGAACAGCTGGATTTGGCGTGTCGAAGGACAACGCTCGAATTCGGTTAGCAAAACTGCTGGCATCTACGTTCCGTGTCGGACCCATACGCCGACACTCGACCAAATGGTCAGCAATTACGCTTGCGATCTGATGGTTTTGGGTTCCGATCGAACAGCGTTGGTGGCAACGGTAGGTCCGATTTGCGAAAAGGGCGCAAAATGCCTGTCAGTGGTGCGCAAAGTGATGCTGCAGCTGTTCACGGATCCCAAAGCTGCGGCATCGCGGATTTTCGTAGCCAGGGCCACGGGCAAAGGCAAATACAGGTTCGATGCCGAAGCGCTTCAGGCGCTTCTCGACCCAAAGCAGCCAGCCCTGGTGGCGCAGGTTGTCGTCGCGGGGGTTAATGCGGATGGCAAAGCGTTCGAAGACGGTTTTCCGGTTCGTGGAACGCCTCCCGGCTTCCTGATCGAAGATTTTCAAGACGGCTTTAGCTGGACCTTTGCCCCGGCCAGCGTGGTGAATTAGCTGGCCGTCAGCCGCGGCAATGCCCGTCAAGGCTCAATTGGACTATCGGATAAGGACGCGACGATGAAAAAGTGTTTGCTTGCTATCGCTATCGCCTGCGTTGCCACGCCCGCGATAGCTCAGAGTTTCCCAGGTAATCTGGTCGCGGAATACTACATGAACGAATTTTCGATTCCGAAGGGCTGGACCCTCTCCTATCAGGGCAAGGACGGCAGCACCGAAGTGTTCGTCATGGACCGCGACCTCGACGCCTTTCCGCAGACATCGTTTCTTCAGCCCATCGACCAAATACGCCGCGTGATGTGCGGCGATGAGAATCTTAAGGCGGTGGTGAACGGCGGCACCGTCATCCGCGTCGATGCGCGCGACAAGCAGAACGGAAAGATCAAGGTCACCAAAGGCGCCAAGCTCGAGCGCTGTTGAACCGGCGGTCGATTTGACACCGGGCGCGTGAAATGCGGGGGATTTTAACGATGCAAACCGGTCGGCACCGCGTGGTCAGCGCGGGAATATATTATTTTGCCTTCACGGCGACAGTCGTTGCCGTAGCAATTCCGACAGCCCTGGCCGCAACCTATCTTCCTGGCTGGTGGTCAGCGATCGCGGGGATCGTGACCTTTGTGGTTATGATCAACCTGAGCATAACCGGCTGGTCATGGCTGCGGCGTCGCCGGGCCGATGCGTTCTACCGATTGGCGTTCCCGGCTTACGATGGCTATCGTACCTATTGCGGGACGCTGCTGCAAGCTCAGGTGCCTGGCTCGATTAAGCGATATACCGAAGTACCGCAGTGCCATGCGATCGGCGACGGCGGCGATGCATTGTTCATCATCGCCAATGCAAAATCGCAAATGCCGCATTCTGCTATCGGCGGGCGCATGGTCAATCATCCCAGTTCTTCCGAGCCATGGCGGCTCGACAAAGCTCGCATTACCTACATCGGTGTCGACGAACTTAGCGATGCTGCGATCGAACGCCACGCGGTTGATCCCTCCAGCGAGGTCGAGCGTGTGGTGGAGGCAGGATTGCTGCGGGTCATCGGGATCAAAAACAAGCGAACGATCATACCATTTGCGGCTTATATCGACATTCGATTGGCGGGCGCGGAGGGCGAGGAACAGTTGTTGTTTGGCATCCCCACCGAAATCTCCAATGAGACTTTGCAAAGTTTTGGGGTGGCGCAAGATCCATCGGCCAACGCGCTGGTTGCTGCTGCGATCAGCAAGGCTGTCCACAGCGCGCGAGATGCTGGACTCGAAGCGGTTCATGACCGAGCGTCGGCAGCAGTCGGCGAAACTCTGAGCGGGGCGTTTGACACCGTCGCCGACGTTAAGCGCGATTTTGAATCGGTGCTGAGCCTTGGTGCAGCCGCGCAGATTGGATCGACCAACGGCGCCCGTGGCCGCGTTCTGGCGCGCCTTGCCGCCGAGCGTATTCGTGAGCAAGCCGGAATTTCAAGCGTTCACATCACCCGCCTTGCTGACTGACAAAAATCGGCTGACACGGCATGATCGGGTAGCCGTTCCCACGTCTGGTTCTGTGCGGATGCGCATGTTTTTCGATCCGCATGGTGATCGCCAGGGTGCGTTCAAGCAGGACACAATCGCCGAGCCGATGCTGCGCATCCCAAACTGGCGGAGGCGCTGCTTCAAGCCAGCGCGCCCACCGCGATCATGCGGATATCGTTGACATTGGTGCGGGTTGGACCGGTCGTGATCAAGCCCCCGAGCGCGCTGAACAGCGCGTGAGTGCGGTGCGCCCCGAGCGCTTTGGCCACGGCTTCGGGCAAGGCTGAGCCGGCCTGCGCATAGCCGCCGGCATTGTCTTGGGTGCCGTCGATCCCGTCGCTGTCACCGGCCAGCACCGCAATCGGATCGGCTGGTTCAAGCCCAGCCAAGACACCGGCGAGGTATTCCAGATTGGGGCCACCGCAGCCATCCGGGCTGGCCGCCGTGACGGTCAGCTCGCCGCCCGAGATCAGCAGCTGGCGGCCCGGCCGACCGATCAGGTCGCGGGCGATGGCTGCGTGGTTGCGCCCGGTGGTACGCGCTTCGCCGCGCAGCGCACCGCCCAGCTCGATCACGGACCAGCCATCGGCGGCGGCGCGGCGGCGCAGCGCGGCCAGCGCGTCGGCGTTGGTGGCCAGCGTGATCACCGGGTGCGGGCGGGCGGTGCCGGGCTGGTTGGCGCGGATCGCCGCCTTGACCGCGGCCGAACTGTCCCAGCCATAGCGCGCGAGCAGCGCGATCGCCGTTTCGGGATCGAACGGTGCGGCAATGCTTGGGCCAGAGGCGACCAGCCCGGGATCGTCGCCAACCACGTCGGAGATCAGATAGGTGTAGAGCTCGGCTCCGCGCGCCCCGGCCAGCGCCGCCAGCCGCCCGCCCTTGACCCGTGAGAGGTGCCGCCGGACCAGGTTGATATGTTCGATCGGCGCGCCAGAGCGGACCAGATGATCGGTCATCGCCTGCTTGTCGGCCAGGGCCAGCCCCGCCGCCGGAGCGCAGAGCAGCGCCGAACCGCCGCCCGAGATCAGGAAAATCACCCGGTCATCGGGCCCGGCCTGCGCGGCCAGCGCCATGATCCGCCCGGCCGCGTGCAGCCCGGCGGCGTCGGGTACCGGGTGGCGGGCTTCGATCACTTCGATGCCGGCGATGGGCTGGTCCACGCCGTGGCCGTGGCGGGTGACGACGCAGCCGCTGACATCGCCGACCAACTCGCCGCGCGCGACCCGCGCCATCTCCGCTGCCGCCTTGCCGCAGCCCAGCACGATCGTGCGGCCCCTGGGCGCAGCTTGCGGCAACCGCGCCGGCAGCGTGGCCGCAGCCCCAGCGGCGGCGATCGCGTGGAGGAAATATCCGGTCAAGATCTGACGCAAGTTCGTCATGCGTCCCCCATCGGCAGGCAGGCCGTGGCGTAATGGTAAGCAGGCGGCAGCCGCGCGGCAAGCCGGAGAAAAATTGGCAAAAATAAAGTCCCCCGCAGCTTTCACTGCGAGGGACTAGTTGTTTAGAAACACGTGCAAGGCGGGGGGGGCGGGAGGGGTTCGCCACTGCACGTGTCATTCAGAAAACACACACGCCGCAAATTGGTTCCCAAAAAATTTTAGATGTACGGACGGATGCCGCTCCCGCCGCCTTCGTAGTTCGCAAACGCGTGCGCAGCGTCCATGTCGGGGATGGAAATCGAGGCCAACGACCAGATGACCAGGCCCTTTTTACGCAGCGTTTGCAGCGTGCGGTTGGTGTGCACCAGCGACAGGCCCAGGGTATCGCTGATCTGTCCCTGGGTGATGCTGATCTCCAACGTATCCTTCTTGACCAGCCCGGTGGCAATCCCGCGTTCGATCAGGAAGATCGCCAGATAGACCAGCCGTTCCTGCGCCGTGCGGCGGCCGATCGACACCAGGAGCTCTTCGAGCGCGCTCTCCTCCTTGGCCGCCAGCCAGGCGACGTCAAAGCCCAATCGCGGCTGTTCAGCAAACAGCTGGACCATCTGGTCGCGCGGGAAAACGCACAATGTGGCGGTGGTCAGCGCCTCGCAGCCGTGCAACAGCGGATCGTCCATCGCCCCCTGCAAACCGATCAGATCGCCGGGAAAGACGAAATTGACGATCGCCCGGCGACCGTCTTCGAGAATGCGATAGCGGAACAGCACGCCTTGCAGCAGCGTGTAGACATGCGGGCTGATCGACCCCTGAACCAGCGACTGGGTGCCCTTGTCGATCGAAAACTCGCCCTGCTTGAACGCCTGCATAAACCTGAGCTGCTCCCTGTCGAGCCGGCGCAATCCTTCGCACTCAAGCAGCGGGCATTCGATGCAATCGCGGCGTTTCTGGGTCCTTTCGGTCATCACTTATTCCTGTATCATATGGTAGCGCGGCGCACCATGCGAACGGTTATGACGCGGGCAACGAGAGGAGGATGGCACATGATTGTTCCTGCCTGTGATCTGCCCGAATTTGATGGCCAAACGGTCCTGATTGCTGAACCCAACCCGTTGATCGCACTGGATCTGGCGGAGACGCTGAGCGGCTGGGGCGCACGGCCGCTGTTGTACCACGAGCTCGACGCGCCCGCCCAGTTGGCGGCACCCGCCATGGTTCAGGCGGCGCTGATCGATGTCCCGCAATTTCACCAGCCGCTGTCCGGTTTGATCGGGGAGCTGCGGCGGCACGGCGTGCCCACGGTGCTGACCACCGCTTATGGTTCGGAGTTCATCGGCGGCTATTTCTCTGGCCTTGCGATTTTCGACAAGCCGGTGGACTATGCGGCGCTGGCGCGATGGTTTAGGGTTGCTGCGCAGCCACCCGCGCTGGGCCGAACAGCCTGCACGCGGTAAGCGGGCGATCTGATGGTAAGGCGGTTCGAAAACACGGCCGCTCCTGCTTGTTGTCATGGTTGTTGCTGCACCGTTTCGGGGCTAGGCTTGAAGAGCAAACGGGCCTCTTCCCGATCGGTTCCCGCACCGGCTGGATCCGCGCGGAACGAAATTTTTCGGTCCGCGTTTACGCGCTAAGACCAAATGGGAGTTTAGAATACATGTCAGTGTCTCAAGCGGTCGTTGCACATCTTCCTTATCTGCGACGGTATGCCCGCGCTTTGACGGGCTCGCAGATGGCGGGGGACGCGTATGTGCGGGCCACGCTCGAAGCGGCCTTGTCGGATCGCGAAGCGCTTGATCAGATCGGGCAGGGCCGGGTTGCGCTCTATACCGCATTCAACAGGATCTGGTCGGTCAGTGGTGGCGCTTTGCCCGGCCACAGCGATCACGCCGAGGGTGCGTTGGCCACCGCCGAGGAACGCCTGGCCGCGATCACGCCGGCCAGCCGGCAGGCGCTGCTGCTGACCTCTGTCGAGGATTTCTCGCCGGCCGAAGCGGCTGAGATCATGCAGATCAGCGAAGCTGATGCGCTGGTGCTGGTGCGCGATGCGATGGAAGAAATCGAGGCCGAATCGGCTACCGATGTGCTGATCATCGAAGACGAGGCGTTGATCTCGATGCAGCTCGAAGAACTGGTCGAAAGCCTTGGCCATACCGTGTGCGGCACCGCCACCACCCGCGACGAAGCGCGCGCCGTGGTCGCGACGCGCAAGCCGGGGTTGGTGCTTGCGGATATCCAGCTCGCCGATGGCAGTTCGGGGATCGATGCGGTCAATGACATCCTTGGCGAATTTTCGGTGCCGGTGATCTTTATCACCGCATATCCGGAAAAGCTGCTCACCGGTGACCGGCCCGAACCGACGTACCTGATCACCAAGCCGTTCCTCGAATCGGCGGTCAAGGCGGCGATCAGTCAGGCGATGTTTTTCCGTTCCACCGCCGCGCTGGTCTGACCGGCGCTAGCTACTTTGTTTGAGTGCGAAAGCGCCGACCGGGCGGCGCGGTACCATGAAGGTGCAGCTGACGCCGGTGGTGGAAAAATCAAGCTTGATGTCTGAGTGCAGCTCGCGCGAGATGACTTTTTCGATCAACTCGCTGCCAAATCCGCGCTTGCGTTCCGCCGACACCGGCGGTCCGCCCGCTTCGCGCCATTCGAACAGGATCTGGTCAGCCCCGGCCAGCGACCAGATCAGCGACAGGGTGCCGCTGCCATTGCTGAGCGCGCCATATTTGGCCGCATTGGTGACCAGTTCGTGGAACAACAACCCCAGCGACAGGGCATCGTTGGGCGCAATGACCAGATCGGGACCATCGAGCGCGATCCGGGCCTGATCGGCTTCAAAGAAGGGCGCCAGCTCGGCGCGAAGCACTTCGCGAATGCTGATCGGCCCCCAACTGGCTTCGGTTAGCAGATTGTGTGTGGCCGACAGCGCGCGCACGCGGCCTTCGAAGGTGTCCACGAACGAATCAAGATCGCGCGCATTGCGGCGCGACAGCGAAAGGATCGACAGCACATTGGCGAGCGTGTTCTTGACCCGGTGATTAAGCTCGCGCGTTAGCGTGGTCCGGATCGCGTCCTGCTCTTGTCGGACGCGCAATTGCTGGCGGTCGAGCAGCGCCTGCTGGATCGCCAGCCGGACAATGAACAGCAGCAGCAAGGCGATGATCAGGCCGACCAGCAGAATCAGCATGCCGGTCTTGCTGAGGACCCCGATCGGCGCCGCCGCCGATTTGACGATCCATTGGTGATCGCCAATCGCGATCTTGCGCGTCACAGACTGGCCACGCGCAATCGGCCGACCCTGTTGGTACAGCAGCCGTGAACCGGTTTCGGCTTCGTCGTACACTTCCAGATCCAGCCGGCCTGCCGCTTGCCGGAGGACCGACGGCAGGACGAAATCGTCGGCCCGCATGACCGCAAAGACATAGCCTTTGACGCCGCCGCGCGCTGCTTCGGAGGCAGGGTTTTCGAACACCGGCATATACATCAGAAACCCGCCGCGGTCCAATTCCGAGCCATCCTGAACCAAATGAACCAGGCCGGTGATCACAGGCTTGCCGGACAGTGCTGCGCGGTCCATCGCCGCGCGCCGATTGGGTTCGGAGTGCATGTCATAGCCCAGCGCCTTGCGGTTATCGGCGCTGAGCGGAGCGATGTATTTGATCGCATCGATCGGTCCGGTGGTGCCCGCCTCGTGCGGCCAGGCCCGGTACTGCGGCAGACCATTGGCCCGGACCGAACGTTCGAAAGCGGCGACCTGAGCAGCGGGCAGGCGGATCGACCAGCCGAGCGCAAGAATGCCTTGATCGTTTTTGTCAGCCTGGAGCGCCGCGGCAAACCGGTCAAAAGTGGCTTGATCCACTTCAATCTCGGATTCAAACAGCGCCGCGCCCGAAATTAGATAAGCCTGCGTCGCTGCAGCGCGCCGCTCGATGTCGTTCCCCAGCGCGCTGACCCGTTCGGTTATCGCCTGCCGCTGCTCGACCCGGCTCGCCCGCTCGGCCGAAATTGCCACGAGCAAGGTAGCCAGCATCACCAGCAGAAACGCTGCAATCGGAACGACGCGTGGGTATCTGATCAGCACTTCAAGTAACCCTCGTCTCGGCAATATTGGCGCATCGCTCAGCAACTGATTTTGTTTCGGCTGATGGGGGCTCAGAAAAGGGCATCGACGTTCGCAAAAATAAGGACGCTGCCCCGATCGGACAGCGGTGCATTGAAAGGGAACGATCTGACGTCTCATCCGTTCCACCAATTCGAACATAGGCACAGATTGTCGCAAATCGCGCACGGGCAAAAGTCCTGCCAGCCATCGCGGGGCCCAGCGCACATTCTCGCGGCGCCGCCATCGGCTGCGCGCGTTGCTAAAATTTGTCGATCGGACTACGCGGTGAATCATTGGTTTTTTCAAAGTGCGGAGCAACAATTGAGCAAACGGGGCGGGAATCAAGGATCGGTGCCGGGCGCCGCCGAATCCCTCAGCAGGACGCAGCGCGACGCCATCAATCCGGGGCAACCGGCCTGGGCCAAAGGCTTGCAGCGGCTGTATGACGAGGTGGTTGACGAGGCTTTGCCCGACGAGCTGGCCAAGTTGCTCGACAAGCTTGACCGCGCGGCCGATGACAAGTGACACAGCGGCGGCCAATGCTGTCGCCTTCAAACGGCAGCTAGCCGAAACGATTCCTCATTTGCGGGCATTTGCACGGTCGCTGTGCGGGCGCCCCGATTTTGCCGACGATCTGGTGCAAGAGGCCATGCTCAAGGCATGGGCCGCGCGCGACCGGTTTGAGCCGGGCACCAACCTGCGGGCCTGGACCTTCACGATCCTGCGCAATTGCTACTTCACCGAAATGCGCCGCAACAAATTTGTCGGCGATTATGACGAAGGGGTGGCCGAGCGCACGCTGCAGGCGCCGATGGGCCAGGAAGACCCGCTCCACCTCGCCGACATGCGCCGCGCGTTGATGACCTTGCCGCGCGAACGCCGCGAGGCGATCCTGTTGGTCGGCGCGGGCGGGTTCAGCTACGAGGAAGCGGCGGCCATCTGCAACACTGCGGTGGGCACGATGAAAAGCCGCGTGGGCCGCGCCCGCGCCGCGCTCAATGAAATGCTTGATGGCGGCGCGATGCCGGCGCGCGAGGGCGCGCAGACGATTTCGGCGCACGATTCGCTGATCAACGATCTGGCGATTGCCACCACCGGCAATCTGACCTGACTGCGCGCGGGCGCGGTGCTGCTTGCCGGCCTAGCTGACCATCGCCTGCAACGCGCTGATCCGGTCGGCTTCGGCGGCGGGCTTGTCGGTGCGGATGCGGTGGATCCGGGGAAAGCGCATCGCCAGCCCGCTCTTGTGGCGGCTGCTGGTATGGATCGAATCGAAGGCCACCTCGAGCACCAGCGACTTCTCCACTTCGCGCACCGGACCAAACCGCGCCAGCGTGTGTTCGCGCACGAATTTGTCGAGCAGCTTGAGCTCCGCATCGGTAAACCCCGAATAGGCCTTGCCCACCGGCAGCAGCTCGCCGCTCTCGCTCCAGCAGCCGAACGTGTAATCCGAATAGAACGAGGCGCGGCGGCCGTTGCCGCGCTGCGCGTACATCATCACGCAATCGGCGGTCAGCGGATTGCGTTTCCATTTGTACCATAGCCCGGCCTTGCGCCCGGCCTGGTACGGACTGTCGCGGCGTTTGAGCATCACCCCTTCGATCGCCGCATCGCGCGCGGTATCGCGCAGCTGTGCGAGGTCGGCAAAGCCGGTGACTGCCAGCACCGGTGACAGGTCGAACCATTCGGCCGGCAGCCGCGGGACCAGTGCCTCAAGCCGCGCGCGCCGCGCGGTCCACGGCAATTCGCGCAGGTCCTGATCGCCGTCGACCAGCACATCGTACAGCCGCACAAAGGCGGGATATTGCTCGAGCATTTTCTTTGATACGGACTTGCGGCCAAGCCGCTGCTGCAGCGCGTTGAAGCTGGCCGCATCGCCGCCCTGACTGTCGCCGCGCACCAGCAATTCGCCGTCGACCACGGCATCGATGGCGAGCGCTGCGACCAGTTCAGGAAACGCGGCGCTGATGTCGTCGCCGCCGCGGCTGTAAATCCGGGTCTCGCCGCGCAGATGCGCGATCTGCACGCGAATTCCGTCCCATTTCCACTCGGCAGCATAGGCGTCGAGGTCGAGCGTATCGGCTTCGAACGGGTGCGAGAGCATGAACGGGCGAAAAAACGGCGTCGCCGAAATGTCGGGCTGCACGGCGCCATCGGCGGCCCATGCAAACAGCGCGGTGTAGGGCGGGGCGAGCGCGTGCCACAGCTCGTCAACCGTATCGACCGGGACCGCAAAGGCTTGCGCAAACGCGGTCTTGGCCAGCCGCGCCGAGACCCCGATCCGCATTCCCCCGGTGGCCAGTTTGAGCATCGCATAGCGGCCGTTGCTGTCGAGACTGTCGAGCAGTGCGGCGATCACCGCCGGGGCGGTGACGCGGGTCGCGGCGGTGAGCGCGGCAACCACCGCATCGATGCTCGGGTCGCGGCGCTCGGCCAGCGCGCCGTCGGGCCAGATCAGCGCCACCGTCTCGGCCGTATCGCCGACGTGATGGCGCGACAGCCGCAGCAGTTCCGGATCGATCCGGGTCGCTGCGACGCCGCGGATCGTCGCACTTTTGACCGCCGGAAAATCGAGGCTGTCCGTCAGCGCGGCCAGCGCCCAGCCGCGCTCGGGATCGGGGGTGGTGCGCAGATAATCCGCGATGGCACCGAGCTTGGCATTGCGCGAGCGGGTGTAAACCAGCGTATCGACCAGTTCGGCGAAGCGGCGCATCACCCGTCGTCCTCCTCGCCGCGCCCGATCATGGCCAGCGCGCGGGCCTTGATCTGGTGCAGCTCGCACCACCGCAGCAGGCCGTCCTCGCTGCCGTGGGTGATCCAGGTTTCGCGCGGGGCGAGTTCGCCGATGGTCGCGGTCAGCTCGTCCCAGTCGGCATGATCCGAGACGATCAGCGGCAGCTCGACATTGCGCTGGCGCGCGCGCCCGCGCACCCGCATCCAGCCCGATGCCATCGCGGTGATCGGTGCCGGCATCCGCCGGCTCCAGGTATCGGTTAGCGCGCTGGGCGGGCACAGCACGATCTGCCCGCGCAGCTCCTCGCGGGTGCTGGCCGAGACCAGCCGCAATTCGCCCAGCGGAACGCCCAGTTCCTCGTACAGCCGGCACATCCGCTCGAGCGCGCCATGGAGAAAGAGCGGCTCGTGCCAGCCCGCCAGCCGCAACTCCGCGATCACCCGCTGCGCCTTGCCCAGCGCATAGGCGCCGACCAATACGCAGCGCTCGGGCTCGGCGGCGCGGCGTGCGAGCAGCTTGGCGATCTCTTCGCCAATCGGCGGATGGCGGAACACCGGCAGGCCAAACGTCGCCTCGGTGATGAACACGTCGCATGGGACTGGCTCGAACGGGGCGCAGGTCGGGTCGGGGCGGCGCTTGTAATCGCCGCTGACCACCACCCGCTCGCCGCCATATTCCATCAGCACCTGCGCCGAGCCAAGCACGTGTCCCGCAGGGTACAGGCTGAACCGCACCCCGCCGCGCTCGAAACTGTCCCCATAAGCCAGCGCAGTGCCGTCGGCCGTGCCATAGCGCAGCCCCATGATCGCCAGTGTTTCGGGCGTGGCCCAGACCTCGCCGTGGCCGCTGCGCGCGTGATCGGCATGGCCGTGGGTGATGACGGCATGCGGCCGGGGGGCCGAGGGATCGATCCACAGATCGGCCGGCGCGACGTAAATTCCACCCGGTTGCGGCTTGATCCAGGTGACGGTCATATCTCCACTACGCGCGCTGACCGGCTTGGTTCCCGGCGGGTCTGCGGGCAACGAATTGCAAAGCTACGGCGCGGCGTAAACAAAAAAAGCGGTCGCCGAGGCGACCGCTTTGATTTCTTACCTGGGCAGGTAAGCTACACTCAACCGGCTTTGCGCGGGGGCACAAGGCCAACCTTGACGGCAATCCTGGGAGGGAAGAAGCCGGATCGGGTTCAGTTAAGTGCGATAAATTTTTGGCTTACCGCGCCGAACCGCGACGAACCAGATTGACGATCGCCAAGAGCACAACCGCGCCCAGGAACGACGAGATCAGCGAGCGAATGCCGAGCGAACCAGACATAATTGAACCCGCATTAAGCAAGGGAGAGATGAAAATTCCCGCGAGGAATGCACCGACGATGCCGACCACGACATTGAGGATGATGCCCTGCTG
>JANOTT010000129.1:0-20057 GCA_031416535.1 Novosphingobium sp. | reverse complement strand
CTATATGCACGTCCCCGAACTCAACCGGATGGGCGCGCACATCGAAACCAAGGGCCGCACCGCGGTGGTCCACGGGGTCGGCAAGCTAACCGGCGCCGAAGTTATGGCAACCGACCTGCGCGCCTCGATGAGCCTGGTGATCGCGGGGCTGGCCGCGGAGGGCGAGACGCAGGTGCATAGGCTGTATCACTTGGATCGTGGCTATGAACGGCTGGAAGAGAAGCTGGCCCTGGTCGGCGCGCAGATCGAGCGGGTTGGGGAGGATTGAGTGGGATGATCTTATTTTGGTAGGAAAGGGACAATTGCCGTCCAGAGCGAGCCGCATTCTCTCACCCACCAGTCCCGTTGATGCTCAAGACAGACAGGATGACGAGTTTGTTCTTCGCCCAGACCATGAAAAATTGGGTCTCGAGTGACAATCACGGGGTCCCAGCCAAACTGATCGCCTGAAATGTCGATCGTAAGCCCATTCCACTCAAGCCAGGAATGCGAATGTTGCCATCCTCCGATCTCTTCATATGCAACTTGGTTGACGTATTCAGGCCTAATGTTGAGCTGATCAATTAGATATCTGCCGAGCAGTTCAGCCACGTGACCACAGGCGCCGCGTGGAAATATTATATGCTTAGCTGTCCAAGGGGCCGGCCCAGCTGCTTCGATTGCCACGCGAAATGCCCGTGCTGCAACTTCAACTTCATCGTCGGCAGGGAGCGACCCGATATTCACCCAGCCAACGCCTGACGTAACGCCGCATTCATCCGGCTCTGCCAGCCCGGCCCGCTTTGCCGCCAGCCTTCGATCACGTCGGGATCGAGCCGGAGGGTGATAGACTTCTTGGCGTTGGGCTTGGTCCAGCCGATCGGGCGGCCGCGCTTGCCTTTGCCGAACGCGGCAAGCACTTCGGATGGCAACACTTCGGCTGCAGGGCGGGCACGGGCGAAATCCGCTTCGGTCCACTCCGGATTTTCGTCGAAACCAACAGGGGGTTTGGGTTTACTCATAGCGGCGCATCTCCTTGTCATGGGCGCGGCGGTAACTGATTGCGCGGATCGCATTGCCTGACAGGGCAAACGCAAGGCAGCGGCCTTGCCCGTTCACCCGACCAAAAGCGCGATACCTAACTTCACCATATTCAAACCGGTCATCGATCAGCACGACAGCGGAACCAAGCTCGAAAGCAGCAGCGTCAGCCAAAGACAAGCCATGCTTGGCAAAGTTGATCGCGTCTTTCGCAGGATAGAACTCGATCTCCATCTTTTATTCGTAGTGACATTTAGAGTGCAACGCAAGTTTTAAGTGCAGTTACGTTTAATTGATAGCCAGCAAGGCGGCATTGTCCGATCTTACCGCTCCCCCGGATCAGGTGGCGGCGGTGGCGGGGCGTCCCATTCCTGTTCGTACTCGATCTGCGAATTGATCGCCTGTCCGGCCGCATTGCGCGCGGGCTTGAATTTGAACCGCTGCATGATCAGCCGGCAGGTGGTCGCGTCGAGCTCGCGGCTGCCGCTGGTGCGGATCACGCGGCAGGCGGTGGGACGGCCATTGGCACCAACCGCCACTTCGGTCACGGTGGTGCCGCTGATATTGGCTTCGCGCAGCGCCTTGGGATAGTCCTTGTCGCGGATTTTGCCGCCGGTCCAATCGGGATCCGAGCCGCCGCCAGCGCCGTCCCCGGTGCCGTCGCCCGTCCCAGTTCCGCCAGCGCCCGAACCGCTTCCCGTGCCCAAACCGCTGGCCCCGCTGCCCGCGCCGGGCTGCGCGGATGCTCCCGCTTTGACGCCAATCGATGCGGCCGGGATAATGGCGGCCGGCACCGGTCGCGGCGGTACGATCCGCTGTTGCGGTTCGGTCAACGGCGCGGCTTCAGCCTTGAGCGAGGGCGGCGCAGCGCGGCCACGCTCGGTCGATCCGCTCGCCTTGAGCCGCGCTTCGGGTTGCGGCGGGGGATCGAGCGCAATGGAAATCAGGCTGGTCGAACGCGGTGGAATTATCCCCGCCGGTCCGGCCAGCCCGTAAATGATTCCCAGAATAACCGCCGCCTCGAACGTCAGCGCCGCGAGCGCAGCGCGGGCCCGCGGTTCGCTCGCATGGTACCGGCCCGCTCCGGAACCAGTCCATGCGGGCGATTGTTCCACCACTTAGCGGCGGTGGTTGTGGCAGCGCTTCTTGGCTGTAATCGTGCGATCAACCGCACGGCCAGCCAGCGCCCCGCCCACGGCGCCCGCAGCAACGCCAACGATGCCGCCGCCCAGCACCTTCGAACCAACCACTGCGCCAGTTGCGCCACCAGCGATCAGGCCGGTGGTGCCGCTTGAATGACGGCAGCTGCGATAATAGGCGCGCGAATGATAGCGCTTGGAGTGGGCTTCAGCCTTGGCCGCGCCGACGACGGGCAACGGGGCGGACAGCGGGATGGCCATTGCGGCGGCGCCGAGCACCATGAGTAGATTGCGCATGATATTCTCCTTTGGATTGGCAGTACCGCCTGTAAACGCTCAATCCGGTGAATGGTTGCTTAGCCGGGCGATGCGCGCGGTTCAGGGCCGATTTTCAAAGCAGCCGTCCGGCCAACCAGGCCACCAGCCAGATCCGCACCGCCCCGGCCAGCCCCGGCGGTACCGGAGCCTGGATCCGCTCGGCGTCGATCCGCGCCACCAGCGCGTTGATCGGCAGCACCTCGGCCCGCGCCGCCTGCTTGAGCAGTTCCCAAAAAAGCGGCTCGAGACTGATCGAGGTCTTGTGTCCGGCGATCTCGACCGAGCGTTTGACCGGGGGGTGGTAGGGAGTGGTCATCGGCAAAATCTAGCCTAACGCCGGGCGAAGGGCCAACAGGTTGTTCCACGGCGTGATCGCCGGCGTAATCGGCAGCGTGATCGGCGGCGTGATCGGCGGCGTGATCGGACTTGGCCTCGATCCGGTTTCCTACATCAGCCGATTGTGCAACCAGGGTGTTGGCCGTGACGGCCAGCTGAAACAAACTTCACTGCTCGCCACCTATTGACATTAACCTGTTGAAATTAAATGCTTTCAATAGATTTTTCAGCCCCCTTGTGCAGCAGTTAGACCCCGCTCGACCCCCGCTCGACCCCCGCTTGACCTCGCTCGACCCCCGCTCGGTCGCTTTGTGCATAGGGTGTGCAGCTTTGTGCCACGCGAACCGCCGGGCCGACCGGCAGCTACGAGTTATTTGGGGTGGATCGCGGCTTTGGCGGGTCGTAGACTGGCCATTCCAGCAAAACATCAACCCGGGCAAGCCAATGGCACCGCGACTTCAATCCCTCACCGAAAAGGAAAAACAGACACTGCGGCTGCTGGTGGTGGGATACGACGCGAAATCGATGGCCCGGCACCTGGGGCTGTCGATCCACACGATCAATGAACGGCTGCGCGATGCGCGCCGCAAAATGTCGGTTTCAAGCAGCCGCGAGGCGGCGCGGCTGCTGCGCGACGCCGAAGGCGCTGCCCCCGATTTACTGGCGGACAAGCATTTGGGGGATGCCGCAGCGATCGGCCTGGACCAAGTTCCAGCTTCCCAGCCAGATCACACGGCCCGCCGCCGCTGGGTCTGGGCCATCGGAGGAACGATGATGTCATTCTTATTTGCAATTTTCGCTTTATCGTCCGGTCCAGCGGCGCTGCCCGTCAGCGTCCCGCTCACCGCTGCTGCCAGCGCTTCGGTAGCCGAAACGGATGCGTCGCAAGCCGCGCGGCGCTGGCTCGAACTGGGCGATGCCGGGCGCTGGGATGATGGCTATCACGCCACCGCCGCCGCGTTTCAGGAACTCAACACCACCGCAAAATGGACCAGGGTATCGCAGTCGGTCCGCATGCCGCTGGGCGCCCTGGTGTCGCGCGTGCTGCTCAGCGAGGAGAGCGTACCAGCGCCGCCGCTCGGCTATCAGGTGGTCAAGTTCCGCAGCAGCTTTGCGCACAAGTCCGAAGTGACCGAAACCGTTTCGCTGGTGCGCGAAGGCGGGTCTTGGAAGGTGGCTGGAATCTACCTCGATTGACGATCGCACGGGCGCCGCCTCAACGAAGTGGCGCCCGTCCCCTTAATACATATGCTGTCCGCCGTTGATCGACATCGTCGAGCCGGTCACGAACCCGCCGTTGTCGCTGGTCAGGAAGGCCACTCCGCGCGCGATTTCCTCGGCCTGCCCAAGCCGCCCGACCGGGATCTTGGCGACGATCTTTTCGAGCACCGGCGGCGGCACTGCAGCGACCATGTCGGTATCGATGTAGCCCGGCGCGATCGCGTTTACGGTGACGCCGTATTTCGCGCCTTCCTGCGCCAGGGCTTTGGTGAAGCCGTGAATGCCCGATTTGGCGGCCGCGTAATTGACCTGGCCGTACTGTCCGGCCTGCCCGTTAATTGAGCCGATGTTGACGATCCGGCCCCAGCCGCGCTCGCGCATCCCCGAAAAGGTGGCTTTGGCCGTATTGAAACAGCCGCCAAGGTTGATCCGCATTACCTCGTTCCAATCCTCATACGTCATTTTGTGCAGCACGCCGTCACGGGTCACCCCGGCGTTGTTGATTACGATCTCGATCGGGCCATGCTCGGCTGCGATCAGCGCGCAGCCATCGAGACAGGCCTGGTGATCGCCGACATCGAAACGATACGAGGGAATTCCGGTGGCTTGGGTAAAAGCGCGGGCCTTTTCCTCGTTCCCGCCATAGTTCGCCACCACCAGGTGCCCTTGCTTCTTGAGCCGCAGGCAGATCGCCTCGCCGATGCCTCTGGTTCCGCCGGTTACAATCGCTACGCGTGCCATGTCTGCGCCTTTCCCAAAGCTTATGCCGTTACGGCATGCTTACCCAGCCAGCGCCGGGGCGCAAGTATGCGGCATACGTAAACGTCTTGGAAAACTGGCCTAGAAGCGGAATTGCGTGCCGACGTAAACCGCCTGGCTATCTTGCCGCCCATCGGTCAGCGGACGCAACCGGTCCCGGTCGGACGAATAGCGTACGCCCGCCGTAACGTTCAGATTGCGGGTTAGGCGGTAACTGCCGCCCAGATCGACCTGCTGATCGGCCTGTTCGAAGGTGCGCGGACTGCGTCCGGTCTTTTCGCGCTCTTCCAGCGCGATCCGCGGGGCAAAGCGCGACGGATTAGAGGCAATCCCTGGCTTGGGCTGGTAACTGGCCAGATCGGGCGCATCGAGCTGGCGGATCGGTGCGCTCGGCGCGGCGTTTTGCGCAAAGCTGCGATAGCCGCGCGCCGCACCCAGACTGTACGCAGTTGGTGCAATCCCCAGCGGCGGGCCGGCGACACCGGCTTCGCCCGCGCCAGCCTTGCGCAACGACAGCGACGGGGCGTTGCCGTCGTTGAGGCGAACCGCCACGGTTACCACCGAGCGGTCCATACCATTGGGCACTGCAGCCGGGGTGAACCGGAACGAGCGCCCTTTGGACAGCGCCCGCACCGTGATCGAGCGTGCCAGGCGGGGATCAACCTCGGCCGGAATGAACCCGCTGCTACCCGTGCTGGTGGCGGCAACCTGCGAATCGAGCTCGAAGTGAGTAGCAAAGGCGAGCACCGCGCTGGGCAGGGCAAGGACGCTGACCGCGCCGCACAACAGCGCGGCTGCGGTCGTCCCGCTGCGCTTGCGCTTGCCTGCTGCCGACTGCGTCATTGCGCTTCCTTACTCCCGAATCTGGACAACGCATGATCGCGCAATTCGCTCCAATATCCAAGCACCGAGTGCATTGGTTGGGCTGAATTCAGGCTGAACCCCGGCGCCCGCCGCACTATTCAGCGGGCATTCAGCGCGCAGACCGGCATTAGCGCGGCATTGCGGGCTTGCCGCCATAGTCTCCTTGGTTATAGAGGCTCGGCGTCCAGGCACGCAGCAACTTTGAGCGACAGGATCCGGATCAACGCCATGACTGCCACCACCCCTACCCGCGCCAGCACAGTTCGCCTTCTCGGCCGCGTCGGGCTGATCGCGCTGGCCACCGTTTCATTGGCCGCCTGCGGGAATGGCAAGGGTCGCCCCAGCGCCGATCTGGCTGCCTCGCGGATCACCACGATTGGCGTCAACTCCTACTTGTGGCGCGCCAGCCTTGAAGCGGTCAGTTTTATGCCGCTGCTCCAGACCGACAGCAATGGCGGGGTGATCGTCACCGACTGGTACTCTAACCCCAACAATCCGAACGAGCGGATGAAGGTCACCGTGACTATCCTCGATCAGGACCTGCGCGCCGATGCGCTGCGCGTCGCCGCCAGCCGCCAGACCAACCAGAACGCTGTCTGGGTCGATGCCCCGGTCCAGGCCGCCACCGTGCAAAAGCTGGAAGACGTGATCCTGACCCGCGCCCGCGATCTGCGCCGCCAGGCGTCCGGGGTTAAGTAACGGCGGGGTTTAAGTAACGGGCCGACCCCACCCCCTCGACAAGCCGCTCTAAGCGGCTAGAGCGTGCCACCATGACCAGCGAACGTTTCGATCCAGCCCGCGCCGACCCGCGCTGGCAGCAAGTTTGGGATGCGCGGCAGAGCTTTCGCGCCGACGATAATTCGCCCAAGCCGCGCTCTTACGTGCTTGAGATGTTTCCCTACCCTTCGGGCAAAATCCACGTCGGCCACGTCCGCAATTACACGATGGGTGACGTGCTCGCGCGCTACAAGCGGATGCAGGGCCACGAAGTACTGCACCCGATGGGCTGGGATGCGTTCGGCATGCCGGCCGAAAATGCTGCGATGGAACAGGGCGTCCACCCCGGCGGTTGGACCCGCGCCAATATCGACAGCATGAAAGCTCAGCTCAAACGGCTGGGCTTTGCGCTCGACTGGAGCCGTGAATTCGCCACTTGCGACAAAGAATACTACGGCCACGAACAGGCACTGTTCCTCGATCTTTACGCGGCAGGTTTGATCTATCGCAAGGAATCGGCGGTCAACTGGGATCCGGTCGATATGACCGTGCTGGCCAACGAACAAGTGATCGATGGGCGCGGCTGGCGCAGCGGTGCATTGGTCGAAAAGCGCAAGCTGAGCCAGTGGTTCCTCAAGATCACCGATTTTGCCGAGGAGCTGCTGGACGGTTTGGGCGAGCTCGATACCTGGCCCGACAAAGTCCGGCTGATGCAGGAAAATTGGATCGGCAAAAGCCAGGGCTTGGAATTCTCATTCACGCTGTCCGATGGCGTGCAGCTGCCGGTCTATACCACCCGCCCCGATACGATCTTCGGCGCCAGTTTTGTGGCCGTTGCGGCCGATCACCCGGTCGCGCAGGGTGTAGCGGCAGACAATCCGGCGGCGGCGGCGTTCATCGCGCTGTGCAAGCAAGGCGGCACCACCGCGGCCGAGCTGGAGACAATGGAGAAGCTGGGCTTCGTCACCGGAATCACCGCAAAGCATCCCTACACCGGGGCCGATCTGCCAGTGTTCATCGCCAATTTCGTGCTGATGGAATACGGCACAGGTGCGATTATGGCGGTGCCCGGGCACGACCAGCGCGACTTTGATTTTGCGACCAAATACGGCTTGCCGATCATCCGCGTGATCGCCGCCGATCCGGCTGATGCGGCCACGCCGTTCGCGGGCGAGGCCGAGGCAGGAGACGGCGTCTGCGTCAATTCGGGCGAGCTTGACGGGCTCAGCGTCACTGCGGCCAAAGCCGCCGTCATCGCCCGCGCCGAGGGCGAAGGCTGGGGCCACGGCAAGACCGTCTGGCGGCTGCGCGATTGGGGGGTTTCGCGCCAGCGTTACTGGGGCACGCCAATCCCGTTCATTCACTGTGAGCGCTGCGGCGTGGTGCCGGTGCCCAAAGACCAGCTGCCGGTGGTGCTGCCCGAGGACGTCGACTTCAAAACACCGGGCAATCCGCTCGAGCGGCACCCGATGTGGAAGCATGTCGCCTGCCCCGGCTGCAATCAGCCAGCGGTGCGTGAGACCGATACGCTCGACACTTTCGTCAACAGCAGCTGGTATTTCCTGCGGTTTGCCAGCCAGCCCGCTGATCGCCCATTCGATCCCGAAGTGATCGCCAAGTGGCTGCCGGTGGAACAGTACATCGGCGGGATCGAACATGCGATTCTGCACCTGCTTTACGCCCGCTTCTGGACCCGCGCGCTCGCCCATATCGGCCTGATCGACGTGAAGGAGCCGTTCGCCAGCCTGTTCACGCAAGGCATGGTGACACACGAGACTTATTCGCGAGCCGATCCCGCGAACGGCCAACCGGTTTATTTCCTCCCCGCTGACGTGACGCGCGGCGGGACCACTGCGACGCTCACGGCAGACGGGCAGCCGGTCGAGATCGGCCGCGTGATCAAAATGTCGAAAAGCAAGAAGAACGTTGTCGATCCTGACGACTTCATTGCAAAGTACGGCGCCGACGCGATCCGCTGGTTCATGCTGTCCGATTCGCCGCCCGAACGCGATCTGCCGTGGTCGGTGGCGGGGCTGGAGGGCTGCGCGCGGTTCGGTCAGCGGTTGTGGCGGCTGTTCAATCAATACGATCCGGCGGCGACCGGCGAAGACAAGCCGCTCGACCGCAAGCGCGATCAGGCGGTCGCTGCCGCGGCAACGGACATCGAAGCGTTGTCCTTCAACAAGGCGGTTGCGCGGATTTATGATCTGACCAATGTCACCGAAAAGGCCGCGCCCTCGGCCAGCCGGTCGGCCGCGATTCGCACGATCCTGCTGCTCGCCAGCCCGATGATGCCGCATCTGGCTGAAGAGGCCTGGGCTGCAGTCGGCGAACAGGGCCTGATCGCCGATGCCGCCTGGCCGCCGGTCGATCCCGCTTTGCTGGTCGAGGATCAGGTGACCGTGGCGATTCAGGTGATGGGCAAGCTGCGCGATACCGTAACCGTGCCCAAGGGTCTGCCGCGCGAGGAGCTTGAAGCGCTTGCCCTGGCGAGCGACAAGGTGCAGCGTGCGCTTGATGGCAAAGCAGTCAAAAAGGTGATCGTGGTGCCCGACCGGCTGGTCAATCTCGTCACATGAAACGGCTGTTCCACCGCGCGGCTGCGGCGCTGCTGCTGGCACCCTTGGCACTGGGGCTGTCCGCCTGCGGACTGCACCCAATGTATGCCGGCGGCGCAAATGGCATGGTCGCGCAGGGGCTGGCCGGGGTCGATGTCTCGGCGATCGAGGGCAAGTCCGGCTGGTTGGTGCGCAATGCGCTGGTCGACCGGCTGGGCGCGAATCAGCGCGGCGGCCCGGCCCGCTACCGGCTCGACGTGCGGCTCGATGACAAGTTGGAGGGGCTGGGGCTGCTCAGCGACGATACCGTCGCGCGCGAGCGCCGCACCTTGCGCGCGCGCTATCAGTTGGTCGATCTGCCGACCGGCCAGATCGTGCTGGATGAAACCGCCGGATCCGACGCCGGAATCGATGTGGTCAGTTCCGAATATGCGACGATTGCCGCCGAGCAGACCGCGCTGGAGAACCTCGCCAAGGAAGTCGCTGACCGGATCGTGGTACGGATTGCACTCAAGCTGCGGAGCGGTTCCGCGCCGGCCCAGTGACTGAACACGTGAGGGCGCGCCGGTGAAAGCCAGCCAGAAGGATTTCAAGGGCCAGGCCCAGCGGGCCGCAAGCACCGCGCGGGTGTTTTTCTTTTGCGGCCCGGACGAAGCCGGTGCGCACGATGCCGCGCACCAGATTGCCGCGCTGCTGCCCGATCCGGGCGAACGGATCGAACTGACCGGGGCCGAGCTGAAGCGTGATCCGGTGCGGCTGGGCGACGAGGCGCGCTCGATTTCCCTGTTCGGGGACAAACGGCATATCTGGGTCCGCGCCAGCGGCGACGAGGCGCACGATGCCATCGCCAACCTGCTCGATGGCGAAGGCGAGCCGTGCCCGGTGCTGGTGGTGGCCAGCAGCGCCACCGACAAATCGCGCACCGCCAAGCTGCTCGCCCCTCGCCCCGATGCGCTGGTGGCGATGTTCTACCCGCCCGATCTGCGCAGCGTGACCGGCACGGTGCGCGATATGGGCGATGCGGCCGGCGTGCAGCTGGGCGGCGATCTGGCCGAGCGCATCGCGCGCGGCGCCGCACTCGATACCCGGCTGGCCCAGTCCGAGGTCACCAAACTGGCGCTCTACCTCGACGCCTCTCCAGCATCGCCGCGCCGCGCCGACGCACAGGCGCTCGATGCGATCGGCGCGCAGACCGATGATGACGGATTCACGGCGCTGGTCAATGTCGTGCTGGGCGGTGAACTCGGCAAGCTGGCGGGCGAACTGCGGCGCATGCGCGAACGGGGGCTGAGCCCGGTGGGATTGCTGCTGGCGTTCGAGCGCCGCGCGGCGCAGCTTGGGCAGCTTGCGGCACGGCTCGGCGCGCGCGGCGATGTCCATGCGCTGCTCGAAACCGAAGTGCAGGCGCGGCGGGTGTTCTGGAAAGACCGCCGCGATCTGACCGAACAGCTCAAGCGCTGGCGCGGCAAACGGCTCGCGCGATTGATTGCGCGGCTCACCGCATTGCACCGCGCCTTGCTCGCCAACAGCCAGACTGCCGAGCTGCTGCTGGCCCAAGGACTAAGCGATATCGCCCGCTTTGCAGCCCAGCGCAGCTGAGCGCGGGTTGACGACCTACTTGAAGAAACCCGCATTGTTGGGCATGGGGCGGTCCAAGACGCTTCAAGCGTCAGGGTTTGCACGGGCGCCGCACAATGAACCAACTCGTCGCCCCCGATGCGACTGTGCCGGGCGGCATTCCGTCCGAAGCGCGTCTGCCGCTCGAGCAGGCCCAGCCGCTCGAGCGGCGGCGGTTGCAAGCTTACCTGGCATTGATGGTGGGCGATATCGTGGCCATTTTCGGGGCGTTTTGCCTGTCGGGTTTTCTATACCTGTCTGCGCCTGGGCTGGCCCAGGCGGCGCTGCTGGCGCAACTGCTGTTGCCGGTGTTCCTGACGGTCGGACTTTATAACGGGGCCTATTCGCTCGCCACCCTGCAATCCTCGCAAATGGGCATGCTGCGCGCAATGAGCGCCTTGGCCATATCTGCCGGCGCAGTGGTCTTCATCGCCTATTACACCAAGAGCAGCGCGGCCTTCTCACGCGTGATGTTCACCTCGGGAACGGTCATCTCGCTGGTATTGCTGTGCTGGATGCGGTTGCAGATGCGCGCCTTTGTCCGCTGGCGCTGCGGGGCGCGAATCGTTAACGAGCTGCTGATCGACGACGCCGGACCGCAGATCGATCTGCCTGGCGCAATGCGGGTCAATGCAGCGCAGTTGGAGCTGGTGCCCGCGCTGGACAATCCAGCCGCACTCAATCGTATCGGGATCGTGCTCAGATCGATCGACCGGGTGGTGGTAAGCTGCCCGCCCGAGCGGCGCGCGGCTTGGGCCAGCCTGCTCAAAGGCGCCAACATCGCGGGAGAGGTGGTTGACGATACGGTTGCCGAACTGGGTGCACACGGTGCGCGAATCGTGGGCGGTCATGGGTTTCTGCGGGTTTCGATCGGCCCGCTGGGAATGCGCGCGCGGGTGACCAAGCGCCTGTTCGACACCGTGATCGCCGGCACTGCTCTGCTGCTGCTCAGTCCTGTCCTGCTGATCGTAGCCGCGGCGATCCTGATCGAGGACGGCAGCCCGGTCCTGTTTGTGCAGCGCCGGGTCGGGCGTGCGAATCGATTCTTTCAGATGTACAAGTTCCGCTCGATGTCGGTCGGCCGCTCGGACCACGAAGGCCGTCAGTCAACCGAACGCGGCGACGAACGCATCACCCGGGTTGGTGCTTTTATCCGCCGCACCAGCCTCGACGAATTGCCGCAGCTGTTCAACGTGCTCAAGGGCGAGATGTCGATTGTCGGTCCGCGCCCGCATGCGCTGGGATCGCAAGCCGGAGCAAAGCTGTTTTGGGAAGTCGATGAACGCTATTGGGAGCGCCACGCGCTCAAGCCGGGATTGACCGGACTCGCACAAATCAGGGGTTTTCGCGGCGCAACGGCCAATGAGGTTGATTTGACCGACCGCCTCGAAGCTGATCTAGAATACCTCGATGGCTGGTCGCTCCAGCGCGATATCCAGATTGTGTTCAGCACGCTTGGCGTGTTGATTCATGATCGGGCTTACTGATGCGCCTTGGTGAATCGCATGGTGATATTTCCCACTGGAAAATTCACGGGAACCTTCTCACCACTTTTGCATTAGCCTCAGATGCACCGCTGCAATAAGCCAATCGGCTGATAGCAACGGATTTTGTGATAATCAGGGCTGGACCTCTTAACCATCGGTGTGGTAGCTAGCCTGCAAATATCCTTAGGAGTAATCACCTGTGACATCGCAACTTCTCGCTGCCGCCGCGTCCGTCGCCCTCGTTGGAGCCGGTGTTGCCGGCACCTCCGGGGTTCGTTCGTTCGAAGCCATGCCCACTGGTACGTCGGCAGTTGGCGAAGGCGTCGGCGCTTCGGGCATGTGCCGCGTCGATGTGGTTCGTTCGGGCAATTCTGGTACGGTGGCTTCGACCCGCACTGTCCTTAACGACGGTAACTGCGTCTGCACGCTGGTAACCGGTCCTGCCGGCGCCAATGGCAATGCCGAAGACGTCGTTAACGGCATGCTGCGCGATCGCACTTGCCCCGATTCGCCGACCGTTGGTCGCGCGGTGAGCGAAGTCGCCCGGACCGGCGGCGGTGGCGGGCTCATCATTCCGGTACTGGTCGGTGTCGTTGGTGCTGCCGGCCTCGCCGTGGCGCTGAGTGCCAATAGTCGCGGCTAGTCGACCGTTTGGTTGTTTGATTGCTGCGGAATTTGCTACGGGCATGGCTTAGCCATTGCCCGTAGCGTTCGTTTGGGCAGGATTCTTTTTGTGGTGAGGTAGCTCTCTGCGCGAACAAATGCTTTTTCGGGGGGAGACCCGCGGTGCGGGTTTCGAAGGGCTTGCCCCGGCCGTATTTCTGGCGCTGACGCTCGCCTTGGGCGGCGGCGGCTCTCCGGCGCCTTTGCCTGAATTGCTCCTCGAACTGCTGGCCGCAGCGACTGCGCTGCTCTGGCTGCTGACGCCGTGGGGCGGGCCGGACTGGGTTCGTGTTCCAAAGACAGCCTGGTTGATCGTCGCGCTGGTGGCAGGCGTGCCACTGTTGCAGCTGGTCCCACTCCCGCCGTTTATCTGGCACGCTTTCCCCGGTCGCGAAATTGAGCGCGAAGCACTGGCATTGATCGGCGCGCAGGACAGTTGGCGCGCCTGGTCGCTTGCCCCCAGCCGCACATTGGCCTCGCTGCTCTCGCTGGCACCGCCATTGCTGCTGTTGGTGATGACCAGCGCACTGGGGCAGAGCGCACGGATGGCGCTGATCCGCTGCATCGCGCTGATGGCGGTGGCAACCTTGGTGCTGGGCGCGGTGCAGCTTTCCGCCGGCGATACCAGCCCGGCCCATCTCTATGATGTGACCGTGCCGATGCTCGTGGGGTTCCAAGCCAACCACAACAGCACCGCCGATCTGCTGCTGATTGCCTTGATGACTGGCCCGGTCCTGTTGCGCGATCTGGTCGAGCGACGGATCGTGTCAGGCAATCCGGGGCTAATCCTGGGGATTGCCGGCGCCGCAATCGCGCTGCTCACTTTCGGTGTCGTGCTGACTGCATCGCGGATGGGCATCATGCTGTTGCCGATTCCCTTGTTGGCCAGCTTGTGGATTCTGCGGCCGTGGATCACGGTGTCGTGGCGCTCAGTGGCATTCGGTCTGGGCAGCGTGCTCGCCCTGGGGGTGCTGAGTTTGGTGCTCGCCCGCGACAATCCGGTGCTGGCAACAATCATCGCGCGATTCGATTTCAGCCAAGAGTTGCGGCCGCAACTGTGGCGCGATGGCCTCTATGTCGCGCTAAAATATTTCCCCTTCGGGGTCGGCATGGGCGATTTCGTACCCGCGCTGATCGCCGACGAACGGTTGGAAGTGGTGTGGCCGTCGCTCCCCAACCGCGCGCATAACGATTTTCTCGAACTTGCTTGCGAGGCCGGAATCGTTGGTCTTGCGGCACTTTCTGCAATATCCTTAACGCTATCGCGGGCGCTGTGGCGAACTCTGCGAGGGGCGGCGGGCAAGTCTCTTACGCTGGCAATCTTTGCCGCTGCTGGGCTGGCCGTTCTGGCTCTCCATTCGTTGGTTGATTATCCCTTTCGTTCCATGGCATTGGCAGGTCTTGGCGCAGTCTGCGCGGGTTTACTCCTGACCCCGCGACTCAAGGGCGAAGCAACCCTCCATGAGTCAGGTTCAGGAGAGACGAGGTAATCGGCATGTTCAGGTTCGCAACATTGGTGGCATTGACGGTGTCTGCGCTGGCGATGGGTGGCTGTGCCCATCGCTCGACCAGTCCGTTGCCAGTGGGCGAAGCCGCCTACGCGACCATCGAAGTAAAAGACGATGCGCTGGGCGAAGACATCATTCGCCGCGGCGATCGGCTTGCCATCCGCGTGCTGGGTGAACCCGAACTTACGTCGGATGCCTACATTGTTGACGCCAAGGGCACAATCCAGGTTCCGCTGGCTGGCGAGATTCTGGTCGCCGGGCGTAACCCGGGGGAAATTCGCGACGATCTGACCCGGCGGCTTGGCAGCCGTTACATTCGCAATCCGCAGGTCACCGTCAGCGTTGCCGAACGCCGCCGCACCACATTCGCCGTTGAAGGCGATGTGCGCGAGCCCGGGATCTTCGAAGCCGCCGCGGGTACGACACTGTTAAGCGCTGTCGCCCAGGCCAAGAGCACCACCGATACCGCCAAACTGGACGAGGTGATGATCTTCCGCATGCTTGACCGGCAGCGGATCGGTGCGCGCTTCAATCTGGGCGATATTCGCGAGGGCCGCGCGGCTGACCCGACAATCCTGGCGGGCGATACCGTGGTGGTCGGACGTTCAGGACTCAAAAATAGCTGGAAGCAGTTCCTGCAGGCCGTGCCGCTGTTCAACTTGTTCTACATCTTCCGATAAAGCTCGGATCGAAGGAAAGCCTGTCTTGTCCAACCTTGTGTCAGCCAACGGCGCGCCCCTCCATGGCCCGCTTGCGTTCAATCCCGACGATGATCTCGATCAGCCGGGCAGTGGAAGAGCGGCGTTTGATTTCCGCTACATCGCATCGGCAGTGCGGGCCAACCTGTGGGTGATTGCGCTGATCGTCGCGGCAGCTCTGGGCATCGCCCTGGTCGCCACGATGTTGCAGACCAAGCGCTACACCGCCACGTCGAGTATCCAGATCAGCAATTCGAGCGGTCGCGTGCTCGGCTCGAAAGAGGATCAACCCGGCGATAACGGCGACGTTACCTATGACGTTGACCGGTTCCTCAAGACCCAGGTTGATATCCTGCAAAGCCGCGGTCTGGCGCTCCGCGTGGCGCAAAAGCTGAACCTGATCGGAAATCCGCGCCTGTTGCGGGCCCAGGGTCTGTCCGCTCCGGCGGCAACAATCGCCCCCGACGCGCAGCGCAACACGGCAATCGACCTGCTGATGGCGAACCTGAGCGTCAACCTGCCGCGCGATTCGCGCATCGTTACGATTTCCTACGTCTCGAGCGACCCCGATCTTTCGGCGCAGATCGCCAACGCTTACGCGAGCGAATTTATCCAGGCCAACTTGCAGCAAAAGTTCGATAGCTCGTCTTACGCCCGCAATTTCCTGGGCGAGCAGCTGCAAGAAGCCAAAGCACGGCTCGAAACGTCCGAACGCGCGGTCAACACGTATGCCCGCAGCGCTGGACTGATCAGCACTGGCAGCAGCACAGTCGAAGGTCCCGATGGATCATCACGCACTGACCGTGGTGGTTCGGTGACTTCGTCGAGCATGCAGCAGCTCAACACGGCCGCCAATGATGCGACCGCGCGGCGGATCGAAGCCGAAGGCAAGTGGCGCGCAATTGCGACCGGCCCGGTGCTGAGCTCGCCGGTGGTGCTGGCCAATTCCACCGTTGTCACGCTGCTGTCCGAACGGGCTACCGTCGAAGCCGAATTGAGCCAGGACCGAGCTCGTCACCTCGACGACTATCCTACCGTCAAAGCCAAGCAGGCCCAACTGAACGCAATCAATCAGCAGCTCGGCTCGGTGGCTGGCAATGTGCGCAATTCGGTACGGCAGGAATACGAGGGCGCGCTGGCGACCGAACGGGCGCTCAAAGCCAAGGTTGAACAGCTCAAGTCCGAGACTTTGTCCGAACAGGATAGCTCGGTTCAGTACAACCTGCTGGCCCGCGAGGCCGATACCAACCGTCAGCTTTATGAAGGTTTGCTCGAGCGCTACAAGACGCTCAACGCGATGGCCGGGATCAGCCTCAGCAATATCTCGATCGTCGATAATGCCGAAGTGCCGAGGGGCCCGTCTTCGCCCAATTTGATCAAAAACCTGCTGTTTGGGCTGATTTTCGGTCTCGGCCTGGCGGCATTGCTGGTCTTCTTCCGTGATCAGTTCGACGATGCGATCCGGGTGCCCGAAGATATCGAAGGCAAGCTTGGCTTGCCGCTGCTGGGGGTTGTCCCCAAGACGACCGACGAAACGCCCGAGCAGGCCTTGCTCGATCCCAAGTCGCCGGTGTCCGAGGCTTACAACTCGCTGCGCGGGTCGTTGCTTTATTCAACTTCGCAAGGGCTGCCGCAGATCATTCTTGTTACCAGCGCGCAGGCTTCCGAAGGCAAGACCACTACCAGTATGGCCATTGCCAGCGGGTTCGCGCGGATGGGCCGCCGGGTGCTGCTGATCGATGCCGACATGCGTCGGCCATCGCTGCAAACCCGGATGAATGTCGCCAATGATCGCGGCTTGTCGAACCTGCTGACCTCATCTGACCCGCTCGAGCAGATTGCCGTGCGCTCGGATCAGCCGAATCTGACCCTGTTGCCGGCCGGACCGATTCCCCCCAGCCCGACCGAACTGCTGTCCACCGCGCGGATGGAAGACATTCTCCAGACCGCCGCCCGGCAGTTCGACGTGGTGGTGGTTGACAGCCCGCCGATCCTGGGACTGGCAGATGCCCCGCTGATGTCGGCGCTCGTCGACGGGGTGATTATCGTGGTCGAGGCCGATCGCAGCCGCCGCGGTGCGCTCAAATCAGCGCTGCGCCGCTTGCGCGCGATGCGTCCGGTGCTGCTGGGCGCAGTGCTGACCAAGTTCGATCCACTCAAGGCCGGGAATCGTCATTCCGAGTATTACGGTTACCAGTATTACCAGTACGAATCCGACAAGACGAAGGATTGAACATGCCCGCTTCCGCTCCCCGGCCTCCGCTTTCGATAGCGGTACGGCTCGGTCTGGGCGCGGCTGTGGCAGCTTATGCGATGCTGGCACTCGGCAGCGGGGCTGACCGGTTGAGCGCTGGTCAACCCGACCTGGTGAACAGAGTCCCGGCACTTTTTGCCTCCGAAGCAATCCGCACCGCCGGTGCTCAAGCGCTGAGCGAGGGCAAGGCGGTGGCCGCCGCCGAGCTTGGCGCCCGGGCGATTGGCAACGCGCCGACCGACCCGCAAAGCGCAGCCTTGTTCGGCGCTGGTCGGCTAGCCAGCGGCGACCGGGTCATCGCCGACCGGGCATTTCGCATCGCCGGTCAGCTTGGTTGGCGAGTCCCGATCACGCAAAGCTACTGGATGGGACAGGCGCTGGCGGCGGGGGATTACGATATTGCCGCACTGCGGCTCGATGCGCTGCTGCGGCAGCAACCGACACTGCTGCGCCAGCGGCAGCTAATCGATCCAATGGAGCGCAATCCGGCTGGCCGGACCGCATTGATCAAGCGCATGTTGCTGGCTCCGGCGTGGCTTGGTTTTTACGCCGGCGACGTTTCTGATCTTCCAGCAGATGTGGTGCTGCAACGCGCCGCCGTGCTCGACGAAGCAGCTCGAAGCGGGCTGATGGTCGGCTGCGAACAGATCGCACCGATCGCCACCCGACTGGCGGTGGTGGGCCAACCGCGCGCCGGATCGGGCCTGTGGCGGTCGCATTGCCCGGCGTCGGGAACCGGTCTGGTCAGCGACGAGTTCTTGGCCACACTCGATATTTCGGCCAAACCCACTGCCTTTACCTGGGAAATGATCGGCAATGGCGACTTGTCGCTATCGGTCCTGCCCAGCGGCGATGGGCGCGGCCGGCGGTTGACGATCGACGGGATGACCCAAGTCCCGCGTGCGGTGCTGGCCCAATTGGTGGTGCTCGATCCGGGCCGCTATGTGCTGAGCTGGCGCAGCGGCAACAACCAAGGGCGGCCCAGCAATCATATCCTGGCCGGGCTGATTTGCCCTGGCGAGAGCCCGGTCTGGCTGGCCCCGACGCTGGACCGCGGCGCCGGCTTATGGCGCGCCGCAGTGCAGATGGGCGCTCGTTGTCCGGCGCAGCGGCTGACCTTTGCGGCAGCACCCGGTTCTGGCCGGGTCTGGCTTGAGCAGATCACGCTGGTGCGCGCGCCCTAGCCTTCACCAATCTGGCCTTCGCCCATTCGGCGCGGCTTTACAAATACCGCCGGGTTGCCGCTGTAGACCGCGTCAGGTTCGGCATCGCCGAACAAGGCGCCGCGCGCGCCTAGCACCGCGCAATTGCCCATCGTGACCCCCGGGCCGACAAAAGCTTCAGCCGCGACCCAGCACTGGCGACCGATCACAATCGGGCGCAGCATAAGCTGGAACAACGGATCGCGGACGTCGTGCGTGCTCGCACACAGATGCGCGCGCTGCGAAATCACGGTTTTGGACCCAATGCTGATCCGCCCCTGATTGTAAAGGCGTACCCCCGGACCGATCAGGACGTTGTCGCCCAGCTCGAGATTGGCCGGCAGCCACACTGAAACGCTGCCATGGACCCGCGCGCCGCGCCCAACCCGGGCTCCGAAAGCGCGCAATACCAGCCGCCGCCAGCCGTGGAGCGGCGGCGGGGTGAACCGCGCAGCCACCAGCCAGCTGACCATCCAAAACGCCCGAAACAGTCGGTTGCCGAGCGAGAAGCTGGCCCCGCCTTCAAGCGGCTTGGTCCGTTTGGCATCGAGCGGCTTCATCGAACGGTTGCATCCCCCATCGTGATCGCGCGCAGATAAGCCTCGCTCCACCGCGCGGCTATTGTTTCGGCCGAAAATGGTCCGGCGGCAAGTGCCTGCGCGCTGGCCGCCATCGCCTGCCATTGTGACGGGTCCAGCGCCAGCGCCGTTTCCAACGCCGTAGCAATCGCTGCCGGGCTTGCACCGCACGCAATCGCGGCGCGGCTGGTAAAGCCTTCGGGCAGGTTGCATTCGCTGGTCATGACCGTTGGAGTGCCAACTGCCCAGCCTTCGAGCACCGCCATCGGCAGCCCTTCGCTGAGCGAGGGCAGCACCATGAACCGCGCCTGCGCCAGCAGCGTCTGCTTGGCCGTCCCATAGAGCGGTCCGACAAACCGCGCCGAGGGCCCGGCTGCTAGCACCGCTGCCTCAAGCGCGGCGACATCGCCTGGCTCACCCCAGCCGGCGATGGTCAGCGTGCTATCGGGCGGGCGGCGCGCTTGTGACCATGCCACGAGCAGCGCCAGCAGGTTCTTCTTGGGATGGATCCGTCCGATGTAAGCGAAATGCGGCGCCCGCGCGCCAGTCGGCTCACACTCCGTGGACGGCGCGGCGTTGGCGATGATCACGCTGTCACGGCGGCCGCTTTCGCGCGCGATATCGGCCGCCTCGCGCCCGGTCAGCGCGTGGAGGAAGCTCGCGCTGCGCCACCCGGCGCGCTCGTAGCCCGCCCGCGCGAGCGTCTTCTTCCATTTGCCCCGGCCCGTGATCCACGGATCGAGCATGCCGTGCGGCGAAATTATATAGCAGCTGCCGCCGCCGGCGCTTGCCTTGGCCTTGGCCCAAGCCGCCCCGGCGCGCGACGGATACATCCAGATGCCGTGGAGATGCAGGCAATCGAGCTGGGCGGCCAGCAATGCTGGCGTCAGTGCCGAGGCATAGCCGACCTGCCGGGGCCCGCGAACGGGAAACACATTTACCGCCGCATCGCCAAACCGCGCGCGATCGGCTGCGCTGTGTTCATCCGCCAGCGCAAACACGATCGGCTCGCCGCCGCATGCCGCAATGATCTCAGCCTGCGCCACCACCGCTTCGAACACCCCGCCGCCCAAACGAGAAGCCGAGGCGGTGAGCAGGCCAATGCGCCTTCCGGCGAG
>JANOTT010000128.1:0-27930 GCA_031416535.1 Novosphingobium sp. | reverse complement strand
GGACCCCAACGAGCTTGGCCGGGTCTACCGCCCGGACCTTGCGATCTGCGCCGACATGGCCGAATTCGCCGAGGCTGCGGACTTGTGGGATGACGATCTGACCTCGTTCGATGCGGGCCAGGAAGCGCACCTCGAATGGCTTGAGTGGACGACAGCCAAACCCGCGCCTTATGCGCTCGACATGGCGGCCTGCGTCACCGCGATGCGCGCCGCGCTGCCCGCGGACAGCATCATCTGCAACGGTGCGGGCAATTTCTCGGGCTGGTGGCACCGGTACTGGCACTATGACGGCTTTCCGACCCAGCTTGCGCCAACCGCCGGAGCGATGGGCTACGGCGTCGCCGCCGCCGTCGCCGCCGCGCTGCGCCATCCCGAACGGACGGTGGTGGCGCTGGCCGGCGACGGCGACTTCCTGATGAACGGGCCGGAGCTGGCCCCCGCGGTGCAATACGGCTGCGATCTGCTGGTGGTGCTGGTCGATAACGGGTCCTACGGCACAATCCGGATGCATCAGGAGCGCGAGTTTCCCGCGCGAATCTCGGCGACCACCCTGCACAACCCCGATTTCGCGGCTTTGGCGCAAGCTTACGGCGGTTGGGCGGCGCGGGTCGAAACCACGGCGCAGTTCACCGCAGCGCTGGCTGAGGCAAAAGCGCGCAAAGGGTTGCGGCTGCTGCATCTGCTGATCGACGTCGAACAGCTAAGCGCTGGCGGCGCAACCATCTCGGGGCTCAGGGCCCGCGCGAAATAGCGCTCAGCCGGGCTGGTCGGACAGCTTCACGATATGCGCCCACTCGGCCGGCCTGACCGGTGAGACCGACAGGCGAAACTTGGTCAAAAGGTCCATCTCGGCCAGCTTCGGGTCAGCCTTGATCTGTTTGAGCGTTACCGGCCGGGCGAGCTTCCTGACCGGCTTGACCTTGACCGAGGTCCAGCGCCCGGTCTCATCGGTCGGATCCTGAAAGCCGGCCGCGCTGATCGTTATGATCCCGACGATTTCTACGCCAACATTGGAGTGATAGAAGAACGCCTGATCGCCCGCCGCCATTGCGCGCAGATGGAGCCGCGCGGTGTAGTTGCGCACTCCGTCCCAGGTCCCCTCACCTTCGGCCAGCAAATCGTCCCAGCCATAGACGTCGGGCTCGGACTTGAGCAGCCAGTAGGATGTGTTTTTGGTCATGCCAGCGCTCACAAAAGGGTCTATGACGCGCCCATAGCAAGGCAATCACGGACCCGTCCACCAATGGCACTCGATAAACTCCCCGTCCTCTCGCTCGCCGCTGACAAGGCCCGCTTCGCGCAGGACATCGGCGAAAGCTTCCGCACGTTCGGCTTCGCGCTGGTCAAGGATTTCGCCATCGACCGCGGCCTGATCGAGCGGGCGTGGCAACTGTCCGAAGCATTCTTCCAACTGCCCGAGGCTGAAAAGCGCAGCTACCATAATGCGGCGATTGCCGGCGCGCGTGGCTATACCCCGTTCGGGGTGGAGATCGCCAAGGACGCCAAAGCGCACGACCTCAAGGAATTCTGGCACATCGGACGCGATCTTCCCGCGGGCAGTCCGCTCGCCGATATGTCGATGCCGCCCAACGTCTGGCCGGCCCGGCCCGATGAATTCCGCGCGGTGTTCAGCGAGCTTTACCAGCAGTTCGATGCCGCCGGCGCCACCATCCTGGCGCGCATTGCCATCTACCTCGGGCTGGACGAGCACTGGTTCGATGCCGGGATCGAAGACGGCAACTCGGTGATGCGGCTGCTGCATTATCCGCCGCTGGACGGGCTCGACGGCGAGGCGATCCGCGCCGGGGCGCACGGCGATATCAACCTGATAACTCTGCTGCTCGGCGCCGAAGAGGCGGGGCTCGAGCTGCTGACCCGCGATGGCACATGGATTCCCGCCAATCCTCCGGCGGGCGCGCTGGTGGTCAATGTCGGCGACATGCTCGAACGGCTGACCAACCACGTGCTGCCCTCGACCATTCACCGGGTGCGCAACCCCGATCCGGCGCGCGCCGCGTTCAGCCGCTATTCGATGCCGTTCTTCCTCCACCTGCGCAGCGATTTTCCGATCCGCACGCTACCGCAATGCGTCACCGCCGAGCGTCCCGACCGCTATCCCGAGCCGATCCTGGCCGACACTTTCCTCCAGCAGCGACTGCGCGAAATCGGCCTCAAAAAATAGCGCCAGGCGCGGCTAGTTGCGTAATAAGCCGATTTTAACGCTATTTTCAGCCCTTCCTGCGACATGTTGCGCTCTATGCCAGCAGGGGAAGCGCGGATGGCGCAAGGCGAAGTGACAGTAACAGCGAGCGGCGCGAAGTCTGCGCCGTTGCGGCGAACGAACCGCGATATCATGACGCTAGGTATTGCCAGCGCCGCGATCATCATGTTCGTGGGGACCGGCGGATCGGTGCTGCCGCAGATCGTGCGCGCTATTGCCGGGCACGGTGCCGGGCCCGACCGGCTGCTGACCAATGCGCTGCTGCTCAACATCGCGCTGATCATTTTTGGCTGGCGGCGTTATCGCGATCTGACCACGGAAGTGGCCGAGCGCCGCAAGGCCGAAGCGCAGGCCCGCGATCTGGCCGAACACGATGCGCTGACCGGCTGCCTCAATCGGCGCAGCATTAGCGCCGCCGCAACCGCACTGGTTTCTGCGGCGCATGCCCGCGGCCAGGCTGCGGCCTTCATCATGCTCGATCTCGACCGGTTCAAGCTGGTCAACGACGTCAACGGTCATGCTGCGGGCGATGCCCTGCTGCGCGAAGCTGCCAACCGGATCCGCGTCGCGCTGCCACCGCAGGCACTGCTGGCCCGGCTGGGCGGCGACGAATTTGCCGTGATTCTTCCGTTTGTCCCGTCGCGCAGCGAAGAGATCGAGCGGCTGACCGAGACGCTGATTGCCGATGTGGCGCAGCCGGTGCGCTATGGCGATACCCAGATCGAAACCACGCTCTCGGCCGGGCTCAGCCGCACCGAGCCAGACCAACCCGCCGACACGCCCAAGCTGCTGCATATGGCCGACATTGCCATGTACCACGCCAAACGTAACGGCCGGAACCGCTTCGCCTGGTTCGAGCCGAACATGGAGAGCGAGCAGCGCTTCCGCGCCGAAATCGCCGTAGGAATTCGCCGCGGCATCCCGCTGGGCGAATTCGTGCCGTATTACGAGAAGCAGATTGATCTTGAGAGCGGGACAATCGCCGGATTCGAAATGCTGGCACGCTGGAATTCGCCAAAGCTGGGCATGGTCAACCCCGAAATCTTCATCCCGGTGGCCGAGGATATCGGCCTGATCGGCGAGCTTTCGGAAAACCTGATCCGCCAGGCGCTGCGCGATGCGCGCAACTGGGATCCCAGATTGACGCTGTCGGTCAACATCTCGCCCGTGCAACTGCGCGATCCGTGGTTTGCGCAAAAACTGCTCAAGATTCTGGTCGAGGCCAATTTCCCGCCCAGCCGGCTCGAGATCGAAGTCACCGAGAGCTGTTTGCACGAAAACGTCGGGCTGGTGCGATCGCTGATTACCAGCCTCAAGAACCAGGGCATTACCGTCAGCCTCGATGATTTCGGCACCGGCTACAGTTCGCTCTCGCAATTGCGCAGCCTGCCGTTCGACCGGATCAAGATCGACCGCAGCTTTGTGATGTCGCTGCTCGATGACAAAGACAGCGCCACGATCATCCAGTCGATTATCTCGCTGGGCAAAGGCCTGGATCTGCCGATCACCGCCGAGGGGATCGAGAACGAGGCGGTGCTGGCCCAGTTGCGCGGGCTCGGCAAATTCAAGGGCCAGGGTTATCTGTACGGCTTCCCCGAGCCGGCCGATCGCACCGCAGCCGAGCTGGCACAGCTCGATCTGCTGCTGCAAGCGCCCGCCGCGCCCGCTCCGCCTGTCTCCGAAGTTCTGTTGGCCCGCAAGCAGCGCGACGCGCGCTAGGCACCGCCACTTTACGCGCCGCGCCGCAGCGCATAGAGCGCGTGGTCATGCGGGTTCCCTTCGTCAAGATGCATGGGCTGGGCAACGATTTCATCGTGCTGGACGCGCGCGCCGATGTGCTGCCGGTGATGACGGCGGGATTGGCGGCGGCACTGGCGGACCGGCATACCGGGATTGGCTGCGATCAGTTGATCCTGCTCGAGCGCTCGGCCAGCGCCGACCTCAAGATGCGGATTTTCAATCACGACGGCGGCGAGGTCGAGGCTTGCGGCAACGCCAGCCGCGCGGTCGGGCTGCTGCTGGGCAAATCGGCCCGGATCGAGACGCTGGGCGGGCTGCTCGCGGTCGATCCAGCGGACCATGGCGGGATCGCGGTCGATTTGGCTGCACCGCGCTTTGAATGGGATCAGATTCCGTTGGCCTATCCAATGGATACGCATCTGATGCCGGTGGCCTGGGAGGCGCTCGACGCGCCCACCGCAGTCAACGTCGGCAACCCGCACGTCGTGTTTTTCGTCCCCGATTGCGGCACTGTACCGCTTGACCGGCTTGGCCCCGAAATCGAACACGATCCGCTGTTTCCCGACCGGATCAACGTCAACGTCGCGACCATCGAAAGCCGCAGCCGGATCCGGCTGAGGGTGTGGGAACGCGGCGTCGGCGAAACCCGCGCGTGCGGCACCGGGGCCTGTGCCACTGCGGTTGGCGCGATCCGGCGCGGGCTAACCGACCGCACGGTCACGGTCGCACTGGCGGGCGGCGAACTGGTCATCGCCTGGCCCGAACGGAGCACGATCCGGATGACCGGCCCGGCAGCCGAGAGCTTTCGTGGCAGCTTCGATGCCGCCGATTACGGAGCACCGGCTTGAGCCTCGAAGTCGTAACGCTGGGCTGCCGGCTCAACCTCGCCGAGAGTGAGACGCTGCGCGCGATGCTGCCGCCGGACGCCGATCTGGTGGTGATCAACAGCTGCGCGGTTACCGCCGAAGCCGTGCGCCAGACCCGCCAGGCGATCCGCCGGGCGCGGCGCGAGCACCCCGCAGCGCGGCTGCTGGTCACCGGCTGCGCCGCCGAAGTCGAACGCGCCGCGCTGGCCGCCATGCCCGAGGTTGACGGACTGGTGGCCAATGCCGTCAAACTCGATCCGCGCGCATGGAATGTACCGCCAGCCGAACCGACGCTTGACCAGACCCGCCACAGCCGTGCGTTCATCGCGGTGCAGAACGGCTGCGATCATGCCTGCACGTTTTGCGTGATCCCGCAGGGGCGCGGGCCGAGTCGTTCGCTGGCGGTGGCGGCGGTGCTGCACGAGGTCGAACGCCACCTGGCGCGCGGCGCGCGGGAGGCGGTGCTGACCGGGGTCGATCTGACCAGTTGGGGTCAGGATTTGCGCGGTGCACCATCGCTGGGCAATCTGGTTACCGCAATTTTGGCGGCGTTCCCGCAGCTCACCCGGTTGCGGCTGTCATCGCTCGACGGGATCGAGATCGGCCCTGAACTGTTCGAATTGCTGGCTGGGGAGGTGCGGGTCATGCCGCACGTCCACCTCTCGCTCCAGCACGGCAACGACCTGGTCCTCAAACGGATGAGACGCCGACACTTGCGGCGTGACGCGGTGGATCTGGTCGCGGCTTTGCGCGCCCGGCGGCCCGAACTGGCGGTGGGTGCTGACCTGATTGCCGGCTTCCCCACCGAATGTGCCGCCGCGCACGCCGATAATCTGTCGATCATTGCTGAACTCGGCGTGGTTCATGGCCATGTGTTCCCCTACTCGCGCCGCCCCGGCACCGCCGCCGCGCGGATGCCGCAGCTTGATGGCGCGGCGATCAAGGCGCGCGCCACCGAACTGCGCCGCGCCGTGGCCGAACAGCGCGCAGTGTGGCTAGCTGCAGCAGTCGGCACGCCGCTCAGCGTACTTGCAGAGCGCGACGGAACCGGCCATGCGCCCAGCTTTGCCCGGGTGCAATTGCCCCCCGCCACGCCCGCCGGAACCATCTTGACCGTGACCCCGACCCGCATCATCGAAGGCCTGCTGGCATGAGTTCCGAAACCTGGAGCGAGCGCGTGCTGGGCGGGTTGCGCAAGACGTCGGAACGGCTGGGCGAAAACCTCGCCGGGATCGTCAGCCAGACGCGGCTCGACGACGGCCAGCTCGACGCACTTGAAGACGCGCTGATCCTCTCCGACCTTGGCCCGCGCGCCGCCGCCCGGATCCGCGAACGGCTGGCGGGCGAGCGGTTCGAGCGCGGCGCCGACGAAGCCGCGATCAAGGCTGCGGTCGCTGAAGAAATCGCGGCGATCCTGCGCCCGGTGGCCAAACCGCTCGACGTGGTTGCTTTCCCGCGCCCGCAAGTGATCCTGGTTATCGGCGTCAATGGATCGGGCAAGACCACGACCATCGCCAAACTGGCGCACTATTTTCAAGAGCTGGATTACAGCGTGATGCTGGCTGCGGGCGACACCTTCCGCGCCGCAGCGATTGCACAATTGGCGGTCTGGGCCGCGCGGGTCGGGGTGCCGATTATCACCGGACCTGAAGGCGGCGATCCTTCGGCAGTGGTGTTCGATGCGGTCAAGGCCGCGACCGAGCAGGGGATCGATGCGCTGATCGTCGATACCGCCGGGCGGCTCCACAACAAGCGCGAGCTGATGGACGAACTGGCCAAGATTCGCCGCGTGCTCGGCCGGCTCAATCCCGAAGCCCCGCACGATGTCGTGCTGGTGCTCGATGCCACCAACGGCCAGAATGCGTTGCAGCAAATCGAAATTTTCAAGGAGGTGGCCGGAGTGACCGGACTGATCATGACCAAACTCGATGGCACCGCGCGCGGCGGCGTGCTGGTCGCCGCGGCCGAGCAATACGGCCTGCCGATCCACGCTATCGGGGTCGGCGAAAAGCTCGACGACCTGCGCCCGTTCGATCCCGATCTGGTCGCCCGGGTGATTGCGGGGGTGGCGTGATGGAGGCTGCTGTTCCCAAAGCCAAAACCAAATCGGGCTGGCTCAATATCGCGGTCGATTACGGCCCGGTAGTGGTGTTTTTCCTCAGTTACCGCCATTTCTCGCCCAGCGATCACAACAATCCGATCGGCGAAATGCTGGCGGTGGTCAAAAGCACCGGCGCGTTCATGGTGGCGGCGGTCATCGCGTTGGCGGTCTCGCGCTGGCGGCTCGGGCGGATTTCGCCAATGCTGTGGCTCTCGACCCTGCTGATCGTGGGCTTTGGCGGGCTGACCATCCTGCTGCGCGATCCGATCTGGATCCAGATCAAGCCGACCGCGATCTACCTGTTGTTCGGAATCACCCTGCTGGTGGGCGTAGCGCGCGGGCGGCCGTTTCTCAAATATCTGCTCGAAGCCGCGTTCGAAGGGCTGAACGATGCCGGCTGGCTCAAACTCTCGCGCAATTGGGGCCTGTTTTTCCTGTTTCTGGCCGCTGTCAACGAGGTGCTGCGGCGGTTGTACAATGTTGAGCTTGGCAACTTCGGCACGTGGATATCGCTCAAGCTGTGGCTGTTTATGCCGCTGTCGTTCCTGTTCACCTTTACCCAGCTGCCGATGCTGTTGCGCCACGGGCTGATGCAGGAGGCCGAGAGCGAGGTACTGTCCGATCCGCCGCATGAGTGAATAACCCGGATGGCGGGGTGACAAGTGCGCGCAATCGCGCAATAGAGACGACATCGGGGTTCGCATCTAACGAAAATTAGGGGGAAGCAATGGCCAAGTTTTTCGGAAATCTGCATCTGGTGCTGCTCGCCGGGCTCGTGCTTGCAGTGGCCGTGATGGTTCATTATGCGGGCGCATCAGAAGGCGCGCTGCCGATCAATACCAATTCGGTGCTGCGCTGGTTGCACGTGTTCTTCAGCATCGTATGGATCGGGCTGCTTTATTACCTGAACTTCGTGCAGGTGCCGACCATGCCCAAGATTCCGGCTGAGCTCAAAGGCGGCGTGACCGGTTATATCGCGCCCAAGGTGCTGTTCTTCTTTCGCTGGGGTGCGTTGCTGACGGTGCTTACCGGGCTCGGCATCGCGTTCATCAATGGCTACGGCGATCGCGCGATGCGCTTCGCCGGTGCCACCGCTGCGGAAAACCTGATCGGGCTGGGGATGTGGCTGGCGCTGATTATGGCTTTCAACGTGTGGTTCATCATCTGGCCGGCGCAAAAGAAAATTCTCGGCCTGGTCGAAGCCACGGCTGAAGAAAAAGCTGCCGCAGCCCCGCGCGCGCTCTACGCCAGCCGCACCAACGTGCTGCTGTCGCTGCCGATGCTGTACTGCATGGTCAGCGCCAACCTGGGCTAATTTTTCATCATTCACCGAGCGGCGCGGTGTCCCTCCCGGGGCGCCGCGCTGTTCTTTTGAGCCCACTATTTTCGTGGGCATCTGGTAATTTGCAGCCATGACCGCCCAGATCGAACCGTTCCACACCATTACCGTCTCCATGCTGGCGCACCGGCTCAAGGCCGAAGGGCGCAGCGTAATCCACATGGAATTCGGTCAGCCTTCGACCGGGGCCCCCGCGGCCGCGATTGCCGAGGCGCACCGGGTGCTCGATGCCGACCCGATGGGCTATTGGGAAAGCCAGCCGCTCAAGGAGCGGATCAGCCGCCATTATGCCGACTGGTACGGGGTGAAGATCGAGCCCGCGCAAGTGATCCTGACTTGCGGCGCGTCCCCCGCGCTGGTGCTGGCGCTGAGCATGAGCTTTGCGCCCGGGGCGCGGGTGGCGCTGGCGCGGCCGGGTTATGTCGCATACCGCAACAACCTGCGGGCACTGCACATGGTTCCGGTCGAACTGCAATGCGGCGCGGACGAACATTACCAGCTTAGCGCGCAAGCCCTCGCCGCGATTGAGCCCGCGCCCGACGGTGTGATCCTGGCCAGCCCGGCCAACCCGACCGGCACGATCATCCCGCGCGAAGAACTGGCCGCGATTGCCGCGGTCTGCCAAAAGCGCGGGATCACGATCATCTCGGACGAGATCTACCACGGCATCGCTTACGGCACGGCCACACCGTCGGTGCTCGAGGTCGCGCCGCAAGCGCTGGTGGTCAACAGCTTTTCGAAATATTTCAGCATGGCCGGGTGGCGGCTGGGCTGGCTGGTGGTGCCCGAAAGCGGGATCGACGCGGCGCGCGCGCGGATGGGTAATCTGTTCCTTACGCCCCCCAGCCTGGCGCAGCACGCCGGGCTGATCGCGATGGACTGCACCGCCGAGCTTGCGGCCTATGTCGCGACCTACACCCGCAACCGCGAACTGTTGCTGGCGGCGCTGCCCGCGTTTGGCCTGGAGCGGATCGCTCCGCCCGACGGCGCGTTCTACGTCTATGCCGACGTATCGGACTTTACCGACGATTCGATGCAGTTCTGCAAACAGTTGCTCGAAGATACCGGGGTCGCGACTGCCCCCGGGTTCGACTTCGACCCGGTCAATGGACACCGCTTCATGCGGATCAGTTTCGCGGTCTCGACCGATCAGGTCGAGGATGCGATTGCGCGGATGACACCATGGTTCGCCGCGCGCAACCGCGGGCAGCGCACCTAAATCTCGACCTGACTGCCCAGTTCGACCACGCGGTTGGTGGGCAGGCGGAAGAACTCCATCGCGCTGGCGGCATTGCGCAGCATCCACGCGAACAGCTTTTCACGCCAGATCGCCATGCCGGGCTTGGCCGAAGCGATCAGCGTCTGGCGCGAGAGGAAGAAGCTGGTCTTCATCATCTCGAACGGCGCGCCGCACATGTGGACCTGCTTGAGCGCGGCGGGCACGTCGGTTTCCTCAAGGAAACCGAATTTCATCGTCAGCCGATAGAAGCCCTGGCCCATGTCCTTGCACGAAACGCGCTCGGCCGGATCGACATAGGGCACATCCTGGATAGCGACGGTCAGGATCACCACGCGTTCGTGCAGCACCTTGTTGTGCTTGATGTTGTGGAGCAGCGCCGAGGGCACGCCAGAGTTGGACGAGGCCATGAAGATCGCCGTGCCCGAGACCCGCGCCGCGCTTGAATTCGCGCTCTTGGCGAAGACCTCCATCGGAATCGAGCTTTCGGCCATGTTGGCGCGCATCAGCGCGCGCCCACGCGACCACGAGGTAAGCAGGGTAAAAATCACCAGCCCCATCGCCAGCGGCACCCACCCGCCCTGCGGCACCTTGATCAGGTTCGCGCCGAAATAGGCGATATCGACGACGATGAACACCGCGATCAGCGGCACAGCCTTCCACAGCGGCCAGCGCCACAGGCTGATCAGCACAACAGCGAGTAGCAGGGTATCGATGAACATCGCGCCAGTCACCGCGATGCCATAGGCGGCGGCAAGCTTGCTTGATGACCCAAAGAACAGCACCAGCACCAGCACCATGATCATCAGCCCCCAGTTGATCACCGGGATATAGATCTGCCCGGCAGCAGCGGCGCTGGTATGCTTGATCTGCATCCGCGGCAAAAAGCCGAGCTGGACCGCCTGCTGGGTGAGGCTGAAGGCCCCCGTGATTACGGCTTGGCTGGCGATAATCGTGGCGAACAGCGTGAGTATCACCACCGGCACCCGGACCATATCGGGGATCATCAGGAAGAACGGGTCTTTGATCAGCGCGGCCGCATCGGCGGGGCTTGCCTGCGAGAGCACCATCGCACCCTGACCCATGTAATTGAGCATCAGTGCGGGCAGCACGAAGGACACCCAGCTGACCCCGATCGGCTTACGCCCGAAGTGGCCCATGTCGGCATAGAGTGCTTCGGCCCCGGTCACGGCCAATACCACCGAGCCCATCGCGACAAAGGCGCGGAAACCATCGGTCGCGTAGAATCTGAACGCGTTCACCGGATTGATCGTTTCCAGCACGATTTGCGGCATCGCGGTAAGATGCATCACACCCAGCACCCCGAGCGTGATGAAATAGACGATCATGATCGGGCCGAACAGCCTGCCAACCTTGTCCGTCCCACGCGACTGGATCGAGAACAGTCCGAACAGGATCACCACCGCAATCGGTACGATCCAGGGGGTGAAGACCGGGCTGACATATTGCAGGCCTTCGGTGGCTGAAAGCACCGACATGGCGGGCGTAATCATCGCATCGCCATAAAACAGCGCGGTTGCGAAGACGCCGAGCAGCACGAACGGCGCAGTCCATTTCGCCCCCGAAGACTTGCGGTTAATCAGCGCAAGCAACGCCAGGCTGCCGCCCTCGCCCTTGTTGTCGGCCCTCATGATGGTCAGGACATATTTGAATGTCACCACGATCATCATCGACCAGAATACCAGGCTGAGCACCCCGTGAATGTGCACCGGATCGACGCGGATCCCCGGCGCGCCGTTGTGCGAGGCAAAAGTTTCGCGAAAAGCGTACAGCGGGCTGGTGCCGATATCGCCAAACACGACACCGATCGCACCCACCGCCAAGGCCGCTAGCGAACCCGAATGCTGGCCGTGTGTGTTTTCGCTGGCGTCACCATCGTCTGGGCCAACCGGACCAGAACCAACAGCCGTGCCTGCCTCGCCCGACGTGCTCATGCAACCACAACCCTCAGTAACCCAAAACGGCGCGGAAGCGTCCGCCGAATGCGACTAGCAGCAAGCCGATAGTCGGTCCAGCGCGGCACCGGCTTAACGTACGGCCGGCGGCGCGGGTGGCAGCGGCGCGGATGGCGGCTGGTTTTGCTGCGCCAGCAGCTGATCGAGCAGTTGCAGCCGTCCCGCCAGACCGGCGCGCCACGGCGCTGTTGCAGGGGTGCGCGCGAGCAAATCGGCCCACAGCCCACGGCCTTCCTCGGGCCGACCGTTCTGGATCAAGGCGAGGCCAAGGAAAAACGGCGGCCCGGCAGCCTGCGGATCGGTTTCGGCCGCCTGACCAAACGCGTACAGCGCCGCCGGGGTCAAGGCGCCATCGGCATGGCCGACCAAGTTGTTGGCGAGCGCCAGCCAGGCGCCCGAATCGCGCGGATTTTCCTCGATCGCACCCAGCAGCAGCCCGGCCGCATCGCTAAATGCACCCTGCCGGGTGAGCGCATCGGCAGTGACCGTAAAGCGGCCGCGCGCAATCACCCCCTCACCCGCCAGCTGCTGGCGCACCTTGACCAGTTCTGCACCGGCCTGACCTTGCGCAAACTCTGCCACCGTCGGCGCGCCGGGCAGGTCGGGCCGCGCCTGATAGGCAAACCCGGCCAGACCGAACACTAGCGCGGCGGCAATCGCTTCCCAGCTTTTGCGCGGTGCCCGGCCCAACACGATCAGTGCCGCCAGCGCAACCCCCGCCAGCACCATCGCAATCAACCAACCAGTCATGCCGCGCTCCTGACAAAGCGCCGCCGCAGCAAAGCAAAGGCCAGCGCGAGCAGCGCCAGCGGTGCGGCAAACAGCGGCCAGGTCAGGCTGGTCACCCGCGGGGAATAGCTGACATAATCACCATAACGGTCGATCAGCCAGCCGCGAATCGCCTCGGGATCTTCGCCCGCCTTGATCCGCAGCCGCACCTGATTGCGCAAGTCGCCCGCAATCGGCGCATCCGAATCCGAGATCGACTGGCCCTGACACTGCAAGCAGCGCAGGCTGGCCATCAGCGCGGCGGCATTGGCTTCCTGCGCCGGGTCTTCAAGCTGGACGTTGGCAAAAGGTGCCGGCGGCAAGGTATCTGCGCCCCGCACCGGGGCGGCCAGCAGCAGCGCGGCGATGAACACGGTGCGCTTCATCGCGCGGCCTCCGCGATCTTGTCTGCAATCAGTTCGACCTGGTCGGCGCGGATATCGCCGATGTGCTGATAGCGGATCACGCCGCGGCCATCGATCACGAAGCTCTCGGGCACGCCCGAAGAACCCAGCGCAAACTGGATCGCGCTGACATTGTCGGCGCCGACCCGGCTGAACGGATTACCATAGCGCGCATAGAATTTTTGCAAGTCGGATGGCTGGTCACGGATCGCCACGCCGACCACATCGATCCCGCGCGCGCGCAAGGCCTCCAGTTGCGGCGCTTCGACCGCGCAGGGAACGCACCAGCTGGCAAAGATGTTGAGCAGATGGACCCGGCCGTCGGCGAGATCGGCGTGCGCCAGTCCCGGGCGATCGGAAGTGGCAGCGGATAAGGCAAACGGGGGCAGCGGTCGGCCGATCAACGCGCTTTTGACTGCGCGGTCCGCCGGGTACATCAAACTGAACAGCACTACCGCCACAAACGCGGCGAACAGCCCAAGCGGCAGCCACAGCGCCCAGCGAGCGGTTTTGGTCGGCGGATTCATCGGCTGCGTCCCTGCTGCTGGCGACGATCGGCGATTTTGTCTGCTGCCACGCGCCGCCGCCGACCGCTCACGGCCCGGCCGAGCAGCGCCAGAGCGCCGCCCAATGCGATCAAAACTCCGCCAAGCCAGATCAGGTTCACGAACGGTTTCCACCACAGCCGCAGCTGCCAGCGCCCGTCGGCGGCTCGTTCGCCCAGCACGGTGTAAAGCTGGCCGTTCCAGCGGGTCAGGAGCGCGCTTTCGGTGGTCTGCTGCGGTGGGGTCCAGAAACTGCGGGCCTGCGGGTGCATCTCGCTTGGGCTACCGCCGTCGTAACGCGCCGCCAAGGTGGCCTGAAGCGCAGTCCAGTTCGGGCCGGCAACTGGCTCGATCCGGTCCAGCCGGACCACCCACGGGCCCACCGCCACGCTTTCCCCGATCCGGGCCGCGACCAGCTTTTCGGTACTGAACGCGCTGTCACTGGCGGCCCCCAGCAACGCCACGCCGATCCCGAAGTGCGCGATGACCATGCCCCACAGCGGCAGCGTCACCGTGCGCAGCCGCCGCCCCTTGAGCGGCACCAGCGCGAGCATCAGCAAGGCCGTGCCCAGCGCAATCCCCAGTAACGGCAACAGGTTCAACCCCTGCAGCGCCAGCCACCCGCCCACGCCGAACAAGACCAGCACGGGCAGAACAAACATCGGTTTCAGTCGCGCCAGTCCGTCGCGCCGCCAGCGCAACATTGGCCCGATCCCCATCACCACCAGCATGGGCAGGACAAACACCGCCGTGGCCGGATTGAAATAGGGCGGACCGACCGAAACCTGCGCGCCCAGCGCCTCGGCCAGCAGCGGATAGAGCGTGCCCAGCAGTACGATCCCCAGCGTGGCGGACAGCATTACGTTGTTGAACACCAGCGCGCTCTCACGACTGACAATGGCAAAACGCTCGCCCTCGTTGACGGTCCCGGCGCGCAGCGCGAAGATCGTCAGCGCGGCACCGATATTGATCGCCAGCAAAGCCAGGATAAAGCTCCCGCGCTCCGGATCGACGGCAAACGCGTGGACACTGGTCAGCACGCCTGAGCGGACCAGGAACGTGCCGACCATCGACATCGCAAAGGCCACCACCCCCAGCATCACCGTCCACGCGCGCAGCGCGTTACGCGCGGCCAGCACCGCAGCCGAATGCAGCAGCGCGGTCGCCGCCAGCCACGGCATCAACGAGGCATTCTCGACCGGGTCCCAGAACCACCAGCCGCCCCAGCCGAGCTCGTAATATGCCCAGTACGATCCGGCGGTGATCCCCAATGTCAGGAAAATCCACGCCCCCAGCACCCACGGCCGCATCGCGCGGGCAAACATCGGCGACACTTCGCGGGTGAGCAGCGCCCCGACCGCAAAACTGAACGCTACCGACAGCCCGACATATCCAATATAAAGCGTCGGCGGGTGGAACGCGAGACCCGGGTCTTGCAGCAGCGGGTTGAGGCCGCGGCCCTCCGTCGCCGCCGGATCGAGCCGCGCGAACGGGTTCGAAGCGATCAGCAGGAAGGCATAAAACCCCAGACTGACAAACGCCTGCGCGGCCAGCGTGGCCAGCATCGTGGGTTCGGGCAAACGCCGCTCGACCAGTGCAACCAAGCCGCCCGCCAGCGCCATCACCGTTACCCACAGCAGCATCGAGCCTTCGTGGTTGCCCCAGGCCCCCGCCACTTTGTAAAGCAGCGGCTTGGCCGCGTGTGAATTGGCCGCAACCAGCGCCACCGACAGGTCGGTGCGCCAGAACAGCGCGATCAGGCAGGCAAAGGCGATGGCCACCAGCACCGCTTGCATTACGGCGGTAGGACGGACCACCGGCACCAGCGGATTGCCCGGCAGCCGCAGCGCCAGGAACCCGCCGAACAATTGCAGCGCCGCCAGCGCCGCCGCCAGCCACAATGCCGCCAGACCGAGCGTGGCGATCATTTGGTCGCTTCCACCTTTTCATGCGCTTCGCGGTTGCTCATCTGCTGCATTTCGCGCGGTACGTATTTCTCGTCGTGTTTGGCCAGCAGATTGTCGGCCACGAACGTGCCGTCGGCGCGGCGGCGGCCTTCGGCGACCACGCCCGAACCCTCCTGGAACAGGTCCGGGGTGATCCCGGTAAAGGTCACCGGCACCTGCGCCTTGCCATCGCTGACCATGAAATTGATTGTCAGCCCGTCGGGCGCGGTCTTGAGCGAGCCGGCATCGACCATCCCGCCCAGCCGCACCGCGCGGTCTGGCAGCGGCGGCTTGCTGGCCATTTCTGCGGGCAGATAGAAATACGAAGCCTGGCTGCGCAGCGCCCACGCCGCCAGCAGAGCCGCCGCGATCAGCGCTGCCGTGGCCGCCAGGACCAGCACCAGCCGTTGGTGCTTGGGCTTGATCATCGCGCTCACAGCGTGCGGCTCCGCTCGCGCCGGGTCTCGGCCCGGCGCATCGCGGTCCAGCTGTGCAGCACCAGCGCCGCCGTCCCGCTCACCCCCAGCGCGTAAGCGGCGTAAACGAAGGCCCAGTGGTTCAGTCCCTCATGCATCGGCAAAGTCCTGCGCACGGCGGCGTAGCCGCGCCTCGGTCTGCTGATCGGCGAGGATCGCGCGCATCCGCGCCAGCACCACCCCGCCGAACAGCAGCGAGAAGCCCAGCGTTGCCGCGATCAATCCGTAAAGAAATACCGGTGCCATCGACGATTTACCCAGCGTGATGCTGGGCGGCTGATGCAGGCTGTTCCACCAGATCACCGAATAATGGATGATCGGGATATTGACCGCCCCGACCAAACCGAAGATCGCCGCAATCCGGGTGTTGCTCTGGCCGGACCGGGCCGCCGCGTCAGCCAGCGCCAGATAGGCACAGTACAAGAAAAACAGCACCAGCATCGACGTCAGCCGGCCATCCCAGACCCACCATGCGCCCCACGCCGGGCGGCCCCAGAGCGATCCGGTGACCAAGCACAGCAGCGCGAAGAATGCGCCGGGCAGCGCGGCGGCGCGCGCGCCGATGCTGGCCAGCGGGTGGCGCCAGACCAGTTCGCTCAGGCTGGCCAGCGCGATCAGGATCCAGCCGCCCATCCCCAACCACGCCGCAGGGACATGGATGAACAGAATCCGCACCGTTTCGCCCTGCAATCGTTCGGCCGGTGCGCCGAGCAAACCCCACGCCAGCACGGCTGCGGTCAGCGCGCCGCCGAGCAGCAGCAGCGGCGCGGTAAACAGCCGCGCCAGGCGCAGGAACCGGGCAGGATTGGCGTAGCCGTGCATGGGCGCTTTCATGAACTTTCGGGGCGCAGGTCAGGGCCCGCGCCGCTGTGCCACGCAGCGTTGTAACGGGCAAGCGCCAAACAGGGCCAAAGGTGCCATTTGGTCCCACCAGCGCCCGGCGGGAAACCGGCGCTGCAAAAGTGGAAAATGGGGCGATCGATGGGTCTCGAACCCACGACCTCCGGTACCACAAACCGGCGCTCTAACCAACTGAGCTACGATCGCCACAACCAAGCCTGACCAGAGGTCCGCATGGCAGGCGCGCGCCTTTGCATAAGGCGCGCGCGATGGGAAGAAAAAACTGTGCCGATCGGAGCCGCGCAAAGTTGCTGCCGAGTGGAAGGAAAATTAACCCTCTTTGGATAATTTTCCGAGATATTACGTAGGGAATGGGGAAAATACCGTGAGCGCCAAGCCAAAAATTGCCAAGCTGGAGGCCACTGCCCCACGACCCAACACGCGCCGCGCGGCGCGCCGGATTGCCGGCGCGGTGGCAACCGTGCGCACTTCGGGTGGCGAACGCAGCCGCGCCCGGATCCGCGACGTCTCGATCTTCGGGTGCAGTCTGGTGACCGAGGCCGACTGGCTGCGGGCCGGGATTTTCATCACCTTGCAGCTCGCGCCCGACTGGTCGATCCAGGCCATTGTCCGCTGGGCGCGCGACGGTGTGGGCGGGGTCGAATTCCTGCGCGCGATCAGCGAGGCCGACGCACGCAATATTGCCGGCGACTAATCGCCGCTCGGCTTATCGCGGCACATCGAAACAGGGCTGCCCCAGTGGAGCCGCCCTGTTTCGTTTTGACGTTGTGCCGGTCGCAGCGTTCAATTTTTCTTGAGCGACAGCCCGCCGAAGCGCTTGTTGAACTGGGCAACGCGTCCGCCCTGATCGAGCTGGCGGGTGCCGCCGGTCCAGGCCGGGTGCGAAGTCGGATCGATTTCAAGCACCAGCGTTGCGCCTTCCTTGCCCCAGGTGGAGCGAGTTTCGAACACGGTGCCATCGGTCATCTGCACCTTGATGGTGTGATAATCGGGATGGATATCGGCCTTCATGGATTTGGTCTTTCGCTGCGGCCGGTACCGACCGGCCTGAAAAGGAAGCGCGGCGCATAGCGGCGCTTGTTCGGAAAATCAAGCGCTGAGGCCCACCCCGCTGCGACTAGCTTCGCTGCGCTCTCGGCAAGTCTCGCTCCCCGCCCGCTTGCGAGCGGGGCTGGGGGTGGTCAGCCGGGCGCATCCGCAATCATCGCGGTGAACTGCACATCGCACGTCACCTTGCCTGCGACCGAGGCCTGCCCCCAAAACTTGCACACGCGGCTGCGTTTCTGGATGAATCCGACCTTAAGGTCGAGCAATACACCCGGTTCGACCGGCGCGCGGAACTTGGCTTGTTCGATCGCCATGAAATATACCAGCTTGCCCGACCCGGCGAGTCCGAGCGTCTCGACCGCGAGGATGCCAGCGGCCTGCGCCAAGGCTTCGATCTGCAGCACCCCGGGCATAATCGGACGACCCGGGAAATGCCCCTGGAAGAAGCTTTCGTTGAAGCTGACCGCCTTGATCGCGTGAATTTCGCCATCGGCGACCAGCGACACCACCCGATCAACCAGCAGCATCGGATACCGATGCGGCAGCGCGGCCAGGATCTGCGCAATGTCATAGCCGGAGGCGGGCGCTGGTCCGGTGGTTCCAGAGGCGCCCGCGTCGGCTGATGTGGTTTCGTCGCTCATCGCTGCTCCCGCGCGATTGGTTTAGCGGCCTTCAGGCTGCGGACCAGCCGGCTTGGGCGCGGGGGTCACCGGCCTGGGCGCGGCGGCGGGCGCAGCACCGGCGGCTGGACGCTGCTGCTGCGCTTGCTGGTCACGCGTTCGGCGATTTTGCCAGCCCGGCGGCGGGTTGATCTGCGCCAATGGCAGCAGAGTATTGAGTTCGCCCACCAGCGAAGCAGTGACGTCATAGTTGGGTGCCGAGAGGATCACGGCATCGGGATTGAGCAACAGTGTCAGGCCGCGGCGGCCCATCACGTTCTGCACGGCCTGGGGCAGCTTCTCGGTAATCTGTTCGATCACATATTCGTCCGACAGCTGCGCAGGTGCGAGGATCTGCTTGATATCGGCTTCACCCTGCGCTTGCATCCGCTGGATCTGTTCGTATCCAGTTTGCAGCACGGCATCCGACTTTTTCGCCGCGCGGTCGGCATTGAACTGATCAGCCAACGGCTTGAGCTGGGCTTCGAGCTGCGCGAGGCGGACCTGCGCCGCGTCATAGATCGGCTTGTAATCGACCTGGCGCTTTTGCACCGCAGCACGATAGGCATTGGTGCTGGCCACGGCAGCTTGCAGATCGGCCACGCCAATACCGGCCACCGCGGTACCGCGCAGTGCCGTAGCACCCGCAGCTGCGACGGGCTTCTTGGCGGTTTGCGCCAAACTGGGCTGCGCCACAAGCGCCGCAGCCAGAGCGCTGCCCAGAGCAAATTTAAACAGATTGGTCATCAGAATTGGGTTCCTACGTTGAACGTAAAGGACTTGGTGTCATCACCATCGACCTTAAGCAGTGTCTTGGCAAAATCGATCCTGAACGGACCGAACGGCGAATTCCAGTTAACCCCGATACCGATCGCAATGCGCGGCTTGGCTGAATTGCCCAAGAACACTTCTTGGAACGGGGGAACGGTTGAGCCGAGCGCAGTGTTGTTGGCATTCGCCAGGCACGTCGGCGGATTGAGATTGGTGGCGGACGTCACGGTTGAGATGGCGCTTGGCGTACACACCGTTCCAACCAGCGAAGCGGCATCGATCTGGGTGAACAGGGCGTTGCCGCTCGTATCTCGGGTGGCGATGAAGGTACCGCCCGGGAACGGGCTGTTCTGCAGGATCGGCGAGCGCACGCCGAACACCGCCCCGGCATCGATGAACACCGACGGCCGCAGTCCCAGCTCCTTCGCGCCCGAGCCCAGCGGGATTTCCAGTTCGGCATGACCCAGGTAATAATACCGGCCACCAAGCGCGTCATCGACCACCTGATTGCGGTCGGTCACGATTTTGGGATTACCGGGATTGGCCGGATCGTCGATGATGAACTGGCGGATAATCCGCGGACCCACGCCGCGGATATCGAACCCGCGAATCTGCGGTTCGCCCAGATAGAACCGGTCAGTCAGGCGGACTGCATCGGCGCCGGGTCCGGCACCATTGCTGCCGCCCCACGGCACAATCGCCCCGCCTTCGGCCCGCAACGAGAAGATGAAGCCCTTTGCCACCGTATAATACTGCGCAAAATTGCCCCGGATCCGCCCATACTTGACCGATCCGCCCAGCCCGGCAAAATCGGCCGAGACCGACAGCGACCTGCCGCGGCCGGGATGGATCCGGTTATCGAGCGTATCGTAGATCAACGACATGCCCAGGATCGAACTGGTCCGCTTGCCCAGGGCATCGCACAAATAGCGCCCGGCGAGCAACGGATCGCATTCGAGCAAGCCGCTCTGCCGGGTCGAGTAATACTGCGACCGATCGACATTCACGTCGTCGTAGTTGAACGTATAGCTCGCCACCGCCGAAATGTATTCGGTGACCGGGATGCCCGCACGCACCTGAAACCCGGTCGTGCCTTGCTTGTAAATCGTGTTGCGGTTGGAATTGAGGTAGTTGAAGCTGTTGAGATCGCGCCGGTAGACGTTCACCCCGAGGCTGACGTTGCGGTCAAACACGTAAGGTTCGGTGAAGCTGACATCGACTTGCTTCGAATACTGCGAATAGGCCAGGTTCAGCCCGATGGTCTGCCCGCGCCCGCGGAAATTGCGCTGCTCGATCGAGCCCTGGAAGATCAGCTTCTCAAGACTGGAATAACCCGCCGAGAGTTGGAGTTGCCCGGTCGGCTTTTCCTCGACATTGGCTTCAAGAATGATCCGGTCGGGCGCCGAACCCGGCTTTTGCTCAACCTCGAATTTTTCCTGGAAATAGCCGAGCGAGTTGATCCGCGCGGTCGAACGCTTGATCTGCAGCGAGTTGAACGCATCGCCCTCGGCCAGTCGGAATTCGCGGCGGATCACTTTGTCCTGCGTCAGTGTGTTGCCGGTGACGTCGATCTTTTCGACATAGACCCGCGGCGCTTCGGCGATCTGGAAAGTCAGGCCCATGGTGAGCGCTTCCTTGTCGCGCGCATAGTCCGGCCGCACGTCGGCAAAAGCATACCCGAACGCACCCAGCGTTTCGTTCAGCTTGTCGATCGTGTCCTCGACCAGTTTGGCGTCGTACCAATCACCCTGCTTCATCGGCAGTTGCGCGCCGAGCCGGTCGCCATCGAAATCGCGCAGCTGGCTTTCCACCTTGATCGGGCCGAATTTGTAGCGCGGGCCTTCCTCGACCACATAGGTGAGGATGAAGTCTTTCTTGTCCGGGGTCAGTTCGGCGACTGCCGAAACGATGCGGAAATCGGCATAACCCTTGGTCAGATAGTATTGCCGCAGCTTCTGCTGATCGAAGGCCATCCGGTCGGGATCATAGGTCGTGCCCGACGATAGGATCCGCGTGATGCTGGCCTGCTTGGTGAACATCTGATCGCGCAGATCGCCGTCGGAAAAATTGTCGTTCCCGATGATATTGATCTGGCGGACCTTGCTCTTGGGCCCTTCGTTGATCTCGAACACGATATCGACGCGGTTCTGGTCGAGCATGACCATCTTGGGTTCGACCGAGGCGGCAAACCGCCCTTGGCGCTTGTACAGTTCGATTATTCGCGCGACGTCGGCGCGGACTTTCGAGCGGGTGAAAATCTGGCGCGGCGCCAGTTTGATCTCGGGGGTAATCTTCTCGCTCTTGATGCGCTTGTTGCCCTCGAGCACGATGCGGTTGATGACCGGGTTTTCCTTGACCTCGATCGTCACATTGCCGCCGTCATTGCTGACCTTCACGTCGGAAAACAGCTCGGTCGCAAACAGATCCTTCAACGCCTGATCAGCCGTCGCCTGCGAGTATGGCTGGCCTACCCGCAGTTTGATGTACGAACGGATTGTATCGGCCTCGAGCCGCTGCGCGCCGGTTATCGTGATCGACAGGATCGGGGCGGCGGCTGGCGCGGCCACTGGTACTGCGGCCAGCGGGGCGGCTGCTGCCGGGGCGGCAACCTGTGCCAGCGCGGCTTGCGGGGCACCGGCAAGGATCGTCGTCCCCATCAGCACCGCGGCCAGCCGCAGGCCCGCGCGGGCAGCAGGGAAACGATCAATCAAGGAAGGTGTATTAAGCACGGTTGTTCCCGTCAATTTGAGCTGCAGTATTTGCCCAACACGGATCGGGCACCCGCAGCGAGCAGGCATGTCGCCGCCCTCTGCCCGATGCGTCCCGTCCGATCAAGCAAAGTTGCTGCAACCTTCCGCAGAATTACAAGTCCCGGCCCGCAGTTCGGTCCTCCAGAGCCAGGCTCTAAAGAAACATCCCGGCAAGGTCATTCACAGTGACGAACACCGCAAAGGCCAGCACGAATGCCATGCCAATCCGGAACGCCCATTCCTGACTACGCAGACCCAGCGGTTTGCGGCGGATCGCTTCCGCCGCATAAATCACCAGGTGCCCGCCGTCGAGCGTGGGGATTGGCAGCAGGTTGATGAATGCCAAATTAATTGAAATCAGCGCGGCGAAGCCAACGAACGGCAACCAGCCCAGCGACAGCATCTCGCCCGAGAATTTGGCCACCTTGGGCAGTCCGCCCATTTCGCGCACCGAACGTTCTCCGGTAACGATCTGCTTGAGCCCGATCGCCATCATCCGGGTAATTTCCAGACTCTGCACCGCGCCGTAACCGACCGCGCGCAGCGGGTTAACCCGCTGATATTGCAAACCCGCGTTGCCGATTCCAAGCAGTCCGCGCCGAGTCTCATTGCCGAACTGGTCTTTGCTGATGTCCAGCGCCAGCTTGACCGGCATTTCCAGCCGGCGCCCGGCGCGTTCATAGGCGACCATCACAGTGGCGCCGGGATAAAGCACCACGCGCGGGGCAATGTCGGCAAAATCGTCGATCTGCGTGCCATCGATCGATACGATCCGGTCACCGGCTTGCAGTCCCGCTGCCTGCGCCGCCGAGGCGGCTGAAAAACCGCCGATCACCGGTGGCGAGGTCGGAATGCCATAGGCCATCGCGAAGCCTGCGAAAATCAGGATCGCCGTCACCAGGTTGGCCATCGGCCCGGCCAGAACGATGATCACCCGCTGCCACAGCGCCGCCCCGGCCAGCGTGCCCGCCTGCGCGGCGCGCGGCTGGCCCTGCAAATCGGCGCTGGGCTTGCTTGACGGATCGCTGTCACCGGCAAACATCACATAACCGCCCAGCGGAAACGCCGCGAGCCGCCAACGCGTGCCGCGTTTGTCGATGCGGTGCCACAACTCTTTGCCGAACCCGACCGAGAAGGTTTCGGCGCGCACCCCGAACAGCCGCCCGGCATAGTAATGCCCCAGCTCGTGGAGCACGATCAGCGGCCCGAGCAGCAGGAGGAAAGCGACGATTGTCAGCAGGATCGACGGGGACTGGACCAATTCAGGAAAGCTCCAAAACTTCGCGCGCGTGGACCCGGGCGGCGTGATCGACTGCGATCACATCGTCAAGACTATTGGGCGCAGGAGGACTATAGCGCGACATTACGTCCGCGACCATTACCGAGATGCGGGTGAACGCGATCTGACCAGACAAGAACGCGGCCACCGCAATTTCGTTGGCGGCATTGAGCACCGCCGGGGCCGCTCCGCCAGCCTCGGCCGCAGCGCGGCACAGCGCGGTGGCGGGAAACCGGGCCTCGTCAGGCGCCCGAAAGGTCAGTGCACCCAGCGCGGCCAGATCGAGCGGCGCGCACGGCGTATCCATCCGCCCCGGCCACGCCAGACAGGCGGCAATCGGCACCCGCATGTCCGAGGGGCCAAGCTGCGCCAAGGTCGAGCCATCGCGGTATTCGACCATCGAGTGGACCACCGACTGCGGATGAATGATGATCCGCAACTTATCCAGCCCGACCGGAAACAGATGATGCGCCTCTATCAGTTCGAGGCCCTTGTTGAACATGGTGGCGCTATCGACGCTGATCTTGGCGCCCATCGCCCAGTTGGGATGCTTGACCGCTTGCTCGGGGGTCGCGGTGCCAAGCTGCTCATCCGACCAATCGCGGAACGGCCCACCGCTGGCGGTCAGCGTGATCGCGCGGACCTGCGCCAGATCGTTGCCCGCGAGGCACTGGAAGATCGCGTTGTGTTCGCTGTCGACCGGGAGCAGTGTGGTGCCATGCTGCGCGACCGCGTCCATCAGCACGTCGCCCGCGGAAACCAGCGCTTCCTTGTTGGCCAGTGCCACGGTGCGGCCTTGCTCGATCGCCGCCATCGTTGGCGCAAGCCCCGCGCAGCCGACGATGGCGGCCAATGTGATATCGACGGGGCGGGAGGCGGCTTCGACCAGTGCCGCCGCGCCGCCCGTCGCTGCAATCCCGCTGCCAGCCAAGGCCGCGCGCAAGTCTGGCAGACACATCTCATCAGCCACGACGGCAATCTCGGCCGAAAATTCGCGCGCCAGTGCCGCCAGTTCGGCTGCCTGACAATTGGCGGTCAGCGCCGCGATCCGCCATGCGCCCGGCTGGCGCCGGATCAGATCGAGCGCCGATGCGCCGATGGAGCCAGTTGCGCCAAGGATTGTGAGCGAGCGCATTGTCACGATCCGAAGACGAAATTGAACGAAGCGATCAGGCCAAGCACGAACAATACTGCCAGCAGGCCATCAGCCCGGTCAAACAGGCCGCCGTGTCCCGGAATCAGGTTGCTGGCATCCTTTACGCCCGCGCGGCGTTTCATCCAGCTTTCGAAAAAGTCGCCAATCTGGGCGATGATTGCGACCGCCCCACCCGCCAGAATTTTCCACCCCAAATCTTTGAAACCCTCGGCCTGGTAGGTCACCAGCACCAGCGCCGTCGCCGCACCGGCCATGCCGCCAACCAGCCCTGACCAAGTCTTCGATGGGCTGATCGCCGGGGCAATTTTCGGGCCGCCAATCGTCCGGCCGGCGAAATAGGCGCCAACGTCAGTACCGATTACCGCCAGTATGATCGCCACCAGCAGGATCTGACTCAGCGGCAACGGTATCACCCGCAGTACGAACAGCATCAAGGCGGCCAGTCCGATATAGCTCGAGCCACCCAGCATCCACAGGATCTGGCCGGGCAAGCCTGGCACGAACCGGCGCACCAACCCCCACCATTCCCACAGCACCCCAATCGCCACGATTGCGACAAAGACCGTCCACACCCAGCCGCCCAGCCACAGCGCTCCGCCGGCCACCGCCAGCATGACCACCGCCGAGCCGACGCGAACCGGCAGGTCGGAATTTTTTTTGGGCACCTCAGCGTCCGCCATAGCGCCGCTCCCGACCCGCAAATTCTGCCAGCGCCGCCTGCAGATGCGCCGGCGTAAAATCAGGCCACAGCACGTCGGTGAACACCATCTCGGCATAGGCCGCCTGCCACAGCAGAAAGTTCGACAGCCGCACTTCGCCCGAGGTGCGGATCAGCAGGTCGAGCGGCGGCAAGCCGGCGGTATCGAGTTCGGCGGAAATGGCTGCGGGGGTGATCGCGCCCTTCGCCGCAGCCTTGGCGGCGGCGCGGGCAATCTCGTCCTGTGCGCCGTAATTGAGCGCGACCACCAGCGTGGTGCCATCGTTGGTGGCGGTCTGCGCCAGCGCATCGTCGAGCAGCGCGACCACATCGGGCGCCATTGCTTGATAATTGCCGATGACCTTGAGCCGGACGTTGTTTTCGACGAATTCCTTAAGATCGGCCATGATGTAGCGCTTGAGCAGCCCCATCAGCGCCGAAACCTCTTCCTCCGGGCGGCTCCAGTTTTCGGTCGAAAAGGCGTACAGCGTCAGCGCTTCGAGCCCCATTTCACGCGCCGCGCGGACCACCGTGCGAACCGCCTCGACCCCGCGCTGGTGGCCGACCGCGCGCGGCAAATGGCGCGCCTTGGCCCAGCGGCCGTTGCCATCCATGATTATGGCGACGTGGCGCGCTTTGCCGCCCGCGTCCGTCAAAGCCCCCTCCTCTTCTGAGGAGGGAGTTGGGGGTGGTGCAGCGGCGGTGCGATAAGTCGCTTTGCGAGCGATACTGCGCATCGCCACCACCCCCGCCCCTCTTCTGAGTAGGAGGGAGGAAGGATGGCCGCATTGATCACCGCCCCATGATTTCCTGTTCTTTCTGCGCGGCGACATCGTCGACCGCCTTGATCTGCTCGTCGGTCAGTTTCTGGACCTCGGTTTCGCCGCGCTTGCGCTCGTCTTCCGAGATGTCCTTCTTGCTCTCGTCGGTTTTGAGGTTGTCGATCCCGTCGCGGCGGACGTTGCGGATCGCGACCCGGGCCTTTTCGGCGTACGTGTGCGCCAGCTTGGCCAGTTCCTTGCGGCGTTCCTCGGTCAGATCGGGGATCGGCAGCCGCAGCGTGTTGCCATCGTTGATCGGGTTGAGCCCCAGCCCGGCCGAGCGGATCGCCTTTTCAACCGGCCCGACGTTCGTCTTGTCCCACACCTGCACAGTCAGCATCCGCGGTTCGGGTGCCGAGACGGTGGCCACCTGGTTAAGCGGCATCTGGCTGCCATAGACCGTGACCACCACCGGATCGAGCAGCGTGGTGTTGGCACGCCCGGTGCGCAGGCCCCCCAGATCGTGCCGCATTGCTTCGACTGCCCCCTTCATCCGGCGTTCGAGATCGGGTTTGTCGTACTTGGCCATGGTCGGACTCCTTACGTGACGAGCGTCTGCGTCCCCTCGCCCGCGAGCACCTTGGCCAGGTTGCCCTTTTCGCGGATCGAGAAGACGACGATCGGTATCTGGTTATCGCGGCACAAAGCCACCGCGCTGGCGTCCATTACCTTAAGGTCTTGTGACAGAACCATGTTGTAATCAACTGTATCATAACGCTTAGCATCGGGGTTCTGCTTGGGATCGCTGTCATAGATCCCATCCACGCTGGTGCCTTTGAACAGCGCATCGCACTGCATTTCGGCGGCGCGCAAGGCAGCGCCCGAATCGGTTGTAAAATACGGCGCGCCGACCCCGGCGGCAAAGATCACTACGCGGCCCTTTTCAAGGTGGCGTTCGGCGCGGCGGCGGATCACCGGTTCGCACACCTGATCCATCTGCAGCGCGCTTTGCACGCGGGTGTGGACGCCCTGCTGCTCGAGCGCGTTCTGCATCGCCAGCGCGTTCATCACCGTGGCGAGCATGCCCATGTAATCGGCTTGCGCACGGTCCATCCCCTTGGCTGCGCCGGCCATCCCGCGAAAAATGTTGCCACCGCCGATCACCAGGCAAATCTCGAGGCCAGTGGCCTGCGCCGCCTTCACTTCCTTGGCCAGTTCGGCCACGAATTCGGGATCGATCCCGAACTGCTGGTTGCCCATCAGCACTTCGCCGGACAGTTTCAGCAGGATACGCTTGTAGCGGGGCTTGGACATGGGCTGTGACATCGCTCTGGGCTGGGCTCTCAACAGGGTTTGCGGGGCCTTATACCGCTGATCGGACGATGCCAAGGTTTGCGCGGGCCTGCCCACGGATAATTACCGGTGCCTGCACGAAACTTGCACCGGGCGCTGAACGAAACCGCCACCCGGCTGTTTACCCTTGGCAGGGAACCCACCACGAAAGGGCACATGCTCATGACCACCGCTACACTGTACGATCGGCTGGGAGGCGTTTTCGCCATCGCTGCCGTTATCGATCACTTCAGCGATGCGGTGGTGCAGAATCCCATCGTTGGCCAGCAGTCGGAAAACCCGGCGCTGCGCGAATGGCACACCAAAAACCTGGCCCGGCTGCCAGGCTTGAAATTCATGCGCACCTTATGGGTGTGCAACATCGCTGGCGGGCCGTTTGTTTATAGCGCCACCAAACCGGGCGCCACGCCGACCGGGCTGGAAGCGGCGCACCGCGACTTCCAGATCAAGCCGGCGGAATTCGACGAAGTCGCTGCCGAACTGGGGCGGACACTTGCCGCTTTCAAAGTGCCCGCCGCAGAGCAGCAAGAGGTGCTAGTCGCCTTTGCCGCGCACAAGGCCGAGGTGACCGAGGGCGCCCGCTTGCCGGCTTAAACGGTCGGCTGCGGAATTCCTGAAACTGCAGCAACTTCCGCGGCAAAATCGGTCTGGACCTTTTCGATGCCTTCGCCGAGCTGGAAGCGGACGTAATCCTTGAGCACAATCTTGGTGCCTGCAGCCTTGCCGGCCGCTTCGACCACTTGTGCCACCGGGGTCTTGTTGTCCATCACGAACAGCTGGCTGAGCAGCGCGTTGTCCTTGGCGAACTTGGCCACCGCGCCGTCGACCATCTTGGCCTGGACTTCGGCAGGCTTGCCCGATTCGGCGGCCTTTTCGGCAGCGACCTTGCGCTCGCGCTCGATCAGCGCTGGATCGAGGTCGGCGGCGTTCAGCGCCATCGGGAAGGCAGCGGCGATGTGCATCGCGATCTGCTTGCC
>JANOTT010000127.1:0-7194 GCA_031416535.1 Novosphingobium sp. | reverse complement strand
GCCCAGGAACGACGAGATCAGCGAGCGAATGCCGAGCGAACCAGACATAATTGAACCCGCATTAAGCAAGGGAGAGATGAAAATTCCCGCGAGGAATGCACCGACGATGCCGACCACGACATTGAGGATGATGCCCTGCTGTCCATCGGTCCGCATCACGATGCTTGCCAGCCAGCCGATAACACCACCAACGATCAAAACGATTAGAAGCCCAGTCATTGCATTTCTCCTGTTGTATGAAGCAATAACGCCTCTGCCTGTAATTTGGTTCCAGCCGGCCGGTTGGGTGCCGATCAATATTCTTGTAGCGCCAGCAAAGTGGTTTCGCCGCGGTCCAGCCACTTGGTCGGCCGCGCCGCTTCGGGCAGGTCGCCGCTGGTGGCAGCATCGAGCACGTCGGGGTGAATATAGCTGGTGCGGGCAATCGCGGGGGTATTGCCCAGTTCGGCCGAAACCGGCTCGGCCAGGTCCTTGACCGTAGGGGTGCGGCCCCGCTTGAGCAGCCGCAGCGCCTCGCGCATGGCGCTGGCCGAGGCGTGCCAGGTGCGAAAAAACTTGGCCGAAAACTTCACGCCGATAATCGTCTGAATATACTGGTTGATATCGGCCGGAGCCACCCCGCTGACGCTGCCGTCGGCGGCGCGGAACTGAAACACCGCGGTGCCCGGCAAAGTTTCAAGCTGGCGCAGAATCGCGATCACCCGGCTATCGAGCACTTCCACCTGCTGCCGCTTGCCCGATTTACCAATGAATTCGAAGCCAACGCGGTTCCGTCCGATCGTCATGTGTCGGCGCAGCAGGGTGGTTGCACCGAAGCTCTTGTTGGCGCGGGCGTAGGCACGGTTGCCGATGCGGATGCGGCATTCGTCGAGCACCCGGATCACCGCCGCGATCACCGTGGTGCGATCGAACGGGTCGCCCGCCAGATCGCGCTCGATCTGTGCCCGCAGCTTGGGCAGGCGGCGGCCAAATTCGATACAGCGGTCGAACTTGTCGGCCTCCTGACCGGCGCGAAAATCGGGGTGATAGCGGTACTGCCGCCGCCCGCGCTGGTCATAGCCGGTGGCCTGGATCGGGCTGTCGGGATCGGGGTTGAACCAGGCATCGCGGTAAGCCGGGGGCAAACCGATCTTGTTCAGCCGCGCGATCGTCGCTGGCTTGGTCAGCTCGCGCCCGCGCGGGCTTAAGTAGCGCCAGCGGTTACCGGCCCGCCGCCGGGTGATCCCGGCACCGTCGGCTTTGTCAGCGGACATTATTCGCCCCGTCCGGTCCGCCGCGCCGCGCGCAGCGTATCCTCGTCGGCAGTCTCGATCCCGGCCAATTCGTCGCGCGCGCCATCCAGCGCGGTAATCAGTTCGTCGATCTTGAGGTGCAGCGCCAATTCGTTGCGGCGCTGCTGGTTGAGGACCGTCTGGGTCAGGGTAATGGCGAGGATCGACAGGATCAGTGTCAGCAGGTTTTGGCCGGGTTGGCCCTTGGCCGCAAGCCACCACAGGCAAGCCGCAATCAGCACCAAGATGGCCAGCGGATGCCCCGCCAGATTTGCGACAAAGTCGCTGGCCCGGCAGCCCAACAGATAGAGCTTGTGCAGCGCCCCGGTCCGCGCTCCAGCACCCGGATTTGACGGCGAATCCGCTTCAGTCAGGCCAGATCCCGGTGACGGCAGAGTAATCGACCCGTTGCTTTGGCTGGCATTGGCGGACATCGGGGTTCCTTTTGGGCAACAGCGGCACGGCGCGCCGGCTTGTAGTGGCAAGTTACCGCCTAACGGGCGATCCCTCCGGTCGTTCCAATGTGGCGCGCTGCGACCTTGCTATCGCGCCCGCTCGCGCCTATAAGACGCGCGCTACGTCGCTTGAGACGGGACTCTCGGCCTCGCGCCCTTTCTCTCTTTTTCACGCCTCCTGCTCCGCCGGCACAGTGCCTGCGGATCATTCTGCCATCCGTGAAAGGAACAGATTATGCCCGTGGGCACCGTAAAATTTTTCAATACCGACAAGGGTTATGGTTTCATCGCTCCCGATGATGGCGCGCCGGACAACTTCGTCCACATCAGCGCGGTCGAGCGCTCGGGGATGTCGACCCTGAACAAGGACCAGCGCGTCAAGTACGAGCTGGAAACCGATCAGCGCGGCAAGACTTCGGCCGTCAACCTCGAAGCGGCCTGATCGAATGGCCAAAGAGGCTCTGCTGACCCTCGATGGCCAAATCGACGAAATACTACCTGATGGCCGCTTCGGCGTCATGCTGGAGAACGACCACCGGATTATCGCTTACACGGCGGGGAAGATGCGGAAATTCCGTATCCGCTCCGTCGTGGGCGACCGGGTCAAGGTTGAGATGACCCCCTACGACCTGCAAAAAGGCCGCATTGTGTTCCGCGAAAAGGGACCGGGCAGCGGGGCCGCTCCGGGCGCTCCGCCCTATAAGCGGCGGTAAACCTTTCGCTCCCAACCAGAATTACAAGATCGCACCCGTTCGTGTGGCGTTGTGCCTTAAAGTTTGGCTAGCGCGGGCGCGGACCTTTGCGGTGCGCGCCGCCGGGCTTGGCACCGCCCGGTTTGAAGCCGGGCTTGGCGCCGCCTGGTTTGAATGGTGGTTTGAACCCCGGCTTTTGCCCGGGACGTCCGGCGCGCTCTGGCTTGCGGGCCGTGCGCGGGCCATCGCCGCGCGGCGCAGCGCCGGGTGCCACACCAAGCTGCTTGCGCGCGGCCTGCTTGTCAGGGTGCTTGTCAGGCTGCTTGGACGGCTGAACCGGCGCTTGAGCGGGAGCCTGGCTTGGCGCGTGGGCGGCCGGCGGGCGCGGCGCCTGGCCGGGCGCCTGGCTGGGCGCCTGGCTCGTCTGGTGGCCACCTTGATGGCTGGCTGGCGGCGGTGCTGGCCGGCTGACCGGCTGGCGCGCAGGCTGGCGCGATGGTGCCCGTGCTGCTGGTTGACGAGGCGATTGGCTGCCGCCCTGTTGCGCGCCTTCGGGCGAAGGTTCGATCCGGATCCCGCTTTCGTCCTCGGCGCCCTCGGTCAAGGTGCGCTGCAAGGCTTCGCGCACCTTGGCCTCGATGCTGCGCGGAACCTGGAAGAAGGTTTCGTTGGCGGCGATGCGGATTGCGCCGATTTCATTGCGCGTAATGTGTCCGCGGCGGCACAGCAGCGGCAGGATCCAGCGCGGATCGGCATTCTGGCGGCGGCCGATATCCATCCGGAACCACACCGTATCGTCGAACCCGTCGCGGTGATGCGATTTATCGGCGCGCGGGTCTTCGCCGCGTTTCGACAGGTCGATCAGCTCTTCGGGTTCGGGCATCGCTTTGCTGTGCTGGCGGACCAGGGCCACCGCCAGATCGAGCGCGCCGCGCTGATCGAGCAGGCGTTGTGCCAGTTCCAGTTCTTCCTCGGTCCCTTCGACCGGCTCAAGCAAAGTTTCGTACAGCCGCTGACGGTCGCGCGCGCGGATCATCTCGGCGCTGGGCACCTCGGCGGTGCTGGCCGAGATGCGCGCACGGCGGAGCATTTCCTCGACCCGGCGCCGGCGCGGATACGGGACGACGATCACCGCAGTGCCCTTGCGCCCGGCGCGCCCCGTGCGGCCCGAGCGGTGCTGCAAGGTTTCGGCATCGCGGGGAATTTCGACGTGGATCACCAGGCTGAGCGAGGCGACATCGATCCCGCGTGCCGCGACGTCGGTGGCGACGCAGACCCGCGCGCGTCCGTCACGCAAGGCTTGCAAGGCATAGTTGCGCTCATTCTGGCTGTGCTCGCCCGACAAGGCCACTGCGGCAAACCCGCGCTCGACCAGGGCGGCGTGCAGATGGCGGACATTGTCGCGCGTGGCGCAGAACAGCATCGCGGTTTCGGCTTCGTGGAACCGCAGCAGGTTGATCACCGCGTTTTCGATGTCCGAGGGGGAGACCGCGACGGTCTGGTAATCGATATCGCCGTGGCCGCGGTCGTCGCCCACGGTCGAGATGCGCAGCGCATTGTGCTGATACCGCTGCGCCAGCGCCGCGATCGGGCGCGGCATGGTGGCCGAGAACATCAGCGTACGGCGGGTGTCCGGCGTCGCGTCGAGGATTTGCTCAAGGTCGTCGCGGAAGCCCATGTCGAGCATCTCGTCGGCCTCGTCGAGCACGATGTAGGCGAGCTGCGAGAGGTCGAGCGCGCCGCGTTCAAGATGATCGCGCAGCCGCCCCGGCGTGCCGACGATCATGTGTGCACCGTGGTGCAGCGCGCGGCGTTCCTTGCTCGGGTCCATCCCGCCAACGCAGGTGGTAATCCGCGCATTGGCCTTGGCGCACAGCCATTCAAGCTCGCGGCTGACCTGCAAGGCCAGTTCGCGGGTCGGCGCGATGACCAGCGCGAGCGGTGATCCGGCGGGTGGCAACGTGGCCCCGTCGGCCAGCAATTCGCGCAGCATGGCAATCCCGAAGGCGACGGTCTTGCCTGAACCGGTCTGCGCCGAGACGATCATATCTCGGCCCAGCGCTTCGGGTTCGAGCACCGCGGCCTGCACCGAAGTGGGCTCGGCATAGCCGCGCTCGGCCAGCGCAGCGGCCAGCGGTTCGGGCAGATTGGAAAACGGGGTAAGGACTTCGGACATCGGTTCAACACTGGCTGCGGCGCGGCGCTCCGGCAGGGCGGGGCGGACGACTGGGAAATTGGTTCTGGTGCGCACCGCAGCAAGGGCGGAGCGACAATTACGGGATGCGGCGCGCCCTAGCGGTTTAACGCTGCCAGCGCCACCGCAAATCACGCCACCGTGTACGGCACCACCCCGCGGTGATCGGGGTCGACGCTGATCGGGCGGTCGCTGGGCGGGAAGGCGCGCTGATCGCAGTCGCGGCGCGGGCAGATCCGGCACGAGATGCCGATCCGCGCCGCGCTGCGCTCGGCGGCCAGGTCGAGCCCATCGGCGTAGACAAATTCGCTGGCGTGCTCGGCCTCGCAGCCGAGCGCAACGGCATAGCGGCGCGGCGCGCGCGCGTATGAGCCCGATGGCTTGACCAGCCCCTTGGCCATCGAGACATAGCGCACCCCATCGGGGGTTTCGGCCAGCTGGACGAGGATGCGGTCGGGGATCGCCACCGCCTCGTGCACGATCCACAGCGGGCAAGCGCCGCCAAACCGCGCGAATTGCAGGCGGGTGGCCGAATGCCGCTTGGTGATGTTGCCGGCCATATCGACCCGGCAGAAGAAAAACGGAACCCCGCGCAGGTCCGAGCGCTGCAACGTCGATAGCCGGTGGCAGGTCTGCTCGAAACTGGTCCCGAACGCGCCCGCCAGCTCATCGATATCGTGGCGTGCGCTGCGGGCCTCGCGGCGGAACCGGCCGTACGGCATCAGCAAGGCCCCGGCGGCGTAATTGCACAAGCCCACGAACAGCAGTTGCCGCGAGGCGCCGCTGTTCAACGCCGCGGTTTCGACCACCGCCGCAATTTCGTCCTTGAGCGCGAGCGCCGCCAGCTGGTGCGCCAGCTGGAAGCGGCGGCTTTCGCTGGGTTGGCCCGGATCGATCGTCAGGTGGCCCATTTCGGCGTCGAAACTGCGCAGGCCCGCCTGCCCGGCATAGATCAGCGAAATCGACAGGGCATCGCGCAGATACGCCTCGATGGCAGCGGTTGGCGGCGAAAGTCCGCCCAGCTTTGCGGCGAGCGCCTCGGCCGCGCGGTCAATGGTATCGACGTAGTTGCCCGCCAGATGGAACCAGTCGCGGACCTCTTCCCACGGCAGCCGCGCGCCGCTGACACTGTTCGAGGTCAGCGCCTCGTCGATCATCTGCAAGCGCTGCCCCGAACGGCGATAGGCTTCGTGCAGCGCGATGAACCGCTCGGCCAGCCCCGGCTGCTGCTCGGCAAACCGGGCGAGCTGCGCCGCGTCCAGGCTTTCCGCAAACAGTGGATCGGCATTGGCCTCGCGCAGCGCCGCCAGCCGGGTTTCGCCCGCGCCCACGCCAAGCTCGCGCCAATCAAGCGGAAATGCCCGCGCCAGCCGCATGGCCAGCACCGGGGTCAGCGGCCGGTCGTCATGCTCCAGCTGCGAGAGGTAGGACGTGGAGATCTCCAGCAGCGCGCCCATCGCCGCTTGGTTTAATCCCCGCTCCGCGCGCAGCGCCTTCAACCGCGTGCCTGCAAAAATCCTGCGCTTTGCTATCGCCACCGCACAATCCCTTCGCGCCGTCCTGCTCATTGCGCCTTTGCGCGAACCACTTTTTTAGCAAAGAGTTCGCGCAAAGGCGCAAAGAGAAACCAAGACGCAAAGGAGTAGCGCAAGGTTGGATTTTTGCAAATAGGCCCTTTGCAACTTTGCAAATTCGCATTGGACATTGCGCGCTCCCCGCCGCAGACCGCACGCTTCGCCAATTGTCCCGGAGCAACCATGTCCGCCAACGTCGCCGAGATCGAACGCCGCCGCGCCGCTGCGGGGCTCGGCGGGGGGCAAAAGCGGATCGACGCGCAGCATGCCAAGGGCAAGCTGACCGCGCGGGAGCGGCTGACGATCCTGCTCGACGAAGGCAGCTTCGAAGAGCTCGACATGTATGTCGAACACAATTGCACCGATTTCGGAATGCAGGACCAGATCGTTCCGGGTGACGGCGTGGTCACCGGCAGCGGCACGATCAACGGGCGGCTGGTGTTCGTCTATTCGCAGGATTTTACCGTATTCGGCGGTTCGCTGTCGGAACGTCACGCGCAGAAAATCTGCAAGGTGATGGACAATGCGATGAAGGTCGGCGCGCCGGTGATCGGGCTTAACGACAGCGGCGGCGCACGGATTCAGGAAGGCGTGGCGAGCCTGGGCGGTTATGCCGAGGTGTTCCAGCGCAACGTGCTGGCGTCGGGCGTGGTGCCGCAGCTCAGCCTGATCATGGGGCCGTGCGCGGGCGGCGCGGTCTATTCCCCGGCGATGACCGACTTCATCTTCATGGTGAAGGATTCAAGCTATATGTTCGTCACCGGGCCAGATGTGGTCAAGACGGTGACCAACGAAGTGGTGACGCAGGAAGAACTGGGCGGCGCGATCACGCACTCGACCAAAACCTCGGTCGCCGATCTGGCGCTGGAAAACGATATCGAAGCGCTGCTGACCGCGCGCGATTTCTTCGATTACCTGCCCGCGAGCAACCGGAGCGGCGTGCCCGAGCGGCCCACCAACGATCCGTGGGACCGGCTGGAGGACAGCCTCGACACGCTGATTCCGGCC
>JANOTT010000126.1:0-2414 GCA_031416535.1 Novosphingobium sp. | reverse complement strand
ATCAGCGGCACATATTTGTGCTCGTCGGTCTGATCGACCCACACCGCGTGGCGCTGGCTGAAGGTGCCGCGGCCCGAATCCTGGCCCGACAGGCGCACGTTGAAGCCTTCGGAGCACAGGCTGCCGAACGCCAGCGCCTCGCCGGTCGCCCAGTCGAACCCGGTGCCATGCGCGAACATCTCGCGCTTGGCGTCGAGCACCCGGCCCAGCGTCTTGTGGATCGTCAGGTCGGCCGGCACCGTGGTCAGCGTGCGGCCCAGACTGTCGAACAGTTTGGCCTCGATCCCGGTCGGCACGTTGCGCCGCGCGGTTTCGGGATCGGCCGGCGCATGCAGCCCCTGCCAGCGCCCGAAAAACCAGTCGGCCTGATTGGCTTTATAGCTTTTGGAGGCGGCGAATTCCTGTTCGAGCAGCGCGGTGAAGCGCATCTCGCTTTCGCCCGCCCAGTCCTTGTCGATCACGCCCTGCTGCACCAGCCGCCCGGCATAAAGCGCGCTGACCGGGGGATGCGCGCGGATTTTCCGGTACATCAGCGGCTGGGTAAAGCCCGGCTCGTCGCCCTCATTATGGCCGAACCGGCGATAGCACCACATATCGACCACGATATCGCGGCCGAAGGTCTGGCGGTAATCGATCGCCAGCTTGCAGGCGAAGGTTACTGCTTCGGGATCATCGCCGTTGATATGGATGATCGGGGCCTGGATGCCTTTGGCGACGTCCGATGGATAGGGCGAGCCGCGCGAGAACTGCGGGCTGGTGGTGAACCCGATCTGGTTGTTGATGATGAAATGGATGCAGCCGCCGGTGTTGTAGCCTTTGACCCCCGAGAAGCCGAAGCACTCCCACACGATGCCCTGGCCCGCGAACGCCGCATCGCCGTGGATCAGCACCGGGAGCACCTGCTTGTGTTTGCCCGGGCCAATGTCTTCGCGCACCACCTGGCCGGCGCGGGCTTTGCCCAGCACGATCGGGTCAACCGTTTCAAGGTGGCTGGGGTTGGGGACCAGGCTCATATGCACCTTGATCCCGTCGAATTCGCGGTCGGTGCTGGTGCCGAGGTGATATTTCACGTCGCCCGATCCGCCGACATCTTCGGGATTGGCGGTGCCGCCCGAAAATTCGTGGAAGATCACGCGGTACGGCTTGGCCAGCACGTTGGCCAGCACGTTCAGCCGCCCGCGGTGCGCCATGCCGTACACGATCTCGCGCACGCCCAGCTGCCCGCCGTACTTGATCACCGCTTCCAATGCCGGGATCATCGATTCGCCGCCGTCGAGCCCGAACCGCTTGGTCCCGACATACTTTTTGCCGAGGAACTTCTCGTACTGCTCGCCGCGGATGACCGCGGCCAGGATCGCCTTCTTGCCCTCGGGGGTGAAATCGATCGACTTGTCGCCGCCCTCGATCCGGTCCTGCAGGAACCGGCGTTCCTCCACATCCGAAATGTGCATGTATTCAAGGCCGACCTTGCCGCAATAGTTGCGCTTCAGAATCTCGACCAGCTCGCGCACGGTCGACCATTGCAGCCCCAGCGTGCCGCCCAGATACACCTTGCGATCAAGCGCCGCGCCCGCAAACCCGTGGTATTCGGGTGAAAGATCAGGCGGCAGGTCCTGCTTGGCCAGCCCCAGCGGATCGAGATCGGCGGCGAGGTGCCCGCGCACGCGGTAGGTGCGCACCAGCATCATCGCGCGGATCGAATCGCCGGCGGCTTCCTCGACCGCCCTGGCATCCATCGGCGCGCCCGCTTTGGCTGCTGCCGCCTTGACCACCACCTGCATCGCGGTCGGATCGAGCGCCTGCGTCAGGTCGTCTTCGGCGGTGCGCCAGTTTGCGCGCGCCCATGACGGACCCGGTTGTTGAGAGTCCGAAGCGTCGGGGAGGAAATCGGTGGTTTCGTAGCCCATATATTTGGCCTTCTGCCTTCGTAAGCCCCTCCTCTTCAGGGGAGGGGTAGGGGGTGGGGGCTATCGATCGGGCGTAATGCCAGCCAGACAAGCCCCACCCCAACCCCTCCCCTAAAGGGGCGGGGCTTGAGTATGGTTATCAAATGTCTACGCAAGTTCCTTGAGCAGCGCGTCGAGCGACACGCCAAGCTCGCTGGGCGAGGGCGAAACGCGGATGCCGGCGGCTTCCATCGCCGCGATCTTGTCTTCCGCGCCGCCCTGGCCGCCCGAAACAATTGCGCCGGCATGGCCCATCCGGCGGCCCGGCGGGGCGGTCAGCCCGGCGATGAACCCGACCATCGGCTTTTTGCGGCCGCGCGCGGCTTCGTCGCGGATGAACTGCGCGGCCTCTTCCTCGGCCGAGCCGCCGATCTCGCCGATCATGATGATCGACTTGGTGGCATCGTCGGCGAGGAACAGCTCGAGCAGGTCGATGAAATTGGTCCCGTTGACCGGATCGCCGCCGAT
>JANOTT010000125.1:0-10745 GCA_031416535.1 Novosphingobium sp. | reverse complement strand
CGCCCGGTGCCATCGCGCAGCGGTGCCCAGCCGGGGGATAACCTGTGGCTGAGCGGGCCGGTCGGCGCGGCGATGCTGGGGTTCGAGGCGCTCAAGGCCGGCCGCGGGGACAGTCTGGCTTACCGCCGCCCCGCCGCGCTGCTCGCCCATGGACAGCAGCTCGCGCCGCAGGTCACCGCGATGATGGACGTTTCGGACGGGCTGCTGCTCGATGCGCAGCGGATGGCCGTTGCTTCGCAGGTGACGTTCGACATTGCCGCCATGGCGGTGCCGATTGCCGTGCCCGAGGCGCGCCGCCACGAAGCACTGCGCTGGGGTGATGACTACCAGTTGCTGTTTACTTTGCCGACTGGAATTACGCCGCCGGTGCCAGCTTTCCGTATTGGCTTAGCCATACCGCATGGCGCTGCATCGCTGCTGCTCGACGGCGCACCGCCCACCGGCAGCCTTGGTTACGAGCATCGCTGAAACGCCGGGAAAAACGCCCAAGCAGCGTTGCATTGCTGCAAATCCACCCTATAGCTTGCCCGTTGCCCCGCTTGTCGCGGGGTTTTCGTTATGATCAACAAACAAAGGGGGAGCGGCCGGTGAATCTCGTCACGATCGCAATTATTCTGGGACTGACAGCCATCGTTTATGGCTTCGTCACCAGCCGCCAGGTGCTGCGCGCATCGGCTGGCAATGCCAAGATGCAAGAGATTGCGGCGGCGATTCAAGAAGGCGCACAAGCCTATCTGAAGCGCCAGTACACCGCCATCGCCGTGGTTGGCGCGGTGGTTGTGGTGGTCGTCGCCTATTTCCTTGGCGCCATTTCGGCCGCCGGGTTCCTGATCGGCGCGGTGCTTTCAGGCGCCGCCGGGTTCATCGGCATGAACATCTCGGTACGCTCCAATGTGCGCACCGCCGCCGCCGCGCAGACCGGCCTGCAACAGGGGCTGACGCTGGCGTTCCGCGCCGGGGCGATCACCGGCATGCTGGTGGCGGGGCTCGCGCTGCTCGCGATTGCGGTGTTCTTCTGGTATCTGACCGAAAGCGCCGGTTACGCCGCTGACAGCCGCACGGTGATTGACGGGCTGGTCGCGCTGGCGTTCGGCGCGTCGCTGATCTCGATTTTTGCGCGGCTGGGCGGCGGCATCTTCACCAAGGCGGCTGACGTCGGCGCCGATCTGGTTGGCAAGGTCGAAGCCGGAATCCCCGAAGACGATCCCCGCAACCCGGCCGTGATCGCCGACAACGTCGGCGACAACGTGGGTGACTGCGCCGGGATGGCGGCCGATCTGTTCGAAACGTATGTCGTCACCGTCGGCGCCACCATGGTGCTGACCGCGCTGCTGCTCAAGGGCGCGAGCAACTTGCCGGCGCTGATGGCGCTGCCGCTGCTGATCGGCGGCGTGTGCATCGTGACCTCGATCATCGGCACCTATTTTGTCAAACTCGGCAAATCGAACAACATCATGGGCGCGATGTACAAGGGCTTCCTGGTCACCGCAGTGCTGTCGGTTCCCGCCATCTGGTGGGCGATCAGCTATGCGCTGGGCGATATGGAAGCGCCGATCAGCTATGGTGACACGGTCTTCAACGGCCGCATCCTGTTCTATTGCGGGTTCCTGGGCCTGGTCATCACCGCGCTGATCATCTGGATTACCGAGTATTACACCGGCACCAACTACCGCCCGGTGCGCTCGATCGCCAAGGCTTCGGAAACCGGCCACGGCACGAACGTGATCCAGGGTCTGGCGATCAGCATGGAAGCGACCGCGCTGCCGACGCTGGTAATCTGCACCGGGATCATCATCGCCTTCAAGCTCGCGGGCCTGATGGGGATTGCCTATGCTGCCACCGCGATGCTGGCCCTGGCTGGGATGGTCGTGGCGCTCGACGCTTATGGTCCCGTCACCGACAATGCCGGCGGCATTGCCGAAATGGCCGGGCTCGACGATGACGTCCGTAAAAAGACTGATGCGCTCGATGCCGTGGGCAACACCACCAAGGCTGTCACCAAGGGCTATGCAATCGGTTCGGCTGGCCTCGCCGCGCTGGTGCTGTTTGCAGCCTATACCACCGATCTTGACCTCTACTTCGGTGACAAGTTCACGGTCGATTTCAGCCTCAAGAACCCCTACGTCATCGTCGGGCTGCTGCTCGGCGCGTTGCTCCCGTACCTGTTCGGTTCGATGGGCATGACCGCTGTGGGCCGCGCGGCGGGCGAAGTGGTCAAGGACGTTCGCGACCAGTTCAAGAACAACCCCGGCATCATGACGTTTGAAAGCAAGCCGGACTATGCCCGCACGGTCGATCTGGTGACCAAGGCGGCGATCCGGGAAATGATCGTCCCGTCGCTATTGCCAGTGTTCGCGCCGATCGTAGTCTATTTTGTGATCGCCAAAGTGGCCGGACAAGCACAGGGCTTTGCCGCGCTGGGGGCGCTGCTGCTCGGCGTGATCGTCAGCGGCTTGTTCGTCGCGATCTCGATGACCTCGGGCGGCGGCGCGTGGGACAATGCCAAGAAGTACATCGAAGACGGCAACCACGGCGGCAAGGGTTCCGAAGCCCACAAAGCCGCGGTAACCGGTGACACGGTCGGCGATCCCTACAAGGATACGGCCGGCCCGGCGGTCAATCCGATGATCAAGATCACCAACATCGTGGCGCTGCTGCTGCTGGCCGCGCTGGCCGCACACTAAACGCCACACGCTGGTGAAATAAGACCCCGCCCGGACCTGTCTGGGCGGGGTTTTCATTGACCTGCGCACGGGTTGGATTAATTTCCATGCGAATAGGGGTCTGACCCGCCGGGGGTGGCGGCCAGGCGGGTCATGCAACGAAGGTAGCTGGAATGAAGCAGAAGTTTTTGGGGGCCAAGCCACGCGCCGCGCTCGCTCTGGGGATCAGTGCGGCGGCGCTTTTCAGCCTGCCCGGCGCGCAATTGCTGGCGGCAACCGCCCCGGCGGCAGTGGCGCCCGGCGGGATCATCCGGCCCGCGGATTTCGTCAAAAAGGCCAATATGCGCAACCCGCGCCTGTCGCCCGATGGACGCTGGCTGGCCTATCTGGCCGGGGCGGGCGGAAAGGAAATGCTGGTGGTGCTCGATCTGAACGATCTGAGCAAACCGGCCAAACCGATCCTTCAGGCCGATGAAGCGCGCGAATCGGGCGACCGGACCCTGAACGGCTTTCGCTGGGTGGGCAGCGACAACATCGTGATGACGATCCAGTCGCGCGAGGATCTGGGGCGCGGCCTTAGTGATTTCCGGCGGCTGGTGGCCTACAACGTGGCCACCGGCAAGCTGGTCCAGCAAGCCTGGGACGGGGCCGGCGGGGATGCGGCACAGATCCTCCATATCGATCACACCAAGGGCCAATACCTGCTGCAACGCGACGCAGTGACCGGAACTACCGAACGCTGGGGCTTCCCCGAAGTGGTGCGGGTCAACGTGATCACCGGGGCTTACACGATGGTCCAGCGCACCAATCCGATCGTGCGCGGCTGGGTAGCCGATAGCGAAGGCGTGGTCCGTGCCGGGTTCAATCAGGACCGCGAGAACGGCAAGTTCCGCATGCTCTACCGCTCGAACGACAAGCAGGCGTTCCGCACGGTGTTCCTCGAAGCCGACAAGACCTTCACCCAGGCCCCGCCCACGCCCCAGCTGTTCATTCCGGGCAGTGACATGGCCTATGCGATGTCACGGCGCGACGGCTTCGCCAAAGTCTACAAGATGGACATGACGACGCTGAAATTGTCCGATCCGGTCTATGCCACGCCCGGCTTCGACGTGCAGGCCATCCTGACCGATTACGATGACCGCGAACTGCAGGGCTACCGCACCTTCGATGGCGAGATGAAGTTCGTCTATACCGATGCCAAGTACCGCGAAATACAAGGCTTTCTCGACGAGATTTTCGGCAAGGGTGAAGCCAGCATCATCGATACCGATCGCCTGGCCAATCGTTTGATCATCGCTGCGGGCGGCCGCGCCAAGGGCGGCGGATTCTACCTGTACGATATCAAAACCGCCAAGATCGATCTGCTTAACTGGACCCGTAGCGCGATCAAGGACGCGCCGCTCAACCCGGTCAAGGCTGAATGGGTGACCGCCAGCGACGGCACCAGGCTGCAGGTGATCGTCACCACCCCGCGTCACCGCCCCGGCAAGGCGCTGCCGGTGGTGATCATGCCGCACGGCGGACCGTTCGGCGTTCTGTCTGCGGCCAACCAGTTGGAACCGTGGAACCAGCCGCTGGCCGAGGCCGGCTATGTGGTGATCCAGCCCAACTATCGCGGCTCGGGCGGCTACGGCAAGGCGTTCGAGCAGCTGGGCCGGGCGCCGGGCGGGTACGGCAAGCGGATGCAGGACGATCTGACCGACGTGCTTGACCACTATGCCAAGCAAGGCCTGATCGATGCCGGGCGCGCCTGTATCATGGGCTGGTCGTACGGCGGCTACGCCGCTGCGCGCGGGGCACAGCGCGATCCAGGGCGGTGGAAGTGCGCAATCGCGGGCGCCGGAGTTTATGACATGCCGCTGATGAACAAGTGGGATGCCACCAATCTGGGCAAGTTCAACAGCGGGTTCCAGGCCACTTCGGACAATCCCGAAGGTATCTCCCCGGCGCGCAATACCGCCGGCAAGTGGGCGCCGATCCTGATCGTGGCGGGTGAACGCGATGCCCGCATTCCGATGGAGCAATCGCGCACGCTGGTTGGAAATCTGAAACGCGCGGGCAAGGTCGAGGGCACCGATTACCGCTATATCGTCCAGCCCAAAGGCACCCACAACCTGCCGTATGATGACGTCCATATCCAGTGGATCGACGAAGCGCTGGCATGGCTGACCCGGTTCAACCCGGCCTACCTGCCCAGCGACCGCGACAAGGCACCCACGTAATCCTGATTACCCGTTAGCCATTCCTTGGTTTCTTGCGGCTAGGATCTGCATCCGGCGGCGCCTTGCCGCGGTGGTGGAGGCATTGGCACGTGGCGAGCACCGCCTTGGCAGAACCGGCTGGGGAGCAGCCTGCTGAGCCAGCGGCGCAGCCGCGCGCCATGGCGATCCGCGCCGCCGCCTGGACCACGATGGACGCACCCGAGGCGCGGCTGGCCTGGAATGCGCTGGCCGCCTGTGCCGCTGAGCCCAACCCGTTTCACGAAAGCTGGTATTTGCTGGCCGCGCTGCGCGCACTTGATCCGGATGGCGCGGTTACATTGCTGCGCTTCGAGGCCGACGGCGAGCTGGCCGGGCTGCTCCCGCTGCACGCGCCGCCGCGCTATTATCGCTGGCCAATCCCGCATCTGGCCGGATGGATTCACGCCAACTGCTTTTTGGGCGCGCCGTTGGTTGCGCGCGGGCTGGAGCGTGAGTTCTGGCGCGCGCTGCTCGATTGGGCAGATAAAAATGCGGCGCGCGGGCTGTTCCTGCATCTGGCGCAGCTGCCGCTAACCGGTCCGGTTTACGACGCCCTGCAAGCGGTGTTGCGCGAGCAAGGCCGTTTCACCGCGCTGGTCCACCGCGAGGAGCGGGCCATGCTCGCCTCAGATCTTTCCCCCGAAAACTATTTCGCTGCATCGATTTCCGCCAAGAAGCGCAAGGATCTGCGCCGGCAATATGCCCGCCTGACCGAACTGGGCGAGGTCGAAATTGTCCGCACCGACGGCGAAGCTGGGCTGGCGCGCTGGATCGAGGAATTCCTCGCGCTCGAGCATTCGGGCTGGAAGGGCATCAACGGCTCGGCGCTCGCCTCGCACCAGGCGACCGCCCGGATGTTCAAGGAGGCGCTGTTCGGCGCCGCCGCAGCCGGGCGGCTCGATCGCTTGACGCTGACGCTGGGTGGCGAGCCGATCGCGATGCTGGCCAATTTCATCACTGCGCCGGGGGCCTTCTCGTTCAAGACCGCATTCGATGAGCGCTATTCGCGCTACTCGCCCGGGGTGCTGGTCCAGCGTGAGAACCTTGCGCTGCTGGGGACCACAGGGATTGCCTGGTGCGATAGCTGCGCCGCTGCCGATAATCCGATGATCGATCACATCTGGCGCGAACGCCGGCCAATCGGGCGGCTGTCGATTGCGATTGGCGGAGGCGTGCGGCGCTGGCTGTTTGCGCGGCTGGGGGCTGCGGAACTGCGGCGTAATCCCGCTGGGCTTGGATCAATCGCGTCGCCCGAATGACCGCCCGGTTGTCCTGCGCTGCCCATTGACCTGACGGGTCCGCTGCGCAAAGGCGGCGCAATGGACATCGAACACACTCCCGAACAGCTGGTGAGCGGGCTGCTCAAGCTGCTCGCGGTTAAGCCGCAAGGCGACGATCATTTTGTGGGCCGCAAAAAACGCGATGGGATCGGCCGGATGTTCGGCGGACAGGTGATCGCGCAAGGGTTGGCGGCAGCCGAGCTGACCGTCGATCCCGAACGCCCGGCGCACTCGCTCCATGCCTATTTCCTGCGCGGCGGCAGCGAGGAGCATGAGACCGAATACAAAGTCGAACGCGATTTTGACGGCGGCTCGTTTTCCAACCGGCGCGTGGTCGCCAGCCAGCAGGGCCGCCCGATCCTGAGCCTGACCGCCAGCTTTCAAAAGCACGAACAGGGGCTGCACCACCTTGATGCCGCCATGCCCGACGTGCCCCCGCCCGAAGCGCTCGAGCCTGAAGTCGATGTGCGCCGCCGCTTTGCCGAGAAAGCCCGGCCCGAAGCGCGGCATCACTTTCTGGCCGACCGCCCGATCGAAATGCGGGCGATCGAAGGGCGGCACTGGATGAATTCCGACCCAGCCCCGCCGCATTCACATTCATGGATGCGCGCGGTCGCACCGCTGCCTGACGATCCGCGCGTCCACCGCGCAATGCTGGCCTTTGCCAGCGACATGACGCTGCTGGGAACCGCGATCCTGCCTCACGGCCTGTCATGGGCGCGCGGCGAGGTCCAGAGCGCGAGCCTTGATCATGCGATCTGGTTCCACGAACCGTTCAGGGCCGATGACTGGCTGCTCTACGCCACCGACAGCCCGTGGTCCGGCGCGGGCCGCGGCTTCAATCGCGGCCGGGTGTTCACCCGCGACGGGCGGCTGGTAGCCAGCGTGGCGCAGGAGGGGATGATCCGGAAGCGGGTGGAGAAGGAGCCGTCTGCTCCGGCTTGATCGGGAACGACGGTTCAACCTCTTGCATGATAGAAATCATACACCGTCTGCGCGACCGCTGCGCTGACTCCCGGCGCGCGTTGCAGGTCTTCGAGCGCGGCTGCGCGCACCCCGCCGGCGGTGCCGAAATGCAGCAGCAGCGCGCGCTTTCGCGCCGGGCCGATGCCGGGCACTTCATCGAGCGGTGAGGCGGTGATGGCGCGGCTGCGCTTGTCGCGGTGCGCGCCGATGGCAAAGCGGTGGACCTCATCGCGCAAGCGCTGCAAGTGAAACAGCAGCGGCGCGTTTTCGGGCAGCATTTTTTCGCGCCCGCCGGGGAAATGGAACACTTCGCGGCCTTCTCTGCCGTGATGCGGGCCCTTGGCGATGGCGATCAGCGGCAGGTCTTCGATCCCCAGTTCCGCGAGCGCGTCCCTGACCGCACGCAGCTGGCCTTTGCCGCCATCGATCAGCACCAGATCGGGCCATTCGCCCTCCCGCTCAAAATCCTCCCCGGCTCGGGGAGGTGCCCCCGCTTGGGGGCGGTGGGGTCCCGCTTCGCGTCCGGGCGGATCGCCTGCGGAGAGGGGGGACCCCTCCGTCAGCCGCTTCGCGTCTGCCACCTCTCCGGTCCGGGGAGGATTTAGCAGCCTGCCAAACCGGCGCCCGATCACCTCGCGCATCATCGCGAAATCGTCATCGGTCTGCGCGGTCTTGATGTTCCACTTGCGGTACTGGCCCTTGATGAAACCGTCTGGACCAGCGACGATCATCGCCCCCAGCGCGTGCGCGCCCTGGACATGGCTGTTGTCATACACCTCGATCCGCTGCGGCGCCTCGGGCAGTTCGAGAAACTCGGCCAGTTCGCGCAGGATCTTGGCCTTGGCCCCGCTCTCGGCCTGCCGCCGCTCCAGCGCCTCGGCCGCGTTGCGCGTGGCCTGCTGCACCAGCCGGCGGCGAACCCCGCGCTGCGGCACCGACAGCTCGACCTTGCCGCCGGCCGCACCGGCCAGCGCCTCGGCCAGCAGCGCGGCCTCGGGCAAAATCCGGTCGACCAGGATCAGGCGCGGCGGCGGCACTTCATCATAAAACTGCGCGAGGACACTGGTCAGCACTTCTGCTTCGCTCAGCCCGTCAGTGTGGCTGGGGAAGAACGCGCGGTGGCCCCAGTTCTGCCCGCCGCGAATGAAGAACGCTTGCACTCCGAACTGGCCATTGCGGCAGGCGACCGCGAAGATGTCGGCGCTGCCCAGCCCTTCGGCGTTGACCGCTTGGCTGCCCTGGATGAAGGTCGCCGCGCGCAGCCGGTCGCGCAGCAGCGCCGCGCGTTCGAAATCGAGCGCGCTGGCGGCGTCCTCCATCTGCGCCGCGATCTTGGCCTGCACCGCCGAGCTCTTGCCGCCGAGAAAGTCCTTGGCCTCGCCGACCAGCTCGGCATAGCCGGCCGCGTCGATCCGCCCGACGCACGGGGCCGAGCAGCGCTTGATCTGGTACAGCAGGCACGGCCGGTCACGGTGCGCAAAGAAACTGTCGGTGCAGCTGCGCAGCAGGAACAGCTTTTGCAGCGCATTGATCGTGGTGTTGACCGAGCCGGCGCTGGCGAACGGCCCGTAGTAATTGCCCTTGGCGCGCCGCGCACCGCGATGCTTGCTGATCCGCGGAAATTCATGATCGGCGCGCAGCAGGATGAACGGGAAGCTTTTGTCGTCGCGCAGCAGCACATTGTAGGGCGGGCGAAAGCGCTTGATCAGTTGCGCTTCCAATAGCAGCGCGTCGGCCTCGCTGTTGGTGGTGACAATGGTCAGCCCGCGGGTCTGGCTGACCATGCGTTTCAGGCGCAGCGGCAGCCGCTCGACCTGCAGGTAATTGGCCACGCGGTTCTTGAGCACCCGCGCCTTGCCGACATAGAGCACATCGCCGCGCGCATCGAGCATGCGGTAGACCCCGGGCTTGGGCTTGAGCGTCGCCTGGACCTCGCGGATCGCGGCAATTCCGGCGGCGAGATCGGGCTGGCTGCCCTGCATCGTAGAGGTCGCGCGCTCCTCGTGGAAGCGTTCGGCGCCGCGGGGATGCGGCGGGGTATCGGCGGGAGGGCGAGGCATAAGCGCACCGATACAGCGCCGCGCGCTTGCGCGGAAGGCGCTTGTTGACGGCAATCCCCGGTGTGTTACGCTGCGCCGCACAAGATCTAAAAATGTCGGGCGGGCCACAGGAGAGCGAAAGATTGAGACAGCTTCAGGGAATGGATGCATCGTTTGTTGCGCTGGAGACGCGCAATTCGCCGATGCATATCGGCTCGATCCTGATCTACAATCCCGAGACCGCGCCCGGCGGGTTCGTCCGCTACAAGGATATCCTGCGCTTTTTCCAGAGCCGGTTGCAGCTGTCGAAGACGGTGCGCCAGCGGCTGGTCAAGGTGCCGTTCGATCTCGATTACCCCTATTGGATCGAGGACAAGGAATTCGATCTTGAGTATCACGTCCGCCATGTCGCGCTGCCCAAACCGGGCGATTGGCGGCAGCTGTGTATCCAGGCCGCCCGGATCTTCGCCCGCCCGCTCGATCTGACCCGCCCGCCGTGGGAATTTACCGTAATCGAAGGGCTCGACAATGTGCCCGGCGTTGCCCCCGGCAGCTTTGCGATGGTCAGCAAGGTCCACCACTCGGCGATCGACGGGATGAGCGGGATCGACCTGATGGAAGCGCTGCACACGCTCGATCCGCACGCTCCGCCGCCCAATGAACCCGATCCCTGGGTGGGCGAAGACCCGCCCAATTTCGCCGAACTGCTGACCAAGAGCTGGCTGAACGGACTGGCCAACCCGGGGCGGCAGCTTGAGGCCGCGGCCAAAGCGATGCCGGGGCTGGCGCGCACGATCAAGGGCCTGGTCAGCCGCGATTTCAAACTGCACGGTGAGATGATCGCCCCGCGCACGCGCTTTAACGCGGTGATTTCGCCCAACCGGGTGATCGAGGGGCGCAGCGTGCCCTTGGCCGATATCAAGATGATCCGGCAAGCGGTGCCGGGGGCCAAGGTCAACGATGTATTCCTGACCATCGTTGGCGGCGCGATGCGCAAATATTTGCTGAGCAAGAATGACCTGCCCGACAAGACGCTGACCGCGATGGCGCCGATCTCGGTTCGCGCGAGCGGCGAAAAGGGCGACATGGGCAATCAGGTGGCAGCGATGATCGCGCCGCTCGGCACCCATCTTGCCGATCCGATCGAGCGGCTGGCCTATGTCAATTCGCAAACGGTCAATTCCAAGGCGATGACCGACGCGATCGGCGCGCGCAACATGACCGAGATGAGCAAGGTCTCGCCCGCGCTGTTCATGGCGCTGGGCGCACAGCTTTATACCCGGCTGGGGCTGGCGGACCGGGTGAACCCGCCGTTCACCACCGTGGTCACCAATGTCCCCGGCCCGCCGGTGCCAATCTATTCGACCGGGGCGCGGCTCGAGAGCATGATGGGGCTGGTCTGCCTGACCGACGGAATGGGCCTGGGCCACGTGGTCCAAAGCTATGTCAACGAAGCCTCGATCGCGTTTACCGCGTGCCGCAAGCTGATGCCCGATCCGGAATTCTATGCAGGCTGCATCGAGCAAAGCTTTACCGAATTGCGCGATGCTGCGCGCG
>JANOTT010000124.1:0-1669 GCA_031416535.1 Novosphingobium sp. | reverse complement strand
ATAGCGACCGCCATCACCGACTTGGGTGAGAGGCGGCGGTGCGCGTCATCGAGAACGGCGCGAAGCTGGGCGACGAGCGGCTTGATCCGTTCCTGACGGGCGCGGCGTCTTTGATCGGGCGGCTGCCCGCGCACCTCGGCTTCGACGGCATAGAGCGTGGCGATCCGTGCGAGGATATCGGTGGTGAGCGTGGTCGGCCTGGGCTTGTGGATATCAAATATCTTGCGGCGGAAATGCGCCCAGCAGGCGACTTCGGTGACACGGCCGCTCTGGTAAAGCTTGTCATATCCGGCATAGGCGTCGGCCTGAAGATGGCCGGCGAACCCGGCCAGCTCCTTTTGCGGATGCGCGCCGGTGCGATCCGGGGTGAAGCGATACCAGGCCAGCGGCGGCGCGGTGGACCCCGATGCCCGATCATCCACCACGTAAGTCCATAGCCTGCCGGTTGCGGTTTTGCCGCGCCCTGGATCGAGCACCGGAACCGGTGTGTCGTCGGCGTGAAGCTTGGTGGCCTGCAACCCTTGCTCGCGGATACGGCTGATGATCGGGTCAAGCAATGCCGCTGCCTGTCCAGACCACCCGGCCAGCGTCGAGCGATCGATATCGATGCCCTGAGCGGCCATCATCTCGGCTTGCCGGTAAAGCGGCAGGTGGTGATCGAACTTGGAGGTGATGATGTGGGCCAATGTCGCGAAGGTCGCTTTGCCGCGTGCGACGGCCTTTACGGGAGCCGGAGCCTGCACAATCTTGTCGCACGAGCGGCAGCTATACTTGGGCCGGATGGTGCGCACGACGCGCCATTGCACCGGAGCCACATCGAGCTGCTCGGCACTGTCATCGCCCAGCTTGCGCAAGGCGCCGCCGCAATCGGGGCAGGCGCATGTTCCGCTGGGCGGTTCGGCGACAACGTCCTCACGGGGAAGATGAGCGGGCAGCGCACGAACCGGCGCGGGCCGGTCGGGCTTTGGCGGAACCGATGACGTCTGCGCCACTGCGGCGGCAGCGGCTTCAAGTTCTTCGAGCGCCAGCTCAAGCTGGGCGATCTCTGCGTTCAGCTTCTCGGACGACGCCCCGAACTGCATCCGGCGCAGCCGCGCGAGCTGCACGCGCATGGTCTCGATCAGCAGATCGCGGTGGAGCAGTTCCGCCATTGCTTCGGCGAGCGCCACATCGCGCTGCGCCAAAAGCGCCTCCAAAGCGGCGATCCGGGCGTCCCGAACGTCGGAAATGTCGCTGATGATGGAGGGGCTGCCCGACACGCATCGTCCATAGCGGATCGGACAGGCATATGCCAGAAAAACAGCGCAAATCAGCCATTATTGCCGGTATATTTATCCCGCCAACGATGGCGCCCAAGTACGTTCTGGGCGCCGCCAGTCGATGCCTTCCAACAGCATCGAAAGCTGGGCTGCGGTCAGCGAAACACTGCCCGTCTGGGTCATCGGCCAGACAAACCGTCCGCGGTCCATCCTCTTGGAAAACAGGCACATGCCCTGGCCATCATACCACAGCAGCTTGACCAGATCGCCGCGCATGCCCCGGAAGGCGAACAGCGCCCCGGAATGCGGGCTTTGCTCCAGCACCTGCTGGACCAGCACCGCCAGGCCCTCGAAGCCCTTGCGCATATCGGTCGCCCCGCACGCCAGCCACACCTTGACGGGACCGGTCC
>JANOTT010000123.1:0-2080 GCA_031416535.1 Novosphingobium sp. | reverse complement strand
TTGACTGCTGCCTGAAAGCTCGATCCGAACGGCGACCAGACCGAAGCAGCCAGCCCCTGATCGTTGATCGACATCATCACGATCCCCAGCGCGGGCACCGTACTGACCCCTTGCGCCGAATCGACCGCGCCGACCATGGTCAGGTCGGTCATCCGGGTGGGGTCGGTCCAGGCGACTTTGCCGCCGGTGCCGGGGTTGAGAATGCCGGTCCCGCCGACCGCACCGAGCGCCACATTGCCGCCCAGCGCGCGCACCAGGGAAACCGCTTCGCCGTCCATCGGCAACGCCGCACCGGTGCCTTCGGCGAAGCTATCACCCATCACGCTGATCAGGGGGTAATTGCGTCCGGTGCCAGCAACGTCGGCTGAACTGACAACATTGACGCCGCGGAACTTTCCGTTCGCACCCTCGATGCGGATGCGACGCGTTGCTGCAACCGGAAAGACAAATTTTACATAGTAATACTGTCCGGTCGAGCTGGGTACGGTGGTCACCCCGGCAACCGCATCGTTGACCAGCACGCGAAGATTGTTAGCCGTAGTCGAGAACGATCCCACACAGCTGAACTCGAATACAGTGCCGGTATGGACGAATTCAAAGCTGGCATACTGCGTCGTGCGGGCCCCGCCATACCACGCGCCGCGCGGCAACCATGTGCCCGAGCCGTCGGGGGCTGTCGGACCCGATAGCCACTTGATCCGGCTGTCGTTGGCCAAGATGGCCGGGCCGACCGCGCTGTTGGCGTTGATGGTCGAACCGATGCCTGCCGCACCCACGGTGATGGTCGGGATGTCGTTGGCACTCAGGCGGGTAATCGGCCCAGGAAAAAAGCCGTTGCTGCGGATTGCGCTGATCAGCGCGGCGGAATTGCCCGAGCGGGCCTGCGCAGCAGCAAGGCCGCGAGCGACAATATCGGCGCTCACTGGGCCACCCGGTAGGTTACGCTGCCCGACGCGAGCGTGATGTCGAGGTAGAACCGGGCCGCGCTCTCGCTTTCGTCCCACACTGCCTCGCAGCAATTGGCGTTGAACTGACCCCAGGCGATGCCATTGACGGTCAGCGGTTGGCGGGTGGTGCCGCCATCGACCGAGCGCGTCACCTTGACCGTACCGGTCCAAGTCCCGGTCAACTGTAGCATGACTGCACGACCGATCGCCGGCTGATAGGGGCCGACTACCGAGGTCGTCGCGGCGGTGCCAGCCAGCGGGGTCGTGGCGGTGCTGCCACCGCCGGAAAGGACCGCGACCGGCAGCGGCGCGGCGCTGCTTACCTGCAGCATCGAGCCGTCGGTATCGGCATAGGCGATGGCTCGCGGGATCGCGTAGCCGGTCGGATTTTGAATGGGTGTGGGCATGATTGTTCCTCGCGAATCAGGAACGCTTAACTAACCCATCTGGTTCGTTATAGGAAAATGAAAAACGTTATTGGACAATATACCAGGACGAAAGAATGTAGGTGAACCGCCCCCAGCAAGCGGCTATCAGCGCGCAGATGCAAGTTACAGTCTTCCATCCGGGAACTCAGCATAGCTGGCAGACCGCACTCGCGCTGCAGCAGCTAGGGCGGCTAGAGTCTTACCGCACTTCGATTTTTTACCAGCCCGAGAAGCTGCCATACCGGCTTGAACGGTTGCTCCCTGCGCCGCTGGCAAGGCGCGCGGCTGCCGAATTCCGCCGCTTCAGCCACCCAAGCCTCGACCCTTCACTGGTCCACACCGTTGGGCTGGCCGAATGGGCCGAACGGATTGCGGCGCGGATCGGCCTGCGCGGACTGGCAATGGCGATCGACCGGATCGGCAACCGCCAGTTCGTGCGCCATCTCGCCGGATCGATCCGCAGCGACCGCCCGTTTGCACTGTGGGGCTATAACGGCAGCTCGCTGAGCAGTTTCGAACTGGCCCGGCAGCACGGTCGCACTTGCATCCTCGACCGGACCAATGGCGATTTCCGCGTCTATAACGCCCTGATGGACCAGATTGCCGAGCGCTACGGCGACTGGTTCTTGCCCGTAGAGCGCAAGGTTGCGGCCGCCGACATCGCCGCTGACGATCGCGAATACGAGCTGTCCGATGCCATCCTGG
>JANOTT010000122.1:0-11797 GCA_031416535.1 Novosphingobium sp. | reverse complement strand
ATGGAACACCGCATGTTTGACCTCACAGGGATGACCGCCCTTGTCACCGGTGCTGCCGGGGGGATTGGGTCGGCGATTAGCCATGCGCTGGCCAAACAAGGCGCGCGGTTGGCGCTTTCGGGGACCAATCCGAGCAAGCTGCGTTCGTTCCGGGAGGAGTTGAACGATACTTACGGCCATGACCATGTCGAGATTACCTGCGATCTGTCGAACACCGAGCAGGTCGAGCACCTGATCCCGGCCACCGTCGATACGCTGGGCAAGATCGACATTCTGGTCAACAATGCCGGGATCACGCGCGATAATCTGGCGATGCGGATGAAGGATGAGGAGTGGGACGCGGTGATCCGGGTCAACCTCGAAGCCGCCTTCCGGCTGATGCGCGCTGCCTGCAAGCCAATGATGAAGGCGCGCCACGGGCGGATTATTTCGATCACCAGCGTGGTCGGCGCGACCGGCAATCCCGGCCAGGTCAACTATGCCGCCGCCAAAGCCGGGCTGGTCGGAATGTCAAAGTCACTCGGGCAGGAAGTCGCCAGCCGCGGGATCACCGTCAACTGCGTTGCCCCCGGCTTCATCCGCACCGCAATGACCGAAATGCTGCCCGATGCCCAGAAGGCCGCGCTCAACGGGCGGATTCCGATGGGCCGGATGGGCGAGGGCGAAGATGTGGGCGCGGCAGTGGCCTATCTGGCGAGCAAGGAAGCGGGCTACATCACTGGGCAGACGCTGCATGTTAATGGCGGGATGGCGATGCTCAGCTGAGCAGGGCGGGCGAATCGGACAATTTATCCCCAGATTCGCCGCTGACCAGCGCCGCCAAACTTGCCCGAACCGGCTCGAACGCTAAGGAATAGAGACCGAATTACCGGCGCATGGGCCGATTCCGGCCGTGCGCTCCATGGGGACGAAACCGACCATGAAGGCCACCATCGAACGCGCGACACTTTTAAAGTGCCTGTCGCACGTCCAGTCCGTCGTCGAACGGCGCAACACCATCCCGATCCTCTCGAACGTCCTGATCGAGGCGGCGGCCGACGGCACGCTCAAGATCATGGCCACCGATCTGGACCTGCAAGTGGTCGAAAGCCTGAGCGCGGTCTCGGTCGAGGTGGCGGGCGCGATCACCGTTTCGGCGCATCTGCTGTTCGATATTGCCCGCAAGCTGCCTGATGGCAGCCAGGTCAGTTTGGAAACTGCCGACAACCGCATGGCGGTCAAGGCCGGACGCAGCCGCTTTTCGCTGCCGACCCTGCCGCGCGACGATTTCCCGATGATCGTCGAGGGCGATCTGCCGACCCGTTTTGAACTGGGTGCAGCGCTGCTCGCGCAGATGATCGACCGCACCAAATTTGCGATCAGCACTGAAGAAACCCGTTACTACCTCAACGGCATTTTCCTGCACGTGACCGACGATGAGCTGCGCGCTGCTGCCACCGACGGCCACCGGCTGGCGCGCTTCACCATTGCCAAGCCCGACGGCGCCGATGGCATGCCCGACGTGATCGTGCCGCGCAAATGCGTCAATGAACTGCGCAAGCTGCTCGAAGAATCGCCCAGTTCGAACGTGCTGATCGACCTGTCGGCCAGCAAGGTGCGCTTCACGCTTGGCGGGGAAAACGGTGTGGTGCTGACCAGCAAGCTGATCGACGGCACCTTCCCCGATTACAGCCGGGTGATCCCGACCGGGAACGACAAATTGCTCAAGCTCGATCCCAAGAGCTTCTGGGAAGGCGTGGACCGCGTCGCCACGATTGCCACTGAAAAGACCCGCGCGGTCAAGATGTCGCTTGAAAACGACAAGGTCACGCTCTCAGTCACCTCGCCCGACAACGGTACTGCGGCCGAAGAAGTCCCGGCCGATTACAAGTCCGCCGGGTTCGAAATCGGGTTCAACGCGAACTACCTCAAGGACATCCTCGCCCAGATCGAAGGCGACACGGTCGAGCTGCATCTGGCCGATGCGGGCGCGCCGACCTTGATCCGGCAGGATGAGAACAGCCCGGCGCTGTACGTGCTGATGCCGATGCGGGTGTGAGCGCGGCATGAGCGAAGTCGTCCAGATCAATCGCGGCGATCTGACGCAGTCGCGGATTGTTTCGCAGGATCAGCCCGCGTTGGCCGATGGCTGGGTGCGGCTCGCGATCGATAGCTTCTCGGTCACCGCCAATAACGTCACTTATGCCGTGGTCGGCGATGCGTTCGGGTACTGGAATTTCTTCCCCGGCGCGGACGAGTGGGGCGTGGTGCCGATGTGGGGCCATGCCACGGTCAAACAGTCGAACCATCCTGACCTGGCAGTGGGTGAGCGGGTCTATGGCTACCTGCCGATGGGTAGCAGCCTCGATGTGCAGCCGGTCGGGGTGACCCTGGGCGGATTTAGCGACGGCGCGGCGCACCGCCAGCCGATGAGCCCGATCTACAACCAGTACAGCCGCCTCGCCGCCGATCCCGAGCACGATCCGGCCAAGGAAGCCGAGCGGATGATCTTTGGCCCGCTGTTCAAAACCGGGTTCCTGATCGAGAGCATGATGCGCCGCGAGGGCTGGTTCGGGGCAGAAGCGCTGGTCTGCACCTCAGCCTCATCCAAGACGGCGATGGCCTTGGCCAGCGTGGCTCGCGACAAGTCGCCGCAGATCAAGCGGATCGGGCTGACTTCGGCGGGCAATGTCGAATTCGTGCGCGCGGGCGGGTTTTACGATCAGGTGCTGGCCTATGATGCCGTCGCGGAGCTGCCGCAAGTGGCGTCGGTTGCGGTTGATTTCGCTGGCAACGCCGCACTGTTACACCAGGTTCACACTGCGCTGGGGGACCACCTGCGCTATTCGTGTACCGTCGGCGCGACGCACGTGGGCGCTGGCTTCGGCCGCGACAATGGCGACTTGCCGGGGCCGAAGCCGGTGCTGTTCTTCGCGCCCGACCATGCCGTGGCGGCGATCAAGGAGCTTGGCCCCAAGGCATTCGGCGCGGCGATCGCGGCAAGCTGGCAGCGCTTTGTCAGCGAAACCGCAGGCACCGTGCGGGTTGATCGGCGCAGCGGTCTGGAAGCTGCGCAAGCTGCTTTTGCCGATACGCTCGCCGGCCATGCCGACCCGGCAGTGGGAATAATTATCGAACCTTAAATATCGACCACGATCTTGCCGAAGTGCGCGTTGGCGGCTTGATGGCGGAAGGCGTCGGCCAGATTTTCCAGCGGGAAGTGATCGCTGATCACGGGCTTGATCCCATTGGCCTCGATCCCCGCGATCATCGCCAGTTGCTGGGCGCGGCTGCCCACGGTCAGGCCCTGGACGCGCAGGTTCTTGGCCATCAGCAGCGCGGTCTGCACCGGCCCGGCAAAGCCCGCCAGCACCCCGATCAGCGCGACGTGGCCGCCGACGCGGGTCGCCATCATTGATTGGTCAAGCGTGCCAGCGCCGCCGATCTCAACCACCGTATCGACGCCTGCACCGCCGGTGATTTCCAGCACTTTGGCACCCCATGCGGGCACCTCCTTGTAATTGATCAGCTGGTCCGCGCCCAAAGATTTAAGCCTGGCAAGTTTCTCGTCCGAGGAACTGGTGGCGATCACCCGTGCGCCCGCGGCCTTGGCCATTTGCAGCGCGAACACCGAAACTCCGCCGCTGCCCTGGATCAGCACGGTCGATCCCGGCACAGTCACCCCATCGACAAACAGTGCGCGCCACGCCGTCAGCCCGGCGCAAGTCAGCGTGGCGGCTTCGGCATGTGAATATCCGGCTGGAACGCGGGTCCACGAATTTGCCGAGGTGACCACCGCTTCGCAGGCATAGCCATCGATCCCGTCGCCGGGTACGCCGCGAAACGCAGTCGCGGGCGGGCTGCCGTCGAGCCATTGGGGAAAAAAGGTGGAGACCACTGCATCGCCCGCCTTGAACTGCGTCACCCCGTCGCCGACCGCTTCGACCGTGCCCGCGCCGTCAGACATCGGGATGCGCCCCGCCGCCGCCGGAATCATTCCGGTGACGACGGCAAAGTCATGATAATTGAGCGAGCTGGCCGCCAGCTTGACCCGGATCTGGCCGGGGCCGGGCTGGCCCGGATCGTCGGCGCTAACCGCCAGCAGGGTGTCGAGACTGGCGGGCGCGCCGACGCGGACTGCGCGCATTGTCATTCTGCCGCCTCCAGCATGGCCGCGCGCTGCGGTCCGCGGATCAAGCCGCCGGGGGTGGCCCCGGTCCAGGTGCCGTCTTTGAACGTGACCACGCCCGTTTTGATCGTGCAAACATAGCCCTCGGCGCGTTGCAACAGGCGCTTGCCGCCCGCCGGCAGATCGAACGCCAGCCACGGTTTGCCCAGCTTGACCGCGTCCATATCGATGACATTGAGATCGGCGAGGTAGCCGGGCGCGATCACGCCGCGATCGTCGAGGCCGTAGAGCCGCGCAGTATCGTGGCACTGGCGCTTGATCGCCACTTCAAGGCTGATCCGCCCGCCGCGTTTGCGGTCACGCACCCAGTGTTCGAGCATGAACGTGGGGCTGGCGGCATCGCAGATCGTCCCGCAATGCGCGCCGCCGTCGGACAGCGAATTGACGCAATCGTCGCTCGCCTGCAGCGCCTCGAGGAAATCGAGGTTGCCATCGGCGTAGTTGAGGATCGGCAGGTAGATGAACCCGGTTGCATCGTCGCCGCACAGCAGGTCATAGGCGTACTCGTCGGGTGATTTTCCCGCCGCTGCCGCGCGCCCGGCGATGCTGGCTTCGGCCTGCGGTTCGTAGTCGAAATCGTCGTCCATTTCGTACTGCATGGTCCAACCGCCGCTGACCACCTTGACCAAGCCGATGATGTCCTGGTTTACCGCGCTGTAATCGGGGACTTCGCTCAGCAGCTTTGCCTTGAACATCGGATCGAGCAGCCTGGCTTTTTGCGCTTCCCATGGCAGGTCCATGATCGCGACCCAACTGGGGCGCAGGCGGAACGGATGGACCGTGCCGCGCCACGCCATCACGATGCCGTTGCCGCGCAGCGCGATCTGCGCGACGATATTGGCGCCGTTGTCGTTCTCGGCGCGCATCTGCGTGATCTGTTCCTCGAGCGACAGTTCCTTGGCGATCGATTGCAGCGCGGCATACGTGCAGGGCAACCCGGTTTCGCGGCTGAGCTGGCCCATCCAGCCGAACTCGTCCCATTCGCGGCGCATGTCGCTGGCCATTTCGAACACCCCGTGGCCGACCCGGCCCATCGCCCGGCCAATCCCGATCAGCTCGTCCTTGGTCGCGGTGGTGCCCGGCACCACTTCGCCGTCGATCGAGCGGTGCAGCACGGTGCGGCTGGTTGAGAACCCCAAAGCGCCCGCCCGCAGACCATCTTCGACGATTGCCGACATAGCGGTGATGTCAGCCTCAGTCGGCACCGCGCCGGGCCGTTCGCGGTCGCCCAGCACATAGGCGCGCACCGCGCCGTGCGGCACATGCGTGCCAACGTCGACCGTGCGCGGCAGTTCCTCCAGCGCATCGAGGTATTCGGGGAAGCTCTCCCAGTTCCATTTCATTCCTTCGGCGAGCGCGGTGCCGGGAATATCCTCAACCCCTTCCATCAAGGCGATCAACCAGCCGTGCCGATCGGGCGCGGCGGGAGCAAACCCCACGCCGCAATTGCCCATCACCACCGTGGTCACGCCGTGCCAGCTGGACGGGGCCATTTCCTGATCCCAGGTGGCTTGGCCATCATAATGCGTGTGAATATCGACCCAGCCAGGTGCGACGATCTTTCCGGCGGCGTCGATTTCATTGGCCGCATCGCCGTGCGCGCCCTTGCCTTGGGGCCAGACCGCCGCGATCAGACCGTCTTTGACTGCCACATCACCAGTGAAGCGCGGTGCGCCGGTGCCATCGACGATCGTGCCGCCGCGGATAATCAGGTCATAGGTTGCCATGGGCTCTCTCCGGCTCGCGCGACTCTGGTGCGCGCTTAACCGGGCGGTTAAATCATTTGTTGGCGGCGGGGGCAAGGACGTTGCGTGTAGTGCGGGCGGGGCGCGTGGGCTGCGACAGGCTCAGCCTGAGCCCGTCGAAGGCCGCGTACTGCCCGTCGGCTACTCCCCGCGCGCTTTGATCATCGCGGCGATATCGACGAATTTCTCACGCGGGGCGCCGTCGCGGGCGCGTTTTTGTTCCTCGGCTTCGATCTTCTTCCAGTCGCGGAAGGTGACTATTTGCAGGTCGCGCGTCTTCGCCAGTGCATCGAACCCGGCGCGCCCCAGCTTGCCGCCGCCGCTGGCACGATCAGCCGCAATCTTCTCGATCACACTGAATCCGTCGGGGCGGTTGGTGCCGATCGTGCCCGACGGCCCGCGCCGCGCCCAGCCGACGCAGTACAGCCCCGGCAGGATCCGCCCTTCATCGTTGGCAAAGCGCCCGGCGCTTTCTTCGAACGGAACCCCGGGAATGGGCGAACTTTTGTAGCCGATACAGGTGATGACGAGGCTGCACGGGATTGTGTAAGTCTCCCCGGTCAGGCTGGCGCGGCCCGCGCTGTCGAGCACGGTGCGTTCAACTTCGATCCCGGTTACGTTGTCTTCACCCAGAATGGCCTTGGGGCTGGCGAAGAAATCGAACTCGATCTCGACCGGTTTGTCGGATCGGAACGCTTCGGGGATCGCGGCGAAACTCCTGAGGTGGGTGACCGATTTGCGCTGGCCCGGCTCGAGGAACAGGTCTTCGCCGGCATCGGGCAGGTCGGCCGGTTGGACCCGCGGGCAGGCGCGCTCCAGATGTGCCAGTTCGCCCAGTTCCTTGGGGGTCATCGCAATCTGGTGCGGACCGCGTCGGCCCAGCAAAACCACGTGCTCGATCCGCGATCTGGCCAAGGCATCATAAGCATGCGTCACGATATCGCTGCCGTGGAATTCGCCGGAAGTCTTGCTCAGAATTCGCGCCACATCGAGCGCGACGTTGCCGTTGCCGATCACCACCGCCGCCCTTCCTGACAGGTCGGGGTTCAGATTGGCGAACTGCGGATGGCCGTTATACCAGCCAACAAACGCCGCGCTGCCGAACACATTGGCGAGGTTTTCGCCGGGGATACCCGCAGGCTTGTCATTGGGCGCTCCGGTCGCGAGCACCACCGCATCGTACAGCCCCTGCAACTCGGCGATCGAGATGTCGCGGCCGATCATCACGTTGCCGACGAACCGGACATTGTCCGACAGGGCGGTGCCCTCGTAGCGCCGCGAGACGCCTTTGATCGACTGATGATCGGGCGCGACCCCGCTCCGGATCAGCCCGTAAGGCACCGGCAGCATGTCGAACACATCGACCCGGACATCATCGCCCCACTGCTTCTGCGCGGCCTCGGCGGTATAGTACCCCGCCGGACCCGAGCCGATGATCGCAATGTGACGCATGCAAGGGGCTCCGTTTCGCGTGGCCTTCGACCAGCTCGGGCTGAGCGGGTCTTGGGAAAGATCAAATCAAACGTCCGTTCATCCTGAGCCTGCCGAAGCATGTCCTGAGCTTCCCCTAAGGGGACACGCGCGGCATTGCCCCATTACGCCGCCCGCAAGTCCTGCTGATCCGGCGCATCCAGAAACGCGCGCATCGATGACAGCGTCTGTTCGCGGTGTGTCAGCATGAACAGGTGTCCGCCTTGCTCGAAAATCTCGAGCCGGCTGCCCGGGATCAGCTTTTCAAGGAACTTGCCGTTGGCCAGCGGAACGATCTGATCATCCTCGCCCATCATGATCAGCACCGGCTTTTTCAAGAACGGCAAGGCTGGCGCACTGGTCCAGCCGAGCATGGCGAGCAACTGGTAGACATAGCCGCGCGGCGTGGGCGGGGTCAGCCGGCCAATATGTTCGCTCTTGCCGCCGGTCAGCCCGCCGTAAAGCGTCATGAAATGCTTCTCCATGAACGCCGCGTCGACATAGCGGCGCGGGTCGGCCATTTTGGAAAGCGCCGCCGGGTTGCCCGGCAGCATCAGCATACCCGCAGTGGTTGCCGCCAGGATCAGGCGGCGCACGTGTTTGCCATGCTGCAAGGTAAAGTGCTGCGCCATTGCGCCGCCCCACGAAACCCCCATCACATCGACCACCCCGGCGTCGAACCGCTTGAGCAGTTCCTTGGCGATCCAGCTCATGGTGAAGGTGTTGTACGGCACCACCGGCTCGGGCGATTTGCCGACGCCGGGCATGTCGAACATGATAAAGCGCCGCTCGGTCAAGGCCTCGGCCAGCGGGGCGACCGCTTCGATATTGGCGCCGATGCCGTTGAAAAACAGGATTGCCGGGTGGTCGCTGGCCATGTCCCAGCGCCAGCGCGCGACGCGCAAGGTGCGCCCACCAACCACTTCCATCGAGAATTCAGCAGTAAGCTTGTCTTTCACGAACGCGTTTCCTTCAGGCCTGTTCGAGCACATAGAGGCCCGGGGCGGCTTCGAGCGGCGGGTGCTTTTTGCTGCCCAGCGCCGCGGGCGCGGGACCCTGCTTGCCCGAGCGCTTTTGCATCCATTCCATCCACAGCGGCCACCAGCTTCCGGCGACCTCCTCAGTCCCCTTGAGCCACGCGTCAACATCGGCGGGCGGATGTCCGGACTTTTTCGACACAAAATATTTGGCTTTGGGATTGCCCGGTGGGTTGAGGATCGCCTGCATGTGCCCCGACTGGCTCAGCACAAAGGTCACATCCTTCGATCCGAACAGCTGGGTCGAACGGTAACATGCGCGCCACGGGGTGATGTGATCGGTCACTCCGCCCAGCAGGAACAGATCGCTTTTGACCTTGGACAGATCGACGCGGTGATCGACCATTTCGATCTCGCCATGTTTGGTGAAAGCCAGCGTTTCGAAGATCTCCAGAAAATCGCCCATCAGCGCGGCCGACAGGTTGGTCGCATCGGCATTCCAGAACAAGACGTCGAAGGCCGGCGGATCATCGCCCATCAGGTAGTTGTTGATCACGTAGTTCCAGATCAGGTCGTTGGGCCGCAGCCACGCGAACCCGCGCGCCAGATCGTTGCCCTTGACGATCCCCTTTTTGGCCGCGCGGCGCTTGGCCAGTTCCAGCCCGTTGGCCGACATCAGCGCCCCGGCCTCGATATCGTTCTGCTTGGGGTGGAGCACGCAGACCATCAGCGTCAGCGAGCCCAGCCGGTCGTCGCCGTCGGCGGCCAGCTTGCTCGCCAGCATCGCGGCGGTCTGCCCGCCCGAGCAACCGGCCGAGACGTTGACCTTGGCCGATCCGGTGATCTGCGCGACCACGTCGATCGCTTCGCGGCACGAGCCGACATAATCGGCCATGTCCCAGTGGCCCTGATCCTTGGTCGGGTTCTTCCAGCTGATCGTGAACGTCTGGATACCGTTGTCGAGCTGGTATTTGACCACCGATTTCTCGGGGCTCAGGTCGTTGATGTACATCTTGTTGATTTGCGGCGGAATTGTCAGCTGCGGCAGGGCGTAAACCTGCTCGGTGGTGGGGGCGTACTGGATCACCTCCATCATCGCGTTGCGGTACACCACGCTGCCTTTGGAGGCGGCGACATTCTCACCCAGTTTGAACGGGCGCTTGTCCACCATGCTGACCATGCCGTGGTTGTGGACCATGTCGTTATAGGCGTTTTTCAGCCCCTTGATCAGCGACAGCCCGCCGCTGTCGATCAGCCGCTTCTGCGCTGCAGGATTGCCGATCAGGCTGTTGGTGGGGGACAGGCTATCGATGATGATGTTGGAGATGAAATTGGCCCGGTCGCGCTCCAGATCGTCAAGCTCGAGGTCATCCATCCAGTTCTTCACGCCCTTCTGGACCGCCAGGTAATACTGCGCACCGGCGCGGAAGAACGGGTTGTATTGCCACGCCGGATCCTTGAAGCGCTTGTCCTTGGGATCGGGCGCCAGCTCGGACTTGCCGGTCATGATCTGAACCATCTCTTCGCCGAAGTTGCGCATGTGCTTGGCCGTGCGGGCCGGATCGGACGCCGTCTCACGCAGCAGCAGCGCAATCGCCCCGACGAAATCCTCACGCGCCAACCCGACCAGCGGCCCAAGCGCGGTGGTCGACTGGGCCGCTTCGTTCTCGAGCAGTGAGTTGCTTTTGGTCATGCCTGCATCCCGATAGTCTTTGTGTTTGCTGCGATGACCATGCCTTGCCGGTGAAGTCATTTCAAGCGACCTGTCATAACCAGCTTGGCGGCACGGAAAACTACGCGGATTGTTCGTAAACTTAATCGTTTCGCAAGCGCTTGCATGCGACATGCGGGGTTATGTCCGCTGAACTCGCGAGACAGGCCGAAGTCCTGGAACCGGCGCCGCTTGAGCGCAAGCGAACGCGCGTGCCGGCGGACCAGAGCGCGACGGTCATTGCGATCAACGCGCAAGCCGCGCGCACCGCGGGGCCAGCGCGGCGACGGGGCTCGGCCCGAGACGGGTTGTCTGATCTGATCGAGCCCAACTGGATGTTGATGGCGCCGATCTTTTTTGGTGCGATGGTTCTGACCGGCATCTCGACGCTGACTGTACCGCATCTGGCAACGATCGGAATTGCGCTGGCGTGCATTGCGATTGCTGCCATGACCCCACTTGCGGCACGGATCGAGCGTGAGCGACTGGATGCAGCGGCGCAGCGCAACGGGCTGGCCGCGTTGCTGGTCGGGCTGCCGATGCTGCTGTTTGGCATGGCCATCGCGCGCTGGACCGCATTTCCGAATGCCCGCTTGCAAGATTCGCTCGGAATTCTCGTCATCACCAGTTCGCTGGCGACCATCATTCTGCACCGGCGCGTCGCCAGTATCACGATCGCGCAACTGGGCCTGTGGGGCGGCGTGGCAATAATTTCGGGCACGCGTGGGGGATTTTTTGCCTTGGCAATCGGCGGTGCGGTTGGGCTGTACACCTCGCTACGCCAGTCGCACAGCGATGCACGCGACGCGCTTGCTGATCGCCAGCGGCAGCGGGCGCAATTGCGCGCCGAAGATATTCTGAATGATTTCGAGCAGACTGGACAAGGCTGGTTCTGGGAAACCGACCGACGCGGGCAGTTGGTCTATGTCTCGCCGCCGATCGGCGGCCAGCTGAGTACCGAAACCGCGCAACTGATCGGCCGGCCATTGTCCGACCTGTTCATGCCCGATCCGCAAGGCCAGGAAAACGAGCGCACACTGGCCTTCCACCTGAGCGCACGATCGGCCTTCAGCGAATTGGCGTTGCGGGCTGCCACGCGCAGCGAGGAACGGTGGTGGTCAGTCAACGGCCGCCCGCTATACGATAGCTTCGGCAATTTCGTCGGTTTCCGCGGTTCGGGCAACGACCTGACAGAAAAACGCCGGTCGGCGGAAAATGCTGCGCGCCTGGCGCACTACGATTCGCTCACCGGGCTCGCCAATCGCTTGCAGATGGCGCAAACGCTCGAGAAGATCCTCGCCGCTCCCAATCTCGATCACCGTGCCTGTGCCGTGTTCTTGCTCGATCTTGATCGGTTCAAGCAGGTCAACGACACCATGGGGCATCCAGCCGGCGATTATCTGCTGACGCAGGTCGCCAGCCGCCTGGAACGCACGATTGGCGAAACGGGCCGGGTCGGCCGGCTCGGCGGCGACGAATTCCAGATGGTGCTGCCGGGGCGGCACCGGCGGGATGATCTGGCGCAACTGGCGGTCCGGGTGATCCACGACCTATCTGAACCCTATTCGATCGACGGCCACCGGGTGATGATAGGGGCCTCGATCGGGATCGCTTTTTCGCCTGAAGATGGGGTGACTTCCGAAGCCCTTATCCGCAACGCCGACCTTGCGCTTTACGCTGCCAAGGATGGCGGGCGCGGTCGTCACCATTTCTACGCCGAAGACCT
>JANOTT010000121.1:0-16595 GCA_031416535.1 Novosphingobium sp. | reverse complement strand
TCGAGGATTTCGCGAAAAGCCATGAATGTGCAGATAGTTTGTGTCAGCCAATACGGCAAGGGGAGCTCGTGTACTACGACAGGCTCAGCATGAACGGGGTTGGGAAAAGAACCAGCAACAAGTTCCGCTCATGCTGAGCCTGTCGCAGCACGCGCGCCACTGCTCATCCCATAGGCCTTCTTGCCCGCAAGGCCTGCGCCAAAGTTCCTTCGTCAAGGTAGTCGAGCTCACCTCCCACCGGCAGTCCATGCGCCAATTGCGTGAGCCGCACCGGATAGTCTTCCAGCCGTTCGGCGATGTAGTGCGCGGTGGTCTGGCCCTCGAGCGTGGCGTTCATCGCCAGCACCACTTCGTCGATCCCGCCCCGCGAAACGCGCTCGATCAGCTGGCCGATGGTCAGGTCCTCGGGGCGCACCCCGTCGAGCGCCGAAAGCCGCCCGCCGAGCACGTGATAGCGCCCCGCGAACAGCCGTGCGCGGTCGAGCGCCCACAGGTCCGCCACATCTTCCACCACGCACAGCGCGCGCGGATCGCGGCGCGGATCGGCGCAGATCCCGCACGGGTCCGCAGTATCGACATTGCCGCAGGTGTGGCACTCGATCAGCCGCTCGCGCACCGCACCCAGCGCTTCGACCAGCTCGCCCAGCGCGCCGTTTCGGCGCTTGATCAGCCACAGCACCGCGCGCCGCGCCGAACGCGGGCCCAGCCCTGGCAGCTTGGCCAGGGCGGCGGTCAGCGTTTCGATCTCTTGCGATGCCATGCCGCCCCAGATAGGGCCGCGCAGCAGGAAAGGCAAAGCCACTGATGCCCCCGAAGTTGAAAGTCATTTTCATGGGAACCCCACACTTTGCCGGGCCGGCGCTGCTGGCGCTGGTCGAGGCCGGGCATGCGGTCGTCGCCGTTTACACCCAGCCGCCGCGCCCGGCGGGCCGGGGCAAGCAGCTCCAGCCCTCGACGGTGCAGCGTCTGGCCGAAGCCCTGGGGATTGCGGTGCGATCCCCGCGCAGTCTGCGCGATCTGGCAGCGCAGGCCGATTTCGCCGCGCTCGAGGCCGATATCGCGGTGGTCGCCGCCTATGGCCTGATTCTGCCGCAAATGGTGCTCGATGCGCCGCGGCTGGGCTGCCTCAACCTCCACGCCAGCTTGCTCCCGCGCTGGCGCGGGGCGGCGCCGATCCACCGCGCGGTGCTGGCGGGCGATCCGGTTACCGGCGTGACGATCATGCAGATGGAAGCCGGGCTCGACACCGGGCCGATGCTGGCCATCGCGCGCACTCCGGTGGACGATAAGACCGGCGGCGAACTGACCGCCGAACTGGCCGAACTGGGCGCCAGCCTGATGATCGCGGTGCTGGCCGATTTGCCGGGGCACCCCCCCACCCCGCAGCCCGCGCTGGGGGTGACCTATGCCGCCAAGATCGACAAGACCGAGACCCGGATCGATTTCAGCCACGCCGCCGAACAGATCGAACGCCAGATCCGCGCCTTTGCCCCGGCGCCGGGCGCGTGGTTCGAGCTGGCGGGCGAGCGGTACCGCGTGCTGGCCGCGCAAGTCGTGGCGCGCGAAGGTGCGCCGGGAACCACGCTCGATGACCAGCTAACGATCGCCTGCGGCCACGCCGCGCTGCGCCCCACCCTGATCCAGCGCGCCGGGCGCCCGGTGATGCCGGTCGAGGAATTGCTGCGCGGGCGGGCGATTGCGGCGGGGACGCGGCTTGTCTGACACACAACCCATTATGCGGGGCCACCACCCCCAACCACCACTTGTGAAGGGGAGGGGGCTTTGCCGCGGCGCACCTGACTCCCCCTCTTCTTCACAGGAGGGGGTTCGGGGGTGGTGTTGTCAGCGCAAAACCGCCCAATGACCCGCTTCGCGCTCACCCTCGAATACGACGGCACCCCGTTCATGGGTCTGCAACGCCAGCCCAACGGGCCGACGGTGCAATCGGCAATCGAAGCGGCGGTGCTGCAAATCACCGGCGAGGCGGGTGCCTTCGCCGCCGCTGGGCGCACCGATGCCGGGGTCCATGCGCTGGCGATGCGCGCGCAGCTCGATATTGCCAAGGCGATCACCCCGTTCCGCTTGATGGAGGCGCTTAACGCGTTGCTGCGGCCCGCGCCGATTGCGGTGCTGACTTGCGCGGTGGTGGCGGATAATTGGCACGCGCGGTTTTCGTGCACGGGCCGCGCGTATCTATACCGGATCCACAACCGCCGCGCGCCGCCAGCGCTGGAGCGTGACCGGGCGTGGCATGTGCGGCCCGCATTGGACGCAGCGGCGATGCACCGCGCCGCGCAGGCGCTGGTCGGCACGCACGATTTCACCACCTTCCGTTCGGCCCATTGCCAATCGGCCAGCCCGGTCAAATCGCTCGATCAGCTGACTGTGCGGCGCGCGGGCGATCACGTGCTGATTGAGGCAGCAGCGCGCAGCTTCCTCCAGCATCAGGTTCGCTCGATGGTCGGGTGCCTGGCCCTGGTCGGGATGGGGCGCTGGCATGAGCGCCAGATCGCCGAGGTCTTGGCCGCGCGCGACCGCCAGCAACTCGGGCTCAACGCGCCCAGTGCGGGACTGTATTTTGTCAGGGCGCTTTACCCCGGCGAATGAGGCACTAAGTTGCAATTTGAAACGCCGCAGACAGCGGCTCGGATTCGGGAGATTACCATGACTTACACCGGCAAGCAGCTCACCACCCAGCTCGACGCGGATGGCACGCTGACGCTCCAGCTCAATGACAAGACCTGGGACGAGCCCAAACCCGGGCAGGTGCTGATCAAGGTCGAGGCGACCCCGATCAATCCGTCCGACCTGGGCCTGCTGTTCGCCTCGGCCGATACCGAAACTGCCGTCTACACGCCCGGCAAGGTCGTGGCGCAGATGCCCGGCAATGCCACCCGCGCAATGAAAGCGCGCCACGGCATGGCGATGCCTGCGGGCAACGAAGCGGCGGGCACCGTGGTGGCCGCAGGCGCGGGCGCCGAGGCACTGCTGGGCAAGCTGGTCGCCTGCGTGCCGGGCACCGCCTACGGCTCCTATGCCTATGCCGATGCCGCGATGTGCATGCCGGTTGGCGCTGACGTTGCGCCCGCGCAGGCCGCCTCCAGCTTCGTCAATCCGATGACCGCGCTGGGGTTTGTCGAGACGATGAAGCTCGAAGGGTTCACCGGGATCGTCCATGCGGCGGCAGCGTCCAACCTGGGCCAGATGCTGGTCAAGATCTGCCTCGAAGACGGGGTGCCGCTGGTCAACATCGTGCGCTCGGCCGAACAGGTGAAGTTGCTGACAGACCTGGGCGCAACGCACGTGCTCGATATGACCGCGCCCGATTTTATGCCCAAGCTGATCGACGCGATTGCCGAGACCAAGGCGATGCTGGCGTTCGATCCGATTGGCGGCGGGACGCTGGCCGGACAGATCCTGACCGCGATGGAAGCCGCCGCCAGCCGCGGCGCGGTGTTCAGCCGCTATGGCTCGAGCGAGGCCAAGAAGGTCTATATCTACGGCGCGCTCGACATTGGGCCGACGGTGCTTAACCGCGCGTTCGGGCTGACCTGGGATCTGGCCGGGTGGCTGCTGACCCCGTTCATGGCCAAGGCCGGGATGGAAGTGGTCGGGCGGATGCGCGGCCGCGTGGCCAAAGACCTGACCACCACTTTTGCCAGCTATTACAAGGCCGAAGTGTCATTGGAAGGGATGCTGACCAAGGATGCGGTCAGCCAATACAACGCGCGCCGCACCAATGAGAAATACCTGGTGGTCCCCAGCGCCGGATAATCCCGCGCGGCTCGCGGGAACCGCTTGGCATTTGTAACGTTCCAGAAAAGCCGCCTCGCAAGGGGCGGCTTTTCATATGCAGCAAGGACCCAGCATCATGGCGACCGCCCCATCCAAACCCGACGCGCAGTTCACCGACGTCAAAACCCTGCGCGCCAATGCCCGCAAGAATATCGATGATGGCGCGGTCACCAAAAGCTATCCGGCGGATCGCGAAACGATCATCGCCAAGCTGCAGGAATCGCTCGCGACCGAATGGGTCTGCGTGCTGCGCTATACCCGTCATTATCACACCGCGACCGGGCTGGTGTCCGAGCCGATCAAGGCGCACTTCCTCGAGCATGCCCATGCCGAACAAGCGCACGCGATGATGCTGGCCGAGCGGATCGTCCAGCTGGGCGGTGACCCCGACCTCAATCCCGACAACCTGACCAGACTGAGCCACGCCGAATACCGCGAAGGCAAGACGCTGAAAGATATGGTCAAGGAAGACCTGGTGGCCGAACGCATCGCAATCGATTCGTACCGCGAACTGATCCACTACATCGGCGACCGCGACACCACGACGCGCAAGATCCTGATGCACATCCTCGAGCAGGAAGAAGAACACGCCGACGAATTTTCCGACCTGCTCGATGGCTGGGAGGGGGAGTAAGGCGCTCTGGCAGCGCTACTTTTTGTCGAACCTGCGAAACCACGCCAGGATCTTGTCAGTGCCCCGGCTTTCGGCGTTGCGCCAGCTGACCGCATCCTTGTTGCCGTTGAGCAGTTTGCCCTGCGGCGCAATCACGAACAGCGCCGGGGTGCTTTTGAGGTTTTTGACCCCAAGCCGCGTGACCAGTTCGAGATTACGCCCGGCACCGGTTTGCGGCCTGCCCACGTCGATCAAGGTGACGTCGTAGCGCGCTGAAAACTCGGTTTTAAACGCCTCGGAGGTCAGCACTTTGGCCAGCGCGCGGCTATCGTGGCACCAGTCGGCGCCGAACACGATTATGGCGCGGTGGTTGCTGGCAGCGGCTTTCGCCAACGCCTGATCGAGCACCGCTGGGCCGTTCGCCAGCGCCGGATAATACACCACCTTGGCCGCGCCGGCTGGCGGACTTTCCTGCGCGGTGACCACCCCCGCCTGCCCGGCGCACAGCGCCAGCAGCACCGGCGCGATCAGGCGCAGCGGGTTCACGCCTTGCCGACCACGCTTTCGGGCAAGTCGGTCCCGAACACCCGCTGGTAGTATTCCGCCACCAGCATCCGCTCGGTCTCATCGCACTTGTTGAGGAACGACAGCCGGAACGCGAAGCCCGGATCCTTGAAGATCGCGGTGTTCTGCGCCCAGGTGATGACCGTGCGCGGGCTCATCACGGTGCTGATATCGCCGTTGATGAAGCCTTGGCGGGTCAGGTCGGCGACCTTGACCATGTTGCTGACGAGTTCAGCAGAAGCACCCTCGGACTTGCTCAGCACGATCTCGCACTCGACCGCGGCGGGCAGATAATTGAGGCCAACAACAATGTTCCAGCGGTCCATCTGGCCCTGATTGATCGCTTGCGTGCCGTGATACAGCCCGCTGGTATCGCCCAGCCCAACGGTGTTGGCGGTCGCGAACAAGCGGAAGTACGGGTTCGGCCGGATTACGCGGTTCTGATCGAGCAGCGTGAGCTTACCCTCGGTCTCCAGCACGCGCTGGATCACGAACATCACATCGGGGCGGCCCGCGTCGTATTCGTCGAACACCAGTGCGACCGGGTGCTGCAGCGCCCACGGCAACAGCCCTTCGCGAAACTCGGTGACCTGCAGCCCATCGCGCAGCACGATTGCATCGCGCCCGATCAGGTCGATCCGGCTGATATGCGCATCAAGGTTGATGCGGATGGTCGGCCAGTTGAGCCGCGCGGCGACCTGTTCGATGTGAGTCGATTTGCCGGTGCCGTGATAGCCCTGGACCATGACCCGCCGGTTGAAGGCAAAGCCGGCCAGGATCGCCAGCGTGGTATCGGGATCGAACACATAGCTGCCGTCGTTATCGGGCACGCGCTCGTCGGCTTGGGAAAACGCGGGGACCATCATGTCGACGTCGATCCCGAACAGTTCGCGGACCGAGACCTGACGGTCGGGTGCGGGCAGGATCGTATCGGAGGCGGTGCCCGGCTGGGCGTTGGGAATGTCACTCATGGCGCTGCCCCGCCTATACGCGCGCGCGGCCTCCTGCAATACGGTTTGCGTTGCAATCTGCGACTCGAATTGGAGATTACCGATGAAGGTCTTTGGCTTCCCGCTTTCACCATTTGTCCGCAAGGTCCATCTGGTCGCTACGGAAAAGGGCATCGCGGTTGAAACCGTGCTGGGCAATCCGGCCAACCCGGCGCCGGAATTTCTGGCGGCGAGCCCGTTCCGCAAAATCCCGGCGCTGCAGGACGGCGATTTCACGCTGGCCGATTCGACCGCGATCGTCACCTACCTCGATGCCCTCCACCCCGCTCCGCCGATGCTGCCCGGCGATGCCCGGCAAAAAGCGACAGCGGTCTGGTTCGAGGAATTCGCCGATACGATCATGACCCCGGCGGGCGGCAAGATCGTGTTCAACCGGTTTGTCGGGCCGAAGTTCCTCGGGCTGACCGGCGACGAAGCCGCCGCCACGCAAGGCGAGGCCGAACTGGCGCCGGTGCTCGATTATTTCGAAGGGGTTGCACCCGAAGCGGACTGGCTGACCGGCAGCGCGCTCAGCATCGGCGATATTGCGGTGGCAGCGGTGTTCCGCACGCTCGGCTATGTCGGGCTTGAACCCGATCCCGCCCGGCACCCGCGCACCGCGGCGTGGTATGCACGGATCTGCGCGCGGCCGGCCTGGCAGGAGGTCGCGGCGCGCGAAGCCGCGGTGATGGCGCGCATCCTTCGCCCACCCGCTTGACGATGCGCTGGTCAAGGCACTGTTCGAGACGCGGCTGGCGCACCACCCGGCTCAAAATCCCCGGCAAGCTTGAGCGCTCCGGCCGCAACTTGAACACCGTGCGCAAGCTGGCCGAATTACTGACCACCTGAACGCGTTCGCACGTTTCGCGAAACCATCGTTGACGCTATGCCGGCCCCGGCAGTGCCAAAGCGTAGTACAGCGGCGTGGCCGGACCACAGGGAGACTGACACATGGCCGCCTACACACTGTTTACCAACCCGATGTCGCGCGGGCAGATTGCGCGCTGGGCGCTGCATGAGGCCGGGGCCGCCTACGATCAGGTGCTGGTCGATTGGGCGGGCAAGCCCGCCGCACTGCTGGCCGCCAATCCGATGGGCAAGGTGCCCACGCTCATCCACCGCAGCGAAACCGGCGAGCGGGTGGTCACCGAATGCGCCGCAATCTGCGCTTACCTTGCCGAATCCGAACCCGAGGCCGGATTGCTGCCGTCGGATGCCGAACTGGCCGACTATTACCGCTGGATGTTCTTTGCCGCCGGGCCGGTCGAGCAGGCCATCGTCGGGCGTTCGATGGGCTGGGAAGTCCCCGAAGGCCGCGCCGGGATGGTCGGCTACGGCAGCCTGGAGCGCGTGCTCGATACGCTCGACGGTCATTTCTCGGCGCACGACTATGTCTGCGGCCCGCGCTTCACCATGGCCGACGTCTATGTCGGCAGCCAGCTCGACTGGGGGCTGACCTTCGGCTCGATCCCCCCGCGCGAAGCGTTTGTGGCCTATGCCGAGCGAATTCAGGCGCGCGCCGCCTACAAAGCCGCCAAGGGGATCGACAATGCGCTGATCAAGGCGGCACAAGCGTAACCCGGTCCAGTCCAGTAACAGCGAGAAACCCCATGCACGAACTCTGCGTCACCCGCCTGATCGAAGCGCCTGCCGACAAGGTGTGGGACATCATGGTCAACCGCACCAACCAATGGTGGTGCCCCAAGCCGTGGCGCGCCGAAATGGACTTTGGCGCGCGCCGTCCAGGCGCAATGAGCAAGGCCACGATGTTTGGCCCCGACGGCGAGGTGAACGAACATCCCGGCTACATCCTGGCCTGGGACGAGGGTCGTCGCTTTGCCTTTACCGACGCGATTGCGGGCGATCTGCAACCGACCGGACCGTTCATGATCGGAATTTTCGCGATTGCGCCCGAAGGCACGGGAACGCGCTATACCGCGACTGCGCGGCACTGGACCGCGGAAAGCTTGGAGCATCACAAGGAAATGGGCTTCGAGCAAGGCTGGGGCGCGGTTGCCGATCAGCTCAAGGCGCTGTGCGAGGCGGGGTGAACGGACCCAGGATCTGGCTGCTGTGCGGGACGCTCGATGCGCTTTACGCTGCTGCGCTGACCGCGCTGCGCGGCGGCGATGTGCCGCAAATGTGGCGCGCGGTGGCGGCCGGGCCATTTGGTGATGGCGCGAATGATTGGGGCGCGGGCGGCATTCTGGCCGGGCTGCTGGTCCACTTCGCGCTGATCGCGGCGATGGTCGGCGCCGGGTTGTGGCTCGCCCGGCACAGCCCGCTGGGGCAGGTTGCGCCGTGGAAGGCGGGCACGCTCTTCGGGCTGGTGCTTTACAGTTTCATGTACGGGCTGGTGCTACAGTGGCGGTTCGGAACGCCCTTCCCCAACCCGGACAAGTTCAAGCTGGCGCTCGAACTGTTCCCGCACATCTTTCTGATCGGGATACCGATGTTTTATTTGTTCAAGCGAACGCCGCAGCCTTCCTGAGCAACTGATAGGCCTCGACCACGCTTTGCAGCCGCGCTTCGTGGCTGCGATCGCCGCCGTTGCGATCGGGGTGGAGCGCGCGGACCAGATCGGCGTAGCGCATCCGCAGCGCGCGCCGGTCGGCATCGAGCGGCAGTCCGAGCGCGGCCAGCGCGCGGCGTTCTTCAAGGCTGACGATCCGGCCATCGCCGCGCTGCGCCGGCTGGCGGGCACGGGCGCGCGCACCGATGGCGTCGAGCGGATCGTCAAAATCGGCCCAGCGCGGCGCGGCGTCGATCCCGGCGGTGGCCGAGAATGCCCGGGTCTGGCGCTCCCAGCCGTGAACCGGATGCTGCGCGGCGAGGATTTCCTCGGGGCTCATCCCCGCAAACCAGTTGTAGCCGGCATTGAACTGGCGGACGTGATCGAGACAGTACCAGCGGTAATCGCCGGGGCCATCGAAGGAGTTCGAGCGCAGGCCCGGCGCCCGGAACTCGCCCGGCTCGGGGCAGGCGGGGGCATCGCAAGGGCGGCCCCGATCGGCATTGCGCCCGTGGAATCGATCGTGCTTCACCCCTTCCCCATGGCGCTTGATCGGCTAGAAGGGAAGCCATGACCAAACCGCTTGCCAACGAAATCGCCAAAGAAATTGAACGCCTGCTGACCGCAGCCTTTGCCCCCACGCAGCTTGCCGTGATCAATGACAGCGCACGCCACCACGGCCATTCAGGCGATGATGGCACGGGCGAATCTCACTTCACGGTCGAGCTCGAGAGCGCGGCGTTTGCGGGTGTGTCGCGGCTGGAACGCCAACGCATGGTCAATCGCGCGCTGGGTGACATCCCGGGCCAGCGGGTCCATGCTCTGGCAGTCAAAGCCCGCGCGCGCGGTGACAACGAAAGCGTCAATCCGGTCCGCAATCGGCCACTTCAGGGAGAGCATGAATGACATTTGCAGGACAGGCGGCGTGGATCACCGGCGCATCATCGGGGATTGGGGCGGCGCTGGCGCGGGGGCTGGCGGCGCAGGGCGCGCGGCTGGTGCTGTCGGGGCGCAATGTGGCCGCGCTTGAGGCGGTCGCGGCGGACTGCGGCGAGGTGTTGCTGCTGCCGTTCGAAAGCACTGACTATGCGGCGATTGGCCCGGCGGTAGAGCAAGCAAGGAACTGGTCGGGCGAAATCGACCTGCTGGTCAACAATGCCGGGATCTCGCAGCGCAGTCTGGCGGCGGAAACCGAGTTTGCGGTTTACGAAAAGATCATCGCTGTCGATCTGCTCGCCCCGATTGCGCTGACGCAGGCGCTGCTGCCGCATATGCTGGCGCGCGGCTCGGGCCGCATTGCGATGATTTCCAGCATCGCCGGCAAAGTCGGGGTGCCGATGCGCACCGCCTATTGCGCGGCCAAGTTTGGCCTTGCCGGATATGGCGATGCGCTGCGCGCCGAAGTGGCGCATCTGGGCTTGCAGGTGCACAATATCTACCCCGGCTCGGTCCGCACCGACGTTTCGCGCAACGCCTTGACCAAGGATGGCGCAAAGCGGGGGGTGAGCGACAAAGTAATCGACAACGGGATCGAACCAGCCGTTGCCGTGGCCAAGATGATCGCGGACATGCTGGCCGGCCAGCGCGAGATCATTGTGGCCGAGGGCGCCGAACTGGCGATGGGCGAAGCTCGCCGCACGCCGGACGCATTGCTCGACCAGATCGGCGCATTCATGGCGGCAGGCTATATCGCCCGCATGAACGAGGGCGCTGAGTAATGCAGCAGCAGCGCGTCACACTGGCGGGCGGGGTCGAACTCGACACGGTCGATTCCGGGCCGCGCGATGCGCCGGTGCTGATTTTCCTCCACGGCTTCCCCGAAAGCCACCGCACCTGGCGGCACCAGATCGCGCATTTATCCAGCCGCTATCGCTGCATCGCGCCCGATCAGCGCGGCTATCGCGGCTCGTCCAAGCCGCTCGGCGCGGACAATTACACCCCCGACAAGCTGATCGGCGATGTGTTCCTGCTGGCCGACGCGCTGGGGGTGGAACAGTTCACGATCATCGGGCATGATTGGGGCGGCGCGATTGCCTGGGGGGTGGCGCTCACTGGCCAGATGAGCGGCCGGGTGACCCGCGCGGTGATCGCCAATGCGCCGCATCCGGTGCTGTTCCCCAAACTGCTGTACACCAACCGCCAGCAGCGCGCCGCCAGTCAGTATTTCCGCGACTTCCGCGATCCTGCCAACGATGCGCTGGTCGAGCGATTTGGGCTTGGCGCGCTGCTGATCAAGGCGATGGGCCCGCGCGAGCAGTCGCCGCTGCTGGAGGACAGCGAACGCGCGGCGATGCTGGCCGACTGGTCGGATCCTGAAGCCGCGATCGCCATGCTCAACTGGTATCGCGCCAGCCCGATGGAAGTGCTCCCGCCCGATGCGCCCTACGAACTGCCCGAAGGCTGGCAGCCCTTCGCGCTGCCCAAGCAGACCATTCCGACTTTGGTGATCTGGGCGATGGACGATTTTGCGCTGCCGCCGGCCAACCTTGAGGGGATGGCCGAACTGATCGAGGATCTGACGATTGTGCAGGTCCCCGATGTGGGCCATTTCGTGCAGTGGGAAGCGCCGCAAGCGTTCAACGCCGCGCTCGACGCGTTCCTGACCCGCACTGCCGATGGCGACTGAACCGCGCCGTCCGGCGGGCGGGATCGGCGGCGCGATTGCAGCGGCCGAAGCCAAGGCCCGGCGCTCGATGCTGCGCAACCACGGCGGCGGCTATGCGGCAGTCAGCCATCTTGAGCTGTTCTTCGACCTGATCTTCGTGTTCGCGGTCACCCAGTTATCGCACTTCCTGCTCGCCGACCTGACGCTGCTCGGCGCGTTCAAGAGTGTTCTGCTGTTCGGCGCGGTGTGGTGGTCGTGGATGTACACCACCTGGGCGACCAACTGGATCGATCCCGACCGCGGCGCCAACCGGATTATGCTGGGCGGCGTGATGCTGGGCAGCCTGATCATGTCGGCCGCGATACCGTTCGCCTTCGGGGGCGGCGGGCTGGCCTTCGCGGTCAGCTACATCGCGATCCAGATCGGGCGGAGTTTCTACGTCAGCCGGGTGATGGAGCGCGAGCGCGATGGCGGCGGACGCAATCTGCTGCGGGTGACACTGTGGTTTGCCGCGACCGCCCCGCTGTGGCTGTGGGGGGCGCTGCAAGACGACGTATCGGTGCGGATCGCGCTGTGGCTGCTGGCGCTGGGGATCGAATATGCCGGACCCTTCGCGTTCTTTCCGGTGCCGCGGCTGGGCCGGTCAGGGCCGCAGGACTGGGGGATTTCGGGCAGCCATATGGCCGAGCGCTGCGGCTTGTTCATCATCATCGCGCTGGGCGAAGGGCTGATCATCACCGGGGCGTCCTATGCCGCCGCGCCCAGCCAGCCGGGGCTCGATCTCGCGCTGCTTAACGCCTTCCTGAGCTCGTTTGCGATGTGGTGGCTTTATTTCGACATGGGCGCGCGGCGCGGGGCGCGGCATATCGAACAGCACGCGGCCCCGGGGCTGATCGCGCGGCAGGCGTTTACCTACTGGCATATCCCGATCGTCGCCGGGATCATCGTGCTGGCGGTGGCCGACGAGCTGATCATCGCCCATCCCTATGAGCCAGCGCACAGCCAATTCACCGCGGTGTTGTTTGGCGGATCCGCCTTGTTCATCACCGGGCTGGCGGGGTTCAAGCGCATCTCGAGCAGCCAGCCGTGGTATCCCGCATCGCACGTCTATGGCCTGGGTCTGGCGGCGCTGATCGGCGTGGCCGGGCTGGTGCTGCATCCGCCCGCGCTGCTGCTGTTTTTCGCCACGACCGTGCTGTTCGTCCTGATCGCGGTGTGGGAATGGGGCAGCTTCCACGGCGGCTGGCTCGAGCCGATGGAGCAGCGCGGCTGGTGGCTGGGCAAGATGCTGCGCGCCCGGGCCGAACAGCGCAAGGCCGAGCGATTGGCGCGCGAGGATGCCGAGCAGGGGTAGCGCAGCGGATCCTACACCTGAAATCCTCCCCGGCCAAATCCTCCCCGTTCCGGGGAGGATCTGAAGCAGGCCCCACACAGCTTCCGATCTTTTAAACCAGCCAGTCGATCGTCGCCCCATGCGGATGCGCGCGGGCGAGCAAGTGCGGCGCACCGCTGCCGGGCCAATGGCGCACCACCAGCTCGTGCAAGTGCAGCACCCGGTTGGCCTCCAGCGAAATCCACGCCAGCGGGCGCTCTGGCGTGGCCGCCGCCCCCGCCGCTGCCATTGCCGAAGTGACCCGTGCCTGCTGGTCGGCCGGAACATATTGCCACACGATCGAATGCATCAGCACGCGGGTGGTCCCCGGCGCTTGCGGGCGCGCCAGTTCGGCCTCGACAAAGTCAGCGGCGTTCATCCGGACCAGATCGGGCGGATGCTTGCCGGCCTCGGCCACCGCCGCCGCCATCCGCTCGAACCGCACGGTATGCTCGGGCCAGATATAAGCGGTGAGCCGCAGCGCCTGCGCCGGATCCGTCAGATCGACCGGGGCAACATCGCAGCCCTTGATCGAGGCAAGCTCGATCGCATGATCGGGCGGCGGATTGCCCTGCCATTCGGGCGCAAAGCGGATCGCGCCGGGTTCGGGCCCGACCTTTACCCCGGCCAGATCATAGTGAAAGCGCGCCAGCATCAGATTGATCCCGGCGCTCGACCCGATTTCCAGACACTGAAAGCGCGGCGGCAGTCCGTGGTCGGCCAGCCACAGCAGCGCGGCGACAAAATTGGCCGAGCGTCCGGCCTCGTTGGTCTGCGGCGGACCATCGAGCCACGGCAGCAGCGCGGCCTCATGCGCGTGCAGCGCTGCGGCCACGATGGCTGCGTCGTCGATCCCCGGCTGATCGCTGTAGATCGCTTTAAGCTGCGGCTGTGCACCGCCAAGCATCAGCGAATGGATCCCGCCCGCGATCCGCAGCGGCAGCGCATCGGCCAGCGGCGCGCCGGGCCATGCGCGGATTCGCGCCAGGACCGCCCCGCCCCCATCCTCGCCCGCGCCCCGCTCGAGCAGATCGCGCAAGGCCGCCACCACCCGCGCCGTGACAGTGGCACCCGATGCGGTGCAATAGGCCACCTGGTTGTCAAACGCCGCCACAACCACGCCGGGGCCGCTCGCCTGAATGTCGATGAATTGATAGTCCTTGGCCATCCGCACTGCCTTGCCCTTTGCCGCCGTGCCGCCTAAACGCGCGCCAATCATGCTCAAGCCGCTCATCTTCGCCGTGCCCAAGGGGCGCATCCTCGACGAGGCGCTGCCGCTGATGGCGCGCGCCGGAGTGGTGCCCGAAGCCGCCTTCCATGACAAGGCCAACCGCGCGCTGTCGTTCGCGTGTGAGGGCAATGCCATGCGGATCATCCGCGTCCGCGCGTTCGATGTGGCGACCTTCGTCGCGCACGGCGCGGCGTCGGCCGGGATCGTCGGCTCGGACGTGGTCGAGGAATTTGCTTATGCTGATCTCTATGCGCCGGTCGATCTGGCAATCGGCCATTGCCGGCTGTCGCTCGCGCAGCCCGCGGGGCAAGCTCAGGATACCACGCATTCCAGCCACCTGCGCGTCGCCAGCAAATACCCCAACCTGACCCGCCGCCATTTCGAACGCCAAGGGGTGCAGGCCGAAGTGGTCAAGCTGAGCGGCGCGATGGAACTCGCCCCCGGGCTGGGCCTCGCCAGCCGGATCGTCGATCTGGTGTCATCGGGCCAGACGCTCAAGGACAACGGACTGGTCGAGACCGGGACGATCCTGCAGGTGTCCGCGCGGCTCATCGTCAACCGCGCGGCGCTCAAGACCGATGAACGGGTGGCGGCACTGGTCGATCGGTTTCGCGCGCTGGTAGCGCAGGAACAGGCCGCCTGATGCTGCGCCTCTCGACCCGCGACCCGGGCTTTGCGCAAGCCTTTGCGCGGCTGGTGGCCAACCGGCGTGACAGCGACGACAGCGTTGCGCGCGATGTTTCGATCATCCTTGAGGATGTGCGGCGGCGCGGCGATGCGGCGCTGGCCGAGCTGACCGCGCGGCATGATCAATATGCGCTGGCGCAAGATGCCGACTGGTCAATCGGCGCCGCAGAATGCCGCGAGGCTTACGACGCGCTGCTCCCCGATCTGCGCGCTGCGCTCGAACTGGCGGCACAGCGGATCCGGGCGTTTCACGAGCAGCAGCTGCCCAAGAACCGCGACGAAACCGACGCCGCCGGGGTCCGGCTGGGCGCGCGCTGGCGCGCGGTCGATGCCGCCGGGCTGTATGTTCCGGGCGGGCGCGCGGCCTATCCCTCCTCGTTGCTGATGAACGCGATCCCCGCCAAAGTGGCCGGGGTCGAACGGCTGGTGGTGGTGACGCCCACGCCCAAAGGCGCGGTCAATCCGCTGGTTCTCGCCGCCGCGCATCTGGCCGGGGTGGACGAGTTGTGGCGGGTCGGCGGCGCGCAGGCGGTGGCCGCGCTCGCTTATGGGACCGCGCGGATCAAGCCGGTCGATGTGATTACCGGCCCGGGCAAGGCCTGGGTGGCCGAGGCCAAGCGCCAGCTGTACGGCGTGGTCGGGATCGATATGGTCGCCGGGCCAAGTGAAATCCTGCTGATCGCCGATGGCCAGACCGATCCCGAGTGGGCCGCCGCCGACCTGCTCAGCCAGGCCGAGCACGATCCCGCCGCGCAATCGATCCTGATCACCGACGATCCGCTGTTTGCCGATATGGTGGCCGACCGGATCGGGGTCGAACTGGCCATGCTGCCGAGTGCGCGGGTGGCGAGCGAAAGCTGGAATACGCACGGCGTGATTATCGAAGTGGCGAGCCTCGACGAGGCCCCGGCGCTGGCCAATGCGCTGGCCGCCGAACACGTCCAATTGTCGGTCGAGCATCCGGAAACGCTGTTCAAGGCCATCCGCCACGCTGGCTCGGTGTTCCTCGGGCGGATGACCCCCGAGGCGGTTGGCGATTATGTCGCCGGGCCCAACCATGTGCTGCCCACCGGGCGGCGGGCGCGGTTTTCGTCAGGGCTTTCGGTGCTCGACTTTATGAAGCGCACGAGCTTTATCCAGCTGGACGAGTCCGCGCTGGCGGCAATCGGTCCGGCCGCGATTCTGCTGGCCGAAGCCGAAGGCCTGCCCGCGCATGCGCGCTCGATCGAACTGAGGCTGGGAATATGAAAGCGCGTTCAAAAGCCCGCTCGGCGGCCCGGCTGGCCGCCGTCCAGGCGCTCTACCAGCTGGATATGGAAGCGCCGAGCCTGGCCCGGCTGCTCGACGAATTCCACCGCCACCGGCTCGGCGCCGAGATTGAGGGCGATCAGTACGCCGAGGCCGAAACCGCCTTCTTCGACGACGTGGTGCAAGGCGTTGCCGCGCGCAAGGACGAGATCGACGCCTTGCTGGCCGCCAAGCTGGCCGCCGGCTGGAGGCTTGAACGGCTCGACAAGACGCTGCTGCAAGTGCTGCGCGCCGGAACCTTCGAACTGCTCGCCCGCGCCGACGTGCCCACCGCCAGCGTGATCACCGAATATGTCGATGTCGCCCACGCATTCTTCGAATCGCGCGAGGCCAAGTTCGTCAACGGCCTGCTCGATGCCGTGGCGAAAGTGGTGCGCAGCTGAGCGCCGAAAGCGCCTTCATCGCCGCCTTGCGCGGCCTCGCGACCCACCCGGCAGCGCGCGGCCTCAACGATGATTGCGCGGTCCTCGAATTCGGCTCCGAAACCCTGATCCTGACCCATGACGTGATGGCCGAAGGGGTGCATTTCTTGGCCCAGCAGGACCCCGCAGATGTCGCGTGGAAGCTGGTCGCGACCAACCTGTCCGATCTGGCCGCCAAGGGCGCGGAGCCAATCGGCGTGCTGCTTGGCTACCAGCTGGGCGGAGACGATGCGCGGTTTGTAGCTGGGTTGAGCGAGGTTCTGGCGCATTACGGCGTCCCGCTGCTGGGCGGGGACACGATTTCGGCCACCGGCGCGCAGGTGCTGGGATTGACCGCGCTGGGGCGGGCGACGCACCGCCCGGTGCCATCGCGCAGCGGTGCCCAGCCGGGGGATAACCTGTGGCTGAGCGGGCCGGTCGGCGCGGCGATGCTGGGGTTCGAGGCGCTCAAGGCCGGCCGCGGGGACAGTCTGGCTTACCGCCGCCCCGCCGCGCTG
>JANOTT010000120.1:0-22114 GCA_031416535.1 Novosphingobium sp. | reverse complement strand
CAGCGCGGCGGTGCTGGCCTCATCGGGGCAGGAAACCCGGATCAGGTCCGCACCAGCCTCCTCGCAGCGGCGGATCTGATCGATCGTCGCCACGGGATCGCTGGTCAGCGTGTTGGTCATCGTCTGGACGGTAATCGGCGCGTCTCCGCCGACCGGGACCGAGCCGACCATGATCTGGCGCGAAGCACGGCGCGCAATATCGCGCCAGGGACGGATCGAGGACATGGCCGCGCCTATAGGCACTGGCGCGCGCGGCGGCAAATGGTCTTGCCGTGCAGGGGTTGGAGCCGACCCTAGAGCAGTTTCGCGAACAGGAATTCCGGATCGAGCTGTTCGCCCACTTTGAAGGTGATATCGGCGACTTTGCTGAAACCGTACCGCTCGTAGAAGCGGTGCGCGCCGGGGTTTTGCGAATAGACCGAAATCTGCACCTCGTCGGCCCCGCGTACGGCCAGCTCGCGCATCGCCCAGTCCATCAGCGCCGAGCCGATCCCACCGCCGATCGCATCGGTCGCGGTATACAGCTGCTTGAGCTCCATTGCCTGGGTGCCGCGCGCATGGCCCGGGAAGCCGCACACCAGCCCCAGCTTGGCAAAAGCGAGCAGCTTGCCTTCGCGAACCGCCAGCTGGATCAGCCGCTGCGGGTCGGCGAGGTCGCGCGCAAAGGCCGCTTCGGACAGCTCTTCGGCCAGGAAGGTCGCCAGATCCTGCGCGCTGTAGAGCGCACCGAACTTGGCGATAAAGGCCGTCGTGGCAAGCTGCGACAGCGCGGGCAGGTCTGCCGCAGTGGCGGGGCGGAGTTGCAGCTTGTTCACAAAACCCTCGTCATGCAGATGCTGAAGGGATCGGCCGCATAGCTGCCGAATGGCGGACATTCGGCAAATCCGTGGCTTTCATACAGTCGACGTGCGGGCAGGAACTGGGCGGGTCGTCCGGTTTCCAGACTGACCCGGGTGTAGCCCCGCGCGCGGGCCTCGGCCAGCAGGTGCGTCAAAATCGCCTTGCCCGCGCCGCGCCCGCGGTAATCGGGGTGCGCGCGCATCGATTTGAGCTCGCCGTGCGCGGGATCGATCTGCTTTAGCGCCCCGCACGCGGCCAGGCTGTCACCGTGCCAGGCCGAATAGAAGGTCACATCGGGCGCGCGCAGCCGTTCGATCGGCATGGCATGGACGCTTTCGGGCGGCGACCACCGGTGCATCTCGTCCAGATGCAGCCCCAGCAGTGCGGTGATTTCGGGGCCGGATAGGTCGTCTTCACGGATCTGGAATGGAGCGCTCATGGCCAGCATTTGCCGGAGCGAAAAGGCCACTGCAAGAGGGCTTTGACTCTGGCGTCATGGAGGCATAGCTTCGCAGCTTGCTTAGGGGGCGGGATCTGCAAAGATCCAAGGGTCGTCTCTCTCCGAGTAGCAGGCGTGAACCGGCCAAAATCCTTTTGGTGGCACGCTGAACAGGAGGAAGCATCAATGAAAGCATATCGTAAAGCGGCCCTGATGGCCGCGTCGCTGGCGCTGGCATGGTCGGTGCCCGGCATGGCCCAGGACGATCCGTTCGTACCGGGCGAATATGTCGCAGTCAGCTCGATCTCGGTCGATGACGGACACGACCTGGAATATGCCAACTTTCTCGCATCGCAATGGCGTGGGCGGCAGGAATACGCCAAGAAGCAGGGCTGGATCAGCAGCTATGAAGTGCTCGGCAACGTGTTCAACCGGGCGGGCGAACCCGACCTGATCCTGGTCGTCCGCTACAAATCGCTGCCCGACGCGGCCGAGCAGATGCGCCGGGACGCAGCGATGCGCACCTTCAACCAGCAAACCGATGCGCAGATGGCTGCAGCTTCGGGTAGCCGGGCCAAATATCGCCACCAGATGGGCACCCAGCTGTGGCAGGAAATGAAGTTCAAGTGATCGACTGAGCTTTGGGCGGGGGCTGGCGGCGCTGCGCTGTCAGCTCCCCCCGGCATGCTTGTCGGCCTTGCGCTGGCCCATCCGCATCCCGCTTTCAAGCCGCGCGCGCAGCTGGGTGTAATAGGCTTCGAGGAACGCGCGTTCATCGCCCGCGCCGGGGCTCCAGCCAAGCTTGCGGCAGATCGCCTCGTGCACCGCGGCCATCGCCTCGGCGCGGTTCTCGCGCAAGACCCGCTCGAGCGTCTGCAATTCGTATTCGCCATAGATCGCCAGTTCGGTCTCGCCGAACTTGTACGAGGCGCCGGTGGTCTGGCTGGTCCCGCTGACAGCGGTTTCGCCCGTGCTCAGCGCGGCCGCCAGTTTCAGCCGCGGGGCTTCGACCACCCAGGTGCCCGCGACCAGATCGCCCGCGCGCAGCCGATCACGGTTGAACAGCGGGAACAGCGCGAACACCGCCAGCCAGGCCATTGCCGCCCATTCGGCCAGCCCGCCGCCGATCAGCGAGAACAGCGCGATCAAGGGCAGCGTCAGCTCGGCATCGCGCAGCAGGTTGCGTGCCAGCACCATTTCGGCGGTCAGCCGTCCGCCATCGCGCGCTGCCACCCGCACCCCAGTCAGCCGCTTGCCCGGGGTCGCACTGCGCGGACTAAGCTCGAAGTACAGGAAATAGCCGTGACGCAGCAGGAACAGCAGCGCGATGTAGAAGATCTGCACGAATTGAACCGCAGACTTGAGCCCGGGCGAAGCCTTGTCAATGCTCGCCCCGCTCATCTGCGCCACCGTGCCGCCGATGTAAAACAGCGCGAGCGAGCCCACGATCATGATCGCCACGATGATTGTGAGGTCGATCAGCAGCGCGCCAAAGCGGGTGCCGCGGCTGGCCAGTTTGACCGGCAGCGCGATCCCCTCGGGCGTGATCAGCGTGCGGCGGCGATCGCCCCGGCTGGGGACAGGGGCAGGGGTGAACGCGCGGGCGGGGGCGGCAGCAGCGCCGGTCATTCGGTCTCGCTCCCCGGCGGGACCCGGCGCAGCAGGAAGAAATAAGCGAGCCAGAACGCCAGCATGCCATAGCCCACGATCAGCCGCTGGATGGTGCTGTCGATCAATTGCCGCCCCAATCCTTCGAGCAGCCCGGCCGCCACCAGCATCAGCACCACCCCGGCCATCACCGTGGCGGTGCGCTGCCCGGCGGCGGCGGCGGCGGCGAGCACCGAGCGCTCGCCCGGAAAGGCCATCGCGCGGCCGACATGCAGCCCGGCCCCGCCCGCCAGCAAAATCGCGAACAGTTCGGTGGTGCCATGGATCGAGAGCCAGCCGACACTGTCGAGCGTCAGCCCCTGGCCGTGATAGAGCCACAATAGCGCGCCCAGCATCGCGGTGTTCTGCACCAGCAGCAGCAGCGGCGGGATACCGAACGCAAAGCCCAGCGCGAAGCACAGGATCGCGACGCCGGCGTTGTGGCTGAACAGAAAGGCGGCGAACACACTCAGCCCGTCCTGCCCTTGCTGGCCGAACAGCGTGCCCCTCAGCACATCGCGGCTGGCTCCCGGTACGCGCAGGTCGTCGGGTCCGGTCGGCATCAGCGCATAGAACCAGTCGGGATCGGCGGCGCACAATTGCCAGCCGATCAGCGTTCCGCCAGCCATCAGCGCGAACGACACCAGCAGTTCGGGCCAGATCGAGCGGACCGCGCGGCTCCACTCACCCCCGAAGAACCGGGCCAGCCACGACCACAGCGTGGTGCGCGGGCCATAGACCAGGAACCACGCGCGCTGCACCAGCGCCTCGAGATACGCCAGCGTCGCGGCATCGAGCGAGGTTTCGCGCGCCACCGACAGGCTCGAGGCAACCGTACGGTAGAGCACCGGCAGTTCGATCACGTCGGCATCGGAGATCCGCCGCAACCGCCCCGCTTCCATCCGCGTCACCACCGCCTCGAGCCGCTGCCAATCGGCTTCACGCTCTTGCCGGAAGCGGTCGGAACGCAGCGCCGCCGCCGCGATCGCCGCCTCGGCGCGCGCCGCCTGGCCGCTCGAACGTGAGAATATCGCCATCAGCTGCTCACCCGATCGCGCCCTTGCGCTTGATCGCCAGATACGCATCGATCAGCCGGGTGCCGATCGCCGCGTAAGGCGCTTCGATCACATCGACTCCGCGCTGGCGCAGCTGCGAGAGCACCAAGGCCCGTTGGCGCAGCAGCGCGTCCGCGCTGACCGCCATGGCAAGGTGTTGCAGATCATCGGGCGGCGCAGCGGCGATCTCGCCCAGTTCCTCATCATGCATGGTGACGAACAGCACCACGTGGCGTCTGGTCAGCCGTCCCACGCTTTCGATCATCAGTTGCGCGCTGGTCGGATCGGTGAAATCGGAGAACACCACCACCAGGCTGCGGCGCTGGAGCCGCGCCGCCAAGGTCGCCAGCGCAAGCGTGAAATTGGGCTCCTGCGCACGGTAATCGAGCCCGGCGGCCGCCACTTGCAGGCGCTTGAACTGGCGGGCATCGCTGACGAACGGGGTGAACAGCTCGGGCCGCGCGGCAAAGCCGAACAGCGCCACCCGGTCGCCGCCCTTGAGCGCGACATAGACGCTGGTCAGCGCGGCGGTGACCGCGCGGTCGATCCGCGGCAAACCCGCCACCGGCTCGCACATCGCCTGCCCGCAATCGAACGCGAACACGATCTGGTTGTTGCGCTCGGCTTCGTATTCCTTGGCATAGAGGTGCGCGTGGCGGGCGCTGGCCTTCCAGTCGATCCGGCGTTTGTCCATCCCCGGCTGGAACTCGCTGAGCGCCTCGAACATCGTGCCCTCACCGCGAATCCGCCGCGCGATCAGCCCGAACTGCGCGTCGCGCAGGAAGGCCTGCAAGGCGGGCGAGCGCACCGGCGCGATGTTGGGCCAGATCCGCACGCTGTGTCCGGCCGCGCGGCGCAATTGGCGCGCGCCCAGCCCCAGCGGGCCGGTCCAGCGCAGCCACAGCTCCTCGAACTCGGCGGTGCCGCGCCGGCTCGCACGAAACGCGATCTGCGCCTCCCAGGCCTCGCCCGCACCCCGCACCAGCGCGGCACGAACATGACCGCCCGGCAGCAGCCGCGCATCGCTGCCCAGTGCGCAATCGACCCGGCTGCGCCAGCCGCTGCCGAACTGCGCGAGCACCCGCAGCCAGCCCGGTTCGCCCACCTCGACATCGGGCAGAACGGTCAGCTCGAGGCTTTCTGCGCGCCCGGCCAGCAGCGCATCGAGCACCACCACGGCCAGCACCACAATGCCCAGCAGCGGCGCAGCGGCCCAGCTGCCCGGCACCAGCACCGCCAGCAGCAACGCCGTCGGCGCCGCCGCCGCAACCAGCAGCGCGGCGCGGCCGGTGGGGACAAAGAACGCGCGGGTGATCATGATAATCAGCGCGGAGCCTCGGTCGCGGCGACCAGATCGGCGACCAGCACCTCGACCTGCTTGCCCTCGATCTCGGCCGCAGGCGAGAGCAGCAGGCGGTGGCGCAGCACCGCCGCGGCGAGCGCCTTGACGTCGTCGGGCAACACGTAATCGCGCGCTTCGAGCGCGGCGCGGGCGCGCGCAGCATTGGCCAGCAACACCGCTGCGCGCGGGCTGGCCCCGGCGGCCAGATCGGCACTCTCGCGGGTCGCGCGGATCAGCCGCACGATGTAATCGGTCACGGTGTCCGACAGGGTCACGGTCTTGACTGCCGCCGCGGCCGCCGCGATGGTCGCCGCATCGGCCACGCTTTCCACCCCCAGCTCGGCGGCGCGCGGTGGCCCGGTGCGGGCCCCAAAAGTGGTGACGATCTTCGCCTCTTCTTCGGCGCTGGGATAGGGCACCAAGAGCTTGAACAGGAACCGGTCGAGCTGGGCTTCGGGCAGCGGATAGACCCCCTGGCTTTCGATCGGGTTTTGCGTCGCCACCACCAGAAAATTGGCGGGCAGGCTGTGCGCGGTGCCGTCGAGCGTGACCCGGCGTTCCTGCATCGCCTCGAGCAAGGCGGCCTGGGTTTTGGGCGGGGTGCGGTTGATCTCGTCGGCCAGCAGCAGCTCGCAAAAAATCGGACCACGGGTGAGCGTGAACTGACTGGTCTGGAAGTTGAACAGGTTGGAGCCCAGAATGTCGCCCGGCATCAGATCGGGGGTGAACTGGATGCGCCCGAACTGCAGCCCCAGACTGGCGGCAAAACACTGCGCCATGAAGGTCTTGGCGGTACCCGGCGGGCCTTCGAGCAGGACGTGGCCCTGTGCCAGCAGCGCGGTCAGCAGCGCATCGATGGTGGCGGTCTGGCCGATCACTGCCTTGCCGATCTGGCCGCGGATGCGCGCCGCCAGATCGCTGACTTCGGGCAAAGTCATGGCGCAGGCCAAGGGGGCAGGAACGGTCATCGCAGCAGGGTCCTTTCAAGCTGATTGAGCCGCTGCGCAGCGCGCAGCAGATCACGGGGTTTGCGCGCGCCGCGCAGGTCGGCGGCGGCGGCAGAGAACGGTTGTGCGCCGGGTTCGCGCCGGGCCAACGCGCGGTCAATCGCGGCTTCGGCGGCGGCCGGATCCAGCCGCTGCGGCAGCGCCAGTGCCTTGACCAGCCGTTCGCGCGCGGCATCGGCGTAAGGCCCGCCGAGCAGGTGCAGGCGCCGCGCGCGGCGCAGCAGTCCGGCGGCATTGGCCACCAGCGCGCGCTTGCCGAACGCGATCGAACGCGCGGCCAGCAAGGGCGGGCCAAAGCGGTGGTACGCGCGCCACAGCGCCACCCCCGCAGCCAGCAACAGGCACAGCGTGGCGGCGAGGAACGGCGGGGTGAACGCCAGTTCGAGCAGGCTTTGCGAGCGCCCGTAGCCCGCCAGCGTCAGGTCGAACACCACCCGGTTATCGCTGCCCTTGGTGGCCGCCTGCACCAGCCGTTCGGCCAGCAGCGCATTGGCTTGGTGGGCAAGCCCGTAATTGTTGAACAAGTCGGGATCGAACACCGCGATCAGCGGATAACGCGGAGCGCCCGCGACCATGATTTCACCGTCTTCGCCTGCCGCAATCGGCGGCGGCTCGCGCGCCAGCGCCAGCGCCTGCAGCCCCGGATAGCGCCCCCCATCGGCAAAGTACCCGGCCACCAGCCGCGCGTCGCCGCCCGCGGTAACCAGCGGTACCAGCCGTCCGCCTTTGCCCGACAACACCGCGGCGGGCGCGGGCATCGCGCCGCGCAGGCCGGCGGCGTGCCATTGCTGCGCGGCGGGGCTGCCGCTGAGGGCCGACAGATTGACGCTGATCTCGTCGTGAAAGCCCCTCCATTCAGGCGCTTCGGCCTGCACCAGTTTGACGAAGCCGGGGCGGACTTTCGCCCGGTTCGCCCCCGTCTCCTGCGGCAAAGGCTGCGCCAGCCACTTGGGCATAATCAGCAGGGTGGGTCCGGACTGGCGGTGATCGGCGATCACCCGGGCGATAGCGGCCGGCTTGGTGTCATGACGCGGGGTCAGCACCAGCAGCCCGCCGCGTTGGTGTGCGCCGCGCGTCTGGACTTCGGCCACTTCGTAATCGCGCGCCTTGAGATAGCCGACCAGCGCGGCAAACCCGGTCAGCCCCTTGCCGCCGGCATGCGCACCGCTGGGCTGCGGCGCGGGATCGGTCATGCCGCTGCCGATCGCCCACAACAGCGCGACGAAGCCCAGCGCTGCGACCATTACCAGCGCCAGCGCCACGCGCGGCGAAAAGGGGTTGCCGCGTTCCGCGCTCATCGCGCAGGGCCGGCCGGCAAACGTTCGAGCGCAAATTCGGCATAGGCCCCGCGCGCCGCGTGCCAATCATCCGCATCGAGCGCCCGCAGCGCAAACAGGCTGCGCTCGACCCGCGCCGCGATCAGGCCAAAGGCGCTGCGCGCACGCTCGGGCAGCGCGCCGATTGCGCCAATCTCGCGCGCGGTGCTGGCGCGGCCGATCCAGTCGGGGCGGGCGGCGGCGATGTGCTGGACCGAGCGCCGCAGCAGCAGGTAAGTAGCTTCGTCATAGCGGCCGTCGCGCGCCAGCCGGTCGGCCTCCTCCAGCAGCGCGCGCGCTTCGGCGGTGGCGGGCTGCCAGTCCTGGGCGGCGTGCCCGCTGCCGGGTTGCGGGCGGCGCCAGCGGTGGCGCAGCGGTTCGCTCAAACGCCACACGGCATAGGCCGCCAGCATGACGGCAAGCCCGAGCAGCACCCATTGCAGCACCGGCCATGATAGCCCCAACGCGCGTCCGATCGGCTCGAAAATGGCGCGCAGCAGGCGCTCCAGCGCAAGCAGCCACTCGGGAGTTTTAGCGGGCGCGGTGACCAGTTCGACCGGGGCGTACTGGATGGTGGGGTCGGCGTGCACCTGCTGCCACGCGGCGGCCGCATCCTGCGCCGATTGCGCCCCCTGTATGGCCGGTGCCGGTATCGTCACTGCGGCACAGGTGGCACGGCGCACGGTGCGGGGCAAGCGGGAGCAAGGCTTGGCTTCAGCGTTAACCGCGCGGGCGTTCCTGCGGATAGGTGCCAAGCACGCGCAGCGCCTTGCAGTGGAACGCCAGTTCCTCGAGCGCGCGATCGACCGCCGGATCGCCCGGCGCGCCGACGATGTCGGCGTAGAAGGTGGTCGCCGAAAAGCTGGCGCCCTTCTGATAGCTTTCCAGCTTGGTCATGTTGACCCCGTTGGTGGCGAACCCGCCCATCGCCTTGTACAGCGCGGCGGGGATGTTTTTCACCTCGAACACGAAGGTGGTCATCGCGGCGCGTCCGGCAATTCCCGTGAGTTCAAGCGGGGCGCGCGCCAGCAGCACAAACCGGGTCATGTTGTCGGGCGCGTCCTCGACGTTCTGCGCGATTACCTTGAGCCCATAAAGCTCGGCCGCGATGATCGGGGCAATCGCTGCCACACCCGGATCGCCCAGCTCGGCAACATAGGCGGCTGCCCCGGCGGTATCGGCGTAAGACATCGGAACAATCCCGCGCTCCCGCAGGAAAAAGCGCGATTGGCCCAGCGCCTGCGGGTGCGAATAGGCGGCGGTGAATGGCCCGTCGCCAAGTGCCATCAGCGCGTGGTGGATCGGCATGAAATGCTCGCCCACGATGCTGAGGTCGCTTTCGGGCAGCAGAAAATGGATATCGGCCACCCGGCCATGCTGCGAGTTTTCGATCGGGATGATCGCATGCGCGGCGCGGCCATCCTTGACCGCCTCGAGCGCGTCTTCGAAACTGAAGCACGGCAGCGGCAGGCAAGCGGGATCCCATTCGAGCGCGGCGCGGTGCCCGTTGCACCCCGGCGCGCCCTGGAACGACACCGCGCGCGCCGGATCGATCTTGGCGGCCTTGGCCATCTCGGTAACGCGCGCCTGCGCGGGGGCGGGGTAGCTTTGCATGGCGCAGGCCCTAGGGCCGGGGACTTGCGCGAGCAATAGGCGCTGTCAGTTCAATATCCCTGGGCATTGCCCACCGGCAACCGTGGATCGATCGCGCCGTACAGCCGGGCGCGGTTGCCGGTCGCCGGGTTTGGCTTGGTCTTGAGCGAAGGCCCGCCGACCAGAATCGCGGCGACCTGGTTCCAATAGGGCATTTGCTCCAGTTTGTGGCCCTTGGCGCTCAGCACCGCCATCGTATCGGCGCTGAGCGCATCCTTCTCGTAATATATCACATCGGGCAGCCACTGCGCGTGGATCCGCGGTGCGTTGATCGCCTCGCTCAGCGTCATGCCGTAATCGATCATACCCATCATCACCTGCAGCACGCCGGTGGGAATATGGCTGCCGCCGGGCGTGCCCAGCACCATCGACAGCTGGCCGTTATGGGTGACGATGGTCGGGCTCATCGAGGACAGCGGGCGTTTGCCCGGGGCGATCGCATTATTAGCCCCCTCGACCAGCCCATACATATTGGCAGCACCGGGCTTGGCCGAGAAATCGTCCATTTCGTCGTTGAGCAGGATCCCGGTGCCGGCCGCGGTGACCCGCGCGCCGAACCAGTCGTTGAGCGTGTACGTCAGCGAAACCGCATTGCCCGCCGCGTCGACGATCGAGAAGTGCGTGGTGCTTTGCCCTTCTTTGCTGGCATCGGGGCCGGGCAAGCTGGCCGACGGGGTGGCGCGGTCGGGTGAGATCGTCGCGCGCTGCTGGGCGGCATAGGCCTTGCTGGTGAACTTGGCGGTGTCGGCTTTCACAAAGGCCGGATCGCCCAGGTTCAGGTTGCGGTCGCGGAATGCGCGGCGCAGCGCCTCGACGGTGTAGTGCACGCCTTGCGCCGAATGGAAGCCGAGGTCACCCATCGGCCAGCCTTCGAGAATGTTGAGCGTCTCGCACAGCACGATCCCGCCCGAGCTGGGCGGCGGCGCGGAGATGACGTGGTAGCCGCGATAATCGCATTCGATCGGCCGGCGCTCGAGCGCCTTGTATCCGGCGAAATCGGCAACCGTCATGATCCCGCCGCCGCGCTGGCTGGCAGCAGCGATCCGCGCGGCGATCGGGCCTTTGTAGAACGCCTCGGCGCCGCCCTTGGCGATCGCCTTCAAAGTGCGGCCAAGATCAGCCTGGACCCAGCGCTGGCCGGCCTGCCACGGCTGACCGCGATTGAGGAAAATTGCGGCGCTGGCCGGGTCTTTTGCAAAATCCTCTGCCCCCTCGGCTAGGAAATCGGCGTCCCCCTGATCGAGCACGAAGCCGGTACTGGCCAGCGCGATTGCCGCCGCCATCAACGGCGCGCGGGGGCGGGTGCCATATTTGGTGCGCGCCAGTTCCAGCCCGGCGACAGTGCCGGGGATCCCGGCGGCAAGATGGCCGCGGGCCGAGCGCAGCGGCACGACGTTGCCGGCGGCGTCCTGAAACATCGTGGCGGTGGCGGCAGCCGGAGCGGTTTCGCGGAAATCGATGAACGTGCTGCGCCCACCCGCCAGCCGGATGGTCATGAACCCGCCGCCGCCGATGTTGCCCGCCTCGGGAAAGGTGACCGCCAGCGCATAAGCCACCGCGACTGCGGCATCGACCGCATTGCCCCCGCTTTTGAGGACATCGACCCCGGCCTGGGTGGCCAGCCGGTGCGCCGAGACGACCATGCCGTGGACCGCCGCGACCGGCGCAGGAGCAGCGGCCTGGAGCTGCGAGGTGGTAAGCGCCAGCGATGCCAGCGTGGCGATCAGGGCCTTGGATGCGCGCATGATTGTTTGTCCTCCCGGGGCCAGCAGACCTGCCACAAAAGGAATGGGCGGGGAAGCCGCAGCTCCCCCGCCCATTCTTGCAGTCCGTGCGGACGCCGCGATCAATACTTGATGCGGATCCGGGCGTAGTAGAACCCGCCGTTGATGCCGAACGGTCCACCCGAACGCGGATAGATCTGCCCATCGGCAAGGCTGCCGGTCAGCGCGTAAACCGGGTTGGTCGAGCTCGGCGCGATCTTGTCGGGATAGGTATCAAGGATATTGTTCGCGCCCACCGTCAGGGTGAAGTGATCCATGAAGGTGTAGCTCAGGTCGAGGTCGCCGGTTACCTTGCTGCCGAAGCGCTGACCCGGGTATTCCAGCTGGTTGGCCCACGAGCTGTAATAGTTGACCCGCGCGTTCATCTGGAAATCGCCGAGCTGCCAGTTGGCCGACGTATTGATGCGGTTCCGTGGCGGCAGGTTGGCGATGTTGAAGCGCTGATCCGCGCTGATCACCGAGGGATTGAACTTGGTGACCTCGCTTTCGTTGTAGGCATAGGCCAGCGTCAGGTTGAGCGGACCGCCGAGCATCCGGGTGCGATAGCTGGCCACCGCATCGATACCCTTGGTCCGGGTATCGAAGCCATTGGTAAAGAAGTTGACGTCACCGGCAACCCCCACCGCCGAAAGCGCGGGCAGCGCCGCCAGATCGGCTGCGGTGACCGTAAAGGTCTGCGAGATACCGATGCGGTTGCGGACGTTGATGATGTAGCCATCGACCGTCACCGTGAACGCACTGCTCGGCTTGATGATGAAGCCCGCACCGTAGTTCCTCGAACGCTCAGGCTGCAGGTCGGTCGCGCCGTAAAATTGCGCGATAGAGCTGGTCACCGGATAGGTCCCGGTCTGGACCTGGTTGCCGCTGCGGAAGTTGGTGGTGACGATCTGGGTATTGTTCTGCCCCGGCGAAGGAGCGTGGAAACCCGTACCGATCGTTCCGCGCAGCGAGAGCGCTTCCGAGACCCGGAACAGCGCGTTGGCTTTCCAGACGAAGGCGCTGCCGAAGGTGTCATAGTGTTCCCAGCGTCCCGCCACACCCATGGTCAGCTGGTTGGTGATATCAGCTTCGGCACCGATATAGGCGCCGTAGCTGCTCTGCGCGTTCTTGCCGGCAAACACCGGGCTGGTCCCGCCGTAGCCGCTTGCCGCTGGCGACTTGGTCACGACTGTTTGTACGAACGTCCCGTTCACAATCGAGCCCGCAGGTACGTAAATGCCCGGCGAAATGAGGTCATACAGCGGCTGCCGGGCGAAGGGTCCGGCCCCGTAGGACTGCAGGTCGCCGACGGTCTTTTCGTATTCCTCACGGCGATATTCAGCGCCGGCCGACAATGTAATCGGGCTCGCGAAGCCGACTTCGAGCGGATAGGTCAAGTCCAGGTTGGCGTTCTGCTCGCGTTGGATCAGGTCGCCGAACTCGAAGCTGGTCTGGCTCTGCGGGCCGTACGATGCGCTGAGTGACTGGGTCATCGACAGCGACAGCGTGTTCTTCGCGATGGTCCCTGACAGGTCATAAGTGAGCCCGCTGTCGAACTTGCCCTTGAACCCGGCGGTACCATAGACCTGCTTCACGTCGCCTTGAAAGCGCGGGGTGAAGCCGCCTGGATAAATCGACGTGAAATTGAAGATGTTGGCATCGTTGACGAAGCCGCCTGCCGGGCAGGTGCTGTTGCCAGTCGGGCACGGGGTCAGGAAGATATTGCTGAACGATCCGTTGCGGCCCGGCGAGCGAAATGCCGGGGTGCCGCTGCCGTCATTCACCGCCAAGGGGACCGGGGCCGAAATCGGCGAGCGGTAGTTGAAGCTCTGGTTGGCGTGCGTTTCGGCGATGTTGACCGTGCCGTAAAGCTGGCTGTTGTCGCTCACCTCGAACGAGGCATTGGCAAACGCCTTGTACCCGTCGCCGGGCGAAGTTCCCCAGATCTGCGCCGGACCACCCGGATTGTTCGGGATGCGCGAGGCAACGCCAGGCTGAGTCCTGGCCAGTTCCAGCGCGATCGGGCGAGTCGCCCCGCGGCTGGTGCCGTCCTGGTCGTAATATTCGCCCGAAACCGAGAAGAACCCGCGCTCACCAAGCTTGAACCCGGCATAACCGGCAACCTGCTTGCGATCGCCGTCGCCTTCGTAGTTCTGGCCGTAGAGCGCCTGGAGTTCGAACCCGGCATCGTCGCGGATCTGATAGTTAATCACCCCGCCGATTGCGTCCGAGCCGTACTGCGCGGTCGCGCCATCGCGCAGGATCTGCAGGTTCTTGATCGAGATCGAAGGAATGTTCGAGATGTCCGAACCCTGCGAGCCGAACGACAGCGCAGTGTCCCCGCCGGTATAGACCTGGACCAGCGCGGCGCGGTTGTAACGCTTGCCGTTGATCATCACCAGAATCTGGTCGGCGCCAAGGCCGCGCAGCGAGGGCGGGCGGACGAAGGTCGAAGCGTCGGAAATCGTGTTCTGCGCCACAAAGAACGAGGGCACGAGGTTGCGCACCGTATCGAGCATGTCGACCGACGGCTGTGCGCCGATCTCGGTCGCACCGATGACGTCGATCGGCGATGCCGAATCGGTTACCGAGCGATCGGTCCGGCGGGTGCCGATGACGACGATGCCGGGGGTGTCTTCATCGGCGGTGGCCGAAGTGCCAGCATTGGCAGCACTGGTCTGTGCCAGCGCCGGATCGGCCATGAAGATCGCGAGGCTGGCGACGGTGGCGGCAAGCGCAACCTTCCGGCTGCGACGGATTGCGTTGATTCGCATGGAATTCTCCGTATTTGGTTTCCCCCCCAGCGCCCCTTACGGATCTACTGCGGTGCTGCAATCGCTATGCACTGCGCCGCACAAGTCAACGTTCCAGACCGCGCTGCGCAACCGATTGTTACGCAGGTGTGGCTTTGGCGCACTATCCTGTGCCCGGCGCGGCGCTCAAAGTTCGGAAGATTTCATTGCAAAGATCGGCGTGTGCGGCTCGTGTGCGGACATCCGCGCCAGCAGCAGGTCGAGCTCGGGCTCGGCCATGATGATCCCCTGATGCGCCGGGCGCACGAAGCCGACCGCGATCATGTGCTGGTTAAACGCGATCAGGTGAACGAAAAAGCCAAAGGCGTTGAGCAGACCGACCGGCTTGGCGTGATAGCCAAGCTGCGCCCAGCTGACCGCCTCCCACAGCTCGTCCATCGTCCCGACCCCGCCGGGGATGGTCAGAAACCCGTCGGACAGCCGGGTAAATGCGGCTTTGCGCTCGTGCATGTCGGCCACGACATGCAGCTCGGTGCAATCGTGATTGGCCACTTCGCCAGCGGACAGCGCCTCGGGGATCACCCCGATCACTTCGCCCCCGGCCTCGAGCGCGCCGCGCGCTACGGCGCCCATCAGCCCCAGCCGCCCGCCGCCGTAGACCACCCCGATTCCGCGCTGCGCCAGCGCGCCTCCGACGGCCTGGGCGAGTTCGACAAAGCGCGGATCGGCCGGGCTGGCAGACCCGCAATAAACGGCAAGGCGGTTCACGTGCGCTCCTGGTGGATGAGGGTGGCGGCGGCCTTAGCACCTGCCAGCACAGCGGCAACCCCCGCGCCCGGGTGGCTCGCTGCGCCGACCAGATAGAAGTTGGCAAGCTTGGGATCGCGGTGCGGCGGGCGCAGCGGGCCCATCTGCAGCGCGGTCGCCTCCAGGCTCCAGCCGCTGCCCAGATGCGCGCCCAGATCGAGCGCAAGGTCGCGCGGAGTGGTCACCGCCTGCGCGAGGATCCGGTCGTGGATGTCGGGGATCAGCCGCCGCCCGATCTCGTCGAGCACGCGCCGGGCGATCAGCGGGGCAAGCCCGTCCCAATCGACCGGCAGCTTGCCCAGGTGCGCCACCGGGATCGTGGCGCGAAACAGGCTGGTCCCGGCGGGGGCCAGCGCTGGGTCGGTCACGCTGGGGTGGTGCAGCATGATCACGCTGTCTTGCGGCAGCACGCCCACGCCGAAGATATCGCCCAGCAGTTCCTTGAAGCGCGGCCCGAACAGCACCGCGCGGTGCGGGATCCCGGGCCAGGTTCCGGTCAGCGCAAAATGCACCGTAAACGCCGAGGGGGCAAAGCGCCGCCCCGCCAGCCGCGCCGCCATCTGGTCCCCGCGCGGGGTGTGGCGCAGCAGGTCGCGGTAGGTGTGGACCACATCGGCATTGCTGGCGACCACGTCAAAATGCGTGCGCCAGCCGCTTTGCGTGGCAACCGCGCTGACCCGGTTGCCGATCAGTTCAAGCTGCACCACCGGATCGTGCAGCCGGACCGTGCCGCCCAGCGCCTCGAACCTGGCCAGCAGCGCATCGATCAGCGCGCTGATCCCGCCCAGCGGCCACCAGGCCGCGCGCTGCGGGCTGGCTTGACCGAGCAGGCTGAGCGCGCTGGCGGTGAACGGGTTGGCGCCGCTCAGCAGCGCCGGAAAGGTCAAGGCTTCACGCAACCGATCGCTTTCAATCAGCTGCGCGATCAGCCCCCAAGCGCTGCGCCAACCCTGATTGCGCAGCACCGTGGGCACGCTGCGCAGCGTCTGGACGGTGCCCGCCAGCGGCGCTTCGGCCAGCCGCTGCCAAACATCGGTCCGCGCCGCCGCATACCAGCGTTGCAGGTCTTCAAACCCAGCGATGTCATGCGGCGCGATCCGGCCCAATTGGCGGGCCATTTCGGCCGGGTCGGCGCTCAGATCGAAGGCCGTTCCATCGCGCCAGTAATAGCGGCAGGTCGGGGCAATCTCGCGCAGGGTGACCAGATCGGCAAGGTCGGTGCCAGTCAGCGCGGCCAGTTCGCGCCACGGCGCCGGATCGCCCAAATCGCCGGGACCCTCCTCAAAAGCGAAGATGCCCTGCTGGCGGCGGCGGATCATCCCGCCGGCGCTGGGCCGCGCCTCGATCAGCGTGGTGGGAATGCCTTGCGCCTGCAACCGGATCGCCAGCGCCAGCCCGCCCAGCCCGGCACCGATCACGCAGGTGCTGCGCGCGAGTGCGGCGGGGGCAACCGGATCGGGTTTTGCTGGCATGGCCGGGCGATGTTACGCCGCGCGCGCGATTTCGCAACGGCCTTGGCGCGGGGCCAACGATGCGGCATGATCGCGGCCGATGATTTCAAGCCAGTTCAGCATCGCGCCCGCACAATTGCGCCACGCCGCAGCCATCGCCGCGATCTATGCACACCATGTCGAACACGGCACCGCCAGCTTCGAGATCGAACCGCCAGCTGCCGCCGAAATGGCCGCGCGGATGGGCACAGTGCTGGACGCGGGAGCGCCGTGGCTGGTCGCGCAGGGCGCTGACGGGGCGGTGCTGGGCTATGCCTATGCCAGCCAGTTTCGGGACCGCCCGGCCTACCTGCTGACCTGCGAGAACAGCATCTATATCCGCCAGGACCAGCGCGGGCAGGGGTTGGGCAAGGCGCTGCTGGGCGCCTTGATCGCGGCGGCGAGCGCGGCCGGCTTCCGGCAGATGATCGCGGTGATCGGCGGGGACGAGCCCGGCTCGGTTGCGCTCCACACGGCGCTGGGGTTCGCTCACGCCGGACGGATGCACAGCATCGGGCGCAAGCACGGGCAGTGGCTCGATACGGTGTACATGCAATTGCCGCTGGGCGCGGGCGACAGCGCGCCGCCGGGGGAGGAGCCGGAATGACCAGTCAGCTGCGCACAATGTGCTTGCTGGTCTGGCTGCCGGCCGCCGTGCGGGTGTGGCAGGCGGGCCTGGTTAGGGTATGCACCCTAACTTGCGCTTGCGTCAGGCGTGATCCCGGTCAATGCTATGAGCGCGTTTCGAGTCGAGACTGATTGTATTGGCGGTTAGCGCCAAACGGATGAATGGAGAGAACGGATGGCGACGGCAGCATTGCGGATGAATGGCGAGGCCAACTATGTCGATGTGCTGATCGTCGGCGCGGGGATTTCAGGGATCGGTTCGGCCTGCCACATGAAAGAGCAATGCCCGGGCAAAAGCTTTGCCGTGCTCGAAGCGAAGGACACCTTTGGCGGCACCTGGGAGACGCACAAATATCCCGGCGTGCGTTCGGATTCGGATCTCTATACCTTTGGCTACCGGTTCAAGCCGTGGGTGGGCGCGCCGATCGCCAGCGCTGAGGAGATCCTCAAATACATGGGCGAGGTGATCGCCGAGCACGAGATCGGCGAACAGATCCACTATGGCCACCGTATCACCGCCTGCGCGTGGTCAAGCGCGGACAACCTGTGGACGGTCGAAGCCACCCGCAAGGATGGCAGCTCGGCCACGTTCACCGCCAATTACCTGTGGATGTGTCAGGGTTATTACGATCATGAAGTCCCGTATCTGCCTGATTGGCCGGGCGTGAGCGAATACCGGGGCCAGTTCGTCCACGCGATGAAATGGGATCCGGCGACCGATTACACCGGCAAGAAGGTGATCGTGATCGGCTCGGGCGCGACCGCCGCCACGGTGATCCCGGCGATGGCCGACAAGGCCGCCAAAGTGACGATGCTGCAACGCTCGCCGACCTATTTCATGGCCGCGCCCAATGTGAACGAGCTGGCGGACAAGCTGCGCGCCGGCGGGATTGATGAGCCGACCATTCACCGCGTGGTGCGCGCGCAGATCATGCACGACCAGGACGCGCTCTGCCAGCGCTGCGTCACCGAGCCCGATGTTGTGATCGAGGAGTTGAAAGATCTGATCCGCGCCTATGGCGGGGCCGAATTCCAGTTCGAGCCGCACTTCTCCCCCAATTACCGGATCTGGCAGCAGCGGCTGGCCTTTGTCCCCGACGGCGATCTGTTTGCCGCGATCGCCAGCGGCAAGGTCGACGCGGTGACCGATACGATCGAACGCTTTACCCCCACCGGCATTCTGACCAGTTCGGGGCAGGAGCTGGAGGCCGACATCATCATCGCCGCGACCGGATTCCGCTTGTCGGTGATGGGCGACATCCCGTTCAGCGTCGATGACGAGCCAGTCGATTGGGCCAAGACCGTGACCTATCGCGGGATGATGTTCACCGGGGTGCCCAACATGTGCTGGGTGTTCGGTTACTTCCGTGCGAGCTGGACCTTGCGGGTCGATATGCAGGCCGATTTCGTCTGCGCGCTGCTCAACACGATGGATGCCAAGGGCGCCAAGCGGGTCGAGGCGGCGCTGCGCGGGGAAGATCACAACATGGCGCTGCTGCCGTGGATCGAGCCGGACAATTTCAATCCTGGCTATCTGGTGCGCGGGATCGAACAGCTGCCACGCAGCGGCGACAAGCCCGAATGGCGCCACAGCCAGGACTATTGGGCCGAGCGCCGGGAATTCCCTGCGATCGACTTTGATGCCGGCGAATTCCTCTACGACGGTGTCCGCAGCATCAAGCGGGTGACCGAAGCGGCGTGAGCGGATTTGTAACGCCGCACTTTTGCGCCAGAGCGATGCAGTGAGCAACGCAGTGATCTGGTGGGGCGGACAGCGCCCGCCGCTTGAACCGATGACCGCGCTGGGCGTGAATTCCATGCCAGGGCATCTCGGGATCGAATTCGTCGATTGCGGCGATGACTGGATCTGCGGCCGGATGCCGGTCGACCAGCGCACCCAGCAACCGTTCCAGCGGCTGCATGGAGGGGCTTCGGTGGCGCTGGCTGAAACCATCGCCTCGGTCGCGGCCAGCTACTGCGTCGACCGCGCCATGTTCGCCGCGGTCGGCATGGAGATCAACGCCAACCATATTCGCCCGGCCTATGCCGGGTGGGTCTATGCCACCGCCCGGCCCGAAGCGCTGGGGCGGACCACACAGGTCTGGACCATCCGGATCGAGGATGAGGCGGGCAAACTGGTGTGCCTGTCGCGGATGACCGCCGCAGTCATTCCGCTGGCGCGCAAATGACCCGCTTGACTCAGTCTGTGGCGGTGATTGGCGCGGGTGATCACATTGGTGCAGCGATTGTGCACAAGTTTGCGGATGCCGGGTTTGCCGTCCACGCCGGGCGCCGCAACGGCGAAAAGCTCGCCCCGCTGCTCGGCGGTGCGGTCACCGGGCGTTCGCTCGATGCGCGCGAAAGCGAGGATGTCAGCGCCTTTCTGGCCGAGGCCGAGCGACAAGCCCCGCTCGCGCTGATGATTTTCAACGTCGGCGCCAACGTGCAATTCCCGCTGACCGAGACCACCGACCGGGTGTTCCGCAAGGTCTGGGAAATGGCCTGCTTCGCCGGGTTCGTCGCCATGCGCGAAGCCGCGCGGATCATGCTGCCGCGCGGGTCGGGCAAGATTTTCGTTACCGGAGCCACCGCCGGGATGCGCGGCAATCCGGGCTATAGCGCCTTCGCTGCGGCCAAATCGGGGCTGCGCGCCACCGCGCAATCGGCGGCCCGCGAACTGTGGCCGCAGGGCATTCACGTCGCGCATCTGGTGATCGACGCGGGCGTCGATACCGCGTGGGTCCGCGCGCGGGTGACCGAGCGGATCGGTGCTGACGCGCTCGCGGCGCAGCCCGATTTGCTGATGCCGCCCGCTGCTGTGGCCGATGCCTATTGGTCGCTGTACAACCAGCCGCGCTCAGCCTGGACTTTCGAGCAGGAAATCCGTCCCTTTGGCGAGACCTGGTAATGCCCCGCGACATTGAATTTCTGTACGACTTCGGCAGCCCCAATGCCTATCTGGTGCACCGCGCGATCGATGAGCAGAGCGGCGTAACCTTCCGCTATATCCCGGTGCTGCTGGGGGGAATTTTCAAAGCCACCGGCAACCAGAGCCCGATGCAGGCCTATGGCCACATTGCGGCCAAGCGTGACTACGACCTGCTTGAAATGCACCGGTTCATGACCCGGCACGATATCAACGGCTTCAAGATGAACCCTAATTTCCCGGTCAACACGCTGCTGCTGATGCGCGGCGCGGTGGCCGCACAAGCGCTCGGCTGCGCACCGGCTTACATCGAGGCGATGATGGCGGGGATGTGGGAACAGGGGCTGGCGCTGGGCGATCCCGAAGTGTGGGCAGGAGCGCTCGCGGCGGCCGGATTGCCGGTCGATCAACTGGTCGCGGGTGCGGCCGATCCGGACAACAAGGCGCGGCTGGTCGCCAATACCGAGGCTGCGGTGGCGCGCGGGGTGTTTGGCATTCCCAGCTTTTTCCTTGGCGATGAACTGTACTTCGGCAAGGACCGGCTGCGCGACGTGATGGAGGCTGCACAATGACCGATTATCAATTGCCCAACAATTCGGCTGACCTGACCGGGCGGGTCGCGCTGATCACCGGGGCGTCGTCGGGCCTGGGCGCGCGGTTTGCGCAAGTGCTCGCGGCGCAAGGCGCGGCGGTGGTGCTGGCGGCGCGGCGACTTGATCGGCTGGAGGCGCTGGCTGACCAGATCAAGGCGGCGGGCGGTCAGGCGCTGGCGGTGCAGATGGATGCCACCGACACTGCATCGCTGATCGGCGCGGTGGCGGCTGGCGAAGCAGCGTTCGGGACGATCGACATCCTGGTCAACAACGCCGGGGTGCCCGATGCCCAGCGCGCGCACAAGATGAGCACCGAACTGATCGACCAGGTGCTGGGGGTCAACCTGCGGGGCCCGTGGATCCTCGCCTGTGAAGTCGCGCGGCGGCTGATCGCGGCACAGCAACCGGGCCGGATCGTCAACATCAGCTCGGTCGCGCATTACCGCTATGATGGCGGCGGGGCGGCGCTGTATGCGGTCACCAAGACCGCGATCGCCCGGATGACCGAAGCTTTGGCGGTCGAATGGGCGCATTACAATATCAACGTCAACGCGATTGCGCCGGGCATGTTCGTCTCCGAAATGACCGACGGCATGTTCGAGCGGATGGGCGGAAACCCCGCCCCGCTGTTGCCGCGCGGACGCGTGCCGGTGCCCGAACAGATGGATTCGACGCTGCTCTATCTGGTCGCCCCGGCCAGCGAATGCGTCACCGGCGCGGTGATCCGCATCGATGACGGCCAAAGCGCCCGCCGCAAGGTGTAAGCTGGCCGCAAGGTGCAAGCACGGCGCGCGGTTGACCCTGCGCCCACGTCATGGCAATGGCGCCGCTTGTCCCGGAATGGGCGCCCGAGCGGGTGTAGCTCAATGGTAGAGCAGCAGCTTCCCAAGCTGAATACGAGGGTTCGATTCCCTTCACCCGCTCCAGCCGCCGGTTCAAGGCTGTCCGAGACAGCCAGGCAGCCATGTGCGATCTTGCGCTAGCGCCGCAACAACCAGGTGAACAGTTCGGGCAGGCGCGCAGCCCACGCGTTTTCTTCGTGCTCCGCCCCTTGGTAGACCTGGCTTTGCCAATCGCGCCCACGGTTCCAGCCGCTGGCGCCAAGGCGTGTGTCGACCGCCCGTTGATAGGGAGCGTAAAAAGCGTCCAGCGTGGCCGTGCCATGATCGAGCCACAGCCGCCGCCCGCGCGGCTGGCCGAGGCGCTGGGCGAACCAGCGATCCCACAGACCAATCAATTCGGGATCCGCCGCGCCCAGCGCACGCGGATCGACTACGGGCCAGTGCGCGCTGACACAGCCGGCCCGGCCGTAGATTTCAGGCCGCTGCAGAAAGGCATAGCAGCTGATCAATCCACCCATGCTGGAGCCGACAATCGCGGTGTCATTGCGCCCGCGCCGGGTGCGGAACTTGCCATCGGCCCAGTGCTTGAGCGGACCGGCGAGCCAGGCCAGATAGGCATCGGAAATGATCGGCCCGCCTGCCATTTTGTCGATGCGCGCGCGCAATTGCGGACTGGCCAGCAGGTAAATGTCGTTGGGCAGATATTGCCGGTAGCGATCCACCCCCGGCGCCCAGATGCCGACGATGATATGCGGTGCGACCTTGCCGCTGCGCATCGCCGCGAGCATCGCTGTGTCCGCCGCCCAGACCTTGTTGAAATTGCTTTTGGCAGGATCGAACAGATTGTGTCCGTCGTGCATGTAGACCACGCCGTAGCGCCGTTTCGATTGGTCATAGCCGGGCGGCAGCCACACCGTCAGTCGCTGCTCGGGCAAGCCGGGCGCCGCAACGTGTTCGAATTCAAGCAGGCGGCCCCGGTCCTGGCTCGCCTGCGCCGGAAGCGCCAGCGCCAGC
>JANOTT010000119.1:0-13742 GCA_031416535.1 Novosphingobium sp. | reverse complement strand
CCGCAAAGAGCGCAAAGAATTAAGCGCCAGCGCGGTGATCGTTGACCAAACGACGGATGCCCTCCTTCATGGTCAACCCGGAAAAATTCAAAATCAGCCCAAGGGGCTGCTTCATCAAGCGGAGATAGGTCAGCAGCTGCTTAGCATGCACTTTCCCAAGCTGCTCAACAGCCTTAATCTCTACAACGAGAATGCCTTCCACAAGAATGTCCACACGGAATGCAGCGCCAATCTTCAAACCATCATATTCAATGTCAATCGGCACTTGTCGGCTGACCTTGTATCCCATTCGAACCAAGGCCGCCGAAAGTACGATTTCATAGACGCTTTCCAAGAGGCCCGGTCCAAGCTCGCGATGAATCTTGATCGCTTCGCCAATCACATCGGAACTGATCGCATCGACATCCTTCATCGAAATCCTCTTTGCGCTCTTTGCGTTCTTTGCGCGAAACCAATCAAAGGCCTGCCAGAAGCGCTTCGATATCGTCCATCGTTAGCACGCTGGTCACCGAAACATCGCTCACGCAGCGGCCGATCATCGGGCCTAGCACTTTGCCGCCGAGTTCAGTGAAGGTCTCCACCCCGGCTTCGCGCAGGGCGATCACGCTTTCGCGCCAGCGCACCCGGCCGGTGACCTGTTCGACCAACAGGCGCTGCACTTCGGCGGGGTCGGTGACCATCGCGGCGGTGACGTTGGCGTAGAGCGGCACGTGGAGTGCGCGGGGCGGGGTTTCGCCCAGCGCTGCGGCCATCGCGTCAGCGGCTGGTTGCATCAGCGAGCAGTGGAACGGCGCGGACACCGGCAGCAGCACGCCGCGCTTGATCTCGAACTCCTTGACCATGGCGATCGCGCGCTCGATCGCCGGCTTGTGGCCCGAGAGCACGACCTGCCCCGGATCATTGTCATTGGCGACCGTGCAAATGTCGCCTTGGGCAGCAGCATCGGCCAGCGCCTGCGCTTTGGCCAGATCGGCCCCGAGCAGCGCGCACATCGCGCCCACGCCAACCGGCACCGCCGCCTGCATCGCCTGCCCGCGCAGCTTGAGCAGCCGCGCGGTATCGGCCAGAGTGAACGCCCCGGCGGCGCACAGCGCGGTATATTCGCCCAGGCTGTGCCCGGCGACAAATTGCGCTTTGTCGGCCAGCGTGATGCCGCCTTCCTGTTCGAGCACCCGCAGCACCGCGATGGCATTGGCCATGATCGCCGGCTGCGCGTTCTCGGTCAGCAGCAGTGCCTCGTCCGGCCCCTCGCGCATGATCGCGAACAGCTTTTGCCCCAGCGCATCGTCCACCTCTTCGAATACCGCGCGCGCGGCGGGACTGGCGGCGGCCAGATCAACGCCCATGCCGATTTTCTGGCTGCCCTGTCCGGGAAAAACAAACGCTCGCATACCTGTCTCCTTTGGCGGCGCGGGTATTGTGCTCAGCGCTCAGCCGCAAGCCCGAACGGCACGATCTTGTTGGCGACATCGTGGCCGATGTCAGCCCGGCCAAGATAAGGAATGTTTGCGCGGGCGCACCAGTATTGCGCGATCTGCTCGGCGCTGTGGCCGAACTGGATCTCGTTTTCGGGCACATCGCTGATCCGGCCCAGCCGCAGTCCGGCAATCCCGGCCAGGTGTGCGGTGGCGTGGAAAAACAGCCGGTCCACGGCATAATCGTATTCCGCCACCTCCTCGATCAGCACAACGTGGCCGGTCAGATCGGGCAGCAACGGCGTGCCGCACAGCATGGCGAGCGTTGTCAGGTTGAACGCGGCGCTGGGCCGCGCGTCCAGCCCCGGCTCAACCCCCGCAGCATCGCCCGCGAGCCAGCCCAAAGTGCGCCGCACCGCTGCCTCGCCGCCGCTTCGGCGAATATCGGTGGGCATCGGCGCGTGGACCTGCCGGCCGATGCGCTGCGCATAGAGACCGGCAAGCAAGGTTCCGCCGTCCGAATACCCAAGGTAGGTTTTGTGTGCCGCCGCCGCGCCCAGCTGGGCAATCGCATCCTCGGCAATCCGCGCCGCGCCATAGCCGCCGCGCGCGAACCACACCGCCGCGAACGCCGGGTCGTTGGCGCATTCGAGCAAGGCCGCCAGTCGCTGCGCATCGCTGCCGGCAAAATGGCCATCATTGACGAAGCATTGCGGGTGGAATTGCAGCTCCAACCCCGGATAGTCCGCCGCCAGCGCCATGACCCTGGCGGCATCGTCGGGGGTCAGCGAACGCGACGGCGCGCAGATGGCGATTGCAGGCATTGCGCTTCCTAACCCGGTTGCGCTGACTGGCCCAGTTGTCTTTTCGAGCGGGGCCGCATACCGCGAAAAGGCCATGACCGATCTCACTGCACATCCCTGGTTCTTCTGCGGCATCGGCGGATCGGGCATGCTGCCGCTCGCGCTGATCCTGCGCAGCGCCGGGGCGCAGGTGGCGGGATCAGACCGCAGCCGCGACCAGGGCCGCACGCCGGAAAAGTTCGCCTGGCTGGAAAGCCTGGGCTTCACCTTGCATCCACAGGATGGCAGCGGGATCGTCTCGGCTGATCAAACGCTGGTCGCCTCGGCGGCGGTCGAGCAGACCGTCCCAGAGATGCTCCGCGCGGCCGAACTTGGCTGCTCGCGCATGGCGCGCGCCGAGTTGCTCGCGGCGCTGTTCAACGCAGCCCCCAGCCGGGTCGCCATCGGCGGGACCAGCGGCAAGAGCACGGTCACCGGGATGGCCGGGTGGATCATGGACCAGGCCGGGCGCGATCCGACCATCATGAACGGCGCGGTGATGAAGAACTATGCCTCGAGCGATGCGCCGTTCGCCAGCGCGCGGGTGGGCAGCGGCAGCGTCTTTGTCTCGGAGGTCGACGAGAGCGACGGCTCGATCGCGCTGTACGATCCGACCGTCGCGGTGCTGAGCAACGTCAGCCTCGATCATAAGAGCCTAGACGAGCTTAGGTCGCTGTTTGGTGCGTTTGTGCAGCGTGCTGCAGTGGCTGTGATAAATTGCGACGACGCCGAGGCGGCGGCGCTAATCCCGCAAGCCAAGTCACTGATCAGTTTTGGAATTAATAGTCCAATTGCGATGATCGGGGTGGCCTCGGGCTCAATGGTCGAGGCGCCAACCAGCCTGTCCGCCACCATCCTTGATCGCCGTGATGGCACGTCGGCGCGGTTGGAACTCAAGGTGCCGGGGCGTCACAACCTGGCCAATGCGCTCGCCGCGATTGCCGCGTGCAACGCTGCCGGTGTGCCCTTTTTCGATGCAGTACAAGCACTTGGCGCGTTCGCCGGGCTCGCACGGCGGTTCGATATCATCGGCACCAGCCCGGCCGGCGTGACCGTGATCGACGATTTTGGCCACAACCCGGACAAAGTCGCCGCCACGCTGGCTACGCTCAAAGCCCATCCCGGCCGCATCATTGCGTTTTTCCAGCCCCACGGCTACGGCCCTTTGCGCCAGATGGGCGCAGAACTGGCGCAAACCATCGCCGCACGGCTCGGCCCCGATGACCTCACCATCCTGTGCGATCCGGTCTATTTCGGCGGCACGGTGGATCAAAGCGAAGGCAGCGAGCGGATTACCGCACTCATTCGCGCGGCTGGAGGACAAGCCGAGCACATCCCGGCGCGCGATGATTGCGCTGCGCGAATTGTGCAACTCGCCCGCCCCGGCGACCGGGTGGTGATCATGGGCGCGCGCGACGATACTTTGGCTCTGTTTGCGCGCAATTTGCTGGCCGCGCTGGCTTAACAGTTCAGCGCGCGCAGCCGTGTGGACTTGCATTCGCGGACAAACCCTATAAGGGCCGCCACTTCCTGCGGTTCGCCGTGGGAAATCACAGAAAGCCGGAGGGGCCCCGCAATCGTGCGGATCGCCAGCGATCGGTTGGAATGATGAAAGGCACATGCATGCCGATGTACGAGCATGTCTTCCTGGCGCGCCAGGATTTGAGCCAGGCGCAAGTCGATGCGCTGGCCGCTACCGCCACCCAGATTGTTGAAGCCGGCGAAGGCAAGGTCACCAAGACCGAGTCCTGGGGCCTCAAGAACCTTGCCTACAAAATCAAGCGCAACCGCAAAGCTCACTACGTGATGCTCAACATCGATGCCCCTGCAGGCGTCGTGGCCGAACTGGAACGCCAGACCGGGATCAACGAAGACGTGATCCGCTGGATGACCGTGCGGGTTGAAGCGCACGAAGAAGGCCCTAGCGTGATGATGCGCAAGAACGACCGTGAGCGCACCAAGCGCCGCGAACGCGAGGAGTATTGAGCATGGCTCGCGCATTTTTCCGCCGCCGCAAAAGCTGCCCGTTCTCGGGCAAGAACGCACCCGTCATTGATTTCAAGGACACGCGGTTGCTGCAGGGCTATATGTCCGAACGCGGCAAGATCGTGCCCTCGCGGATCACCGCTGTTTCGGCCAAAAAGCAGCGCGATCTGGGCCAGGCGATCAAGCGGGCACGTCACCTGGGCCTCCTGCCCTACCTTGTGAAGTAAGGGGAGAATACCGATGGATATCATCCTCCTCGAACGTATCGAGAAGCTGGGCACAATCGGCGACGTCGTTTCCGTCAAGGACGGTTACGCGCGCAATTATCTGCTGCCGGGCAAGAAGGCGCTGCGCGCCAACGCCGCCAACAAGAAGCTGTTCGAAGCCAATCGCGGCAAGATCGAAGCTGACAACGCGGCCCGCCGCGGCGAAGCAGAGACGCATTCGGCAAACGTCGACGGCAAGTCGGTGGTCCTGATCCGCGCTTCGTCGAACGCCGGCCAGCTGTATGGTTCGGTATCGGTACGCGACATCGTCGATGCGCTTAACGCCGATGGCGCGGGCATTGCCAAGTCGACGATCGTGCTCGAACGCCCGATCAAGACGATTGGCGTGTTCGACGTCAAGGTTACGCTGCATCCCGAAGTGGTGGTGACGGTCAAGGTGAACGTCGCGCGTTCGCCTGACGAAGCCGAACAGCAGGCGGCCGGGGTCGACGTGATCAGGGCCATGTTCGAAGACGACGTCGCAGCTGATGCCATGTCGGAATTCGAAGGCGGCGGCGGCGAGCTGCCCGAAGCCGAAGCGGCCCCGGCTGGCGAAGCTGCGGCTGGCGATGAAGCTGAAGACGAAGCCGCAAGCTGACCTTTCGCGCCATATGCAATTGGATCGGGGGCGCTACGGCGCCCCCTTTTCGTTGGTGCAATTGAAATGTCACCATTCAGCGGGTATAGGCCCGCGATGAAGATGACAGAAACGCACATCGCGGAATTGGTCCGCGTTTACGACCTTGCAGTTACCACTCTGCATGACGACATTGCCGCCTTTGCAGCCCACGGCACCCTCCCACCATCCGATCGCCGCGAAATGCGGGCGTGGTGTTACCCCGAAGTTCGGGTGTATTATGCCGGCGAGCAAACCGGCAAAAACAAGACCCGTGCGTTCGGACGGCTGTCACAAAGCGGCAGTTTTGCCACCACGGTCACGCGTCCAGCCTTGTTTGCCGATTACCTGACCGAACAACTGGGTTTGCTGGCCGAGGACTACACGATCGAGATCGAAGTTGGCCGTTCGGCGCAGGAAATCCCGTTTCCTTATGTGATCGACGCGAATTCGGGTCTGGGCAGCATCAGTCCGCAAGATCTGGCCAAGCACTTTCCGACCACCGAACTCGCGCTGATCGGTGACGAGCTGGCCGACGGGATCGGCGTTGCCGCAGCTGGCGCCGACCAGACCCAGCCGCTTGCCTTGTTCGATGCGCTGCGCACCGATTTCAGCCTGGCCCGGCTGGCGCACTATACCGGCACCCGGATCGAGGACTTCCAGCGTTTCATCCTGTTTACCAATTACCACCGCTATGTCGATGAATTCGTTGACTGGGCGGCGATGCAACTTGGCGGCACCGATTACGCATCGCTGACCGGCGCGGGCGGGCTTGAACTGACCGCGATGACCACAAACGCGCGCGGCAAATTGTCCGATACCGCGTGGCGGCGGCACCAAATGCCGGCTTATCATCTGACCCGCCCGGACAGATCCGGAATCACCCTGGTCAATATCGGGGTCGGCCCGTCCAACGCCAAGACGATCTGCGATCACCTCGCGGTGCTTCGCCCCGAAGCCTGGTTGATGATCGGCCATTGCGGGGGCCTGCGCGATACCCAGCGGATCGGCGACTATGTGCTCGCCCACGCTTACCTGCGCGATGACAAGGTGCTCGACACCGTGCTGCCGCCCGAAATTCCGATCCCCGCGATTGCCGAAGTGCAGATTGCCTTGGCGCAGGCCGCCGAAATGGTCAGCGGCGATGTCGGCGCCAACCTTAAAAAGCGGATGCGCACTGGCACCGTCGCCACCACCGACGATCGCAACTGGGAACTGCGCTACACCCATTCCTCGCAGCGTTTGAGCCTCAGCCGGGCGATCGGGATCGACATGGAAAGTGCCACCATCGCGGCGCAGGGTTACCGCTTCCGCGTGCCCTACGGCACCTTGCTGTGCGTGTCGGACAAGCCGCTGCACGGCGAGATCAAGCTGCCCGGCCAGGCCAACCGCTTTTACGAAGAAGCCATCGCGGCGCATCTGCAGATCGGGATCACCGCCTGCAACCTGCTGCGTGCCGAGGGGGCCAGGCTGCACAGCCGCAAGCTGCGCGCCTTCCACGAACCGCCGTTCCGCTAGCTCTAACGCCCTAGAAAATCCCGGATCGCCAGGCCCAGCTCGGGTTTGGTCACGCAGGACATATGCGTGCCCGGGATCACCGCCAGCACGGCATCGGGCAGCGCATCGACCAGTTTGTCGGGCGAGCCGTTATCGCGGTCCTGATCGCCGCAGACGACCAGCGTGGGCATGCTGACACTGCGCAGCGCCGCCGGATCGGTATCGGCCATTGCGCCCAGCAGCAGCCGCGCCGCGACCCGGTCAACCGCCATGCTCTTCATGAATTGCACTGCGAAGTAGGCTGGATCGCCGGGTTTGACCGTATCGAACCGGTCGATCGCATCGACAAAGAAGTTTCGCCGTCTGGTCCCGCCGGTCAGACCTTCCAAACCCATTCCGCCCAGCACCAACCGCTGCGGCTTCAGTCCGCCAATCACCCCGCGCACCGCAGTGCGCGCACCCAGCGAAAACCCGCCGAGGTCGTATTCGTCCAGCCCAAGCTGCGCGATCAGCGCCGCCAGGTCGCGCGCCAGCACGTCGGGGGGATAGGCTGCCGCCGCGTGCGGCGCCGCACTGTGCCCATGCGCGCGCAGATCGGGCATCAGCACCTCGAACCCGGCGTCGGCCAGCGTGGCGGCATGGCCCCACTTGATCCAGTTCATCGCGGCGCTTGAAAACAGCCCGTGGAGCAGCACCAGCGGCCGCGCGCTGCCGGTCTTGGGTCCAATCCGGTGCAGCGCCAGTTCGGCCCCGTCAAACCCCGCAAATCGCTCGCTGGTCATGAGCCGCCGTTGATGCTGCCGAGCATCCCGGTCACCGCCGCTGCTGCTGCGCCCGCACCGCGCATCACCTTGAAGTCGATCCCGGCACCGGGTTGCTGCATCCCGACATGCCGTTCATCCCTTCTTCAAATGCCGCCGCCCGAGCAATTCCGCGATCTGTACCGCGTTGAGCGCCGCGCCCTTGCGCAGGTTGTCCGAAACACACCACAGCGACAGCCCGTTGTCCACGGTCGGGTCTTCGCGCACGCGGCTGACGTAAGTCGCGCCGTCGCCAACGCATTCAACCGGCGTCACGTATCCGCCGTCCTCGCGCTTGTCGATCAGCATTACGCCAGGAGCTTCGCGCAGGATGGCTTGGGCTTGCTTGGCCGAAATCTCGTTCTCGAATTCCAGGTTGATCGCCTCGGAATGGCCCACGAACACCGGCACCCGCACGCAAGTTGCGGTCACCTTGATCTTGGCGCCCATGATCTTTTTGGTCTCGACCACCATCTTCCACTCTTCCTTGGTCGAGCCATCGTCGAGGAAGCTGTCGATATGCGGGATCACGTTGAACGCGATCTGCTTGGTGAATTTCACCGGGACCGCCGGATCGCCAACAAAGATGTTGCGGCTCTGCTCGAACAGTTCGTCCATCCCGTCCTTGCCGGCGCCCGAAACCGACTGGTAAGTGGCTACCACCACGCGCTTGATCGTGGCCGCCTTGTGCAGCGGATTAAGCGCCACAACCATCTGCGCGGTCGAGCAGTTGGGATTGGCGATAATCAGCTTCGCCTTGTAGCCATCGATCGCATCGGGGTTCACCTCGGGCACGACCAGTGGCACATCGGGGTTCATCCGCCAGTACGAGCTGTTGTCGATCACCACGCAGCCTGCCGCGGCGGCCTTGGGGCCATAGTCCTTGGCCACGGCTGACCCGGCCGAAAACAGTGCGATGTCCCACCCGGCGAAATCGAAATGCTCGATGTTCTTGACTTTAAGCATCTTGCCGGTCTCACCGAACTCAACCTCGCTGCCGGTCGAACGGCGCGAGGCCACCGCTGCCAGCTCGTCGATCGGAAACTCGCGCTCGGCCAGCACATTGAGCATCTCGCGCCCGACATTTCCGGTCGCGCCGACGACCACTACCCGGTAACCCATAACATTGCTCCAGTTCTGAGCTTGCGCCAGTTTCAGTATTGCCCCGGCGATGCAACTGTTTTTGCGACGCGCAGCCGCCAAGCGGTATGCAGCGAGTTGTTAACCATGTTACGGCAATGAGGTCCGCAGATACCATCTTCGGGACAAAACTTGCCATGCCTTTGCTCAGCAACATCGCTCAACGCAAGAAAATCGATTATTTCCTCGCCTCGCTGCCGCGCGATGCGAAGATTCTGGAGGTCGGCTGTGGTTCGCTCTGGGTGGGCGATTATCTGCGCGGCGCAAATTATACCGGCTATCTGGGCAATGATCTGTTTCCGCCAGCCGACATCGTGGGAGATATCCGCGAATGGCGCAAACTTGGGCTTCAAAGTGCCAGCCTTGACGTGATTATCGCTTTCGAAGTGGTTGAGCATGTCGATCTGTTTGCCGAAGCCTTCGAGCTGCTGCGCCCCGGCGGCAAATTGCTGCTGACCTCCCCCATACCTGAGCGTGACTGGATCATGCAGCTACTCGAAGCTATTGGTCTCAATCAAAAACGCACCAGTCCGCACGATCATCTAATCGATTTCCGGACCATTCCCTTTTTCGAACCAATCGCGCTGAAACGCGTTGCCGGCCTGTCGCAATGGGGAATTCTGCGCAAGCCGCTGGTCCGCGATGACTCGGCCACCAGCCTGCGCATGGAGCAGGCGGCCTAGGCACCAGCCAACTGCCCGTCAGGCACTTCGGCTAAACCCGAGCAGCTCAGCATCGCGGTGCCCAACAGCGCCGTCCAGCGAGGAAACAATCTGGTCAGTTGCTCCTAGCCGGCATCGCCTTGTCCAGAAACGCGAAGATGGTGTGCCACAAGTGCACCCCGATCCTGGGGCCCGATATGCGGTGGGTATAGCCGGGATAGAGCATCATCTCGAATGGTACCGCCGCGCCCTGCAGCCGGGCGATCAGCATCGAGCTGTTTTCGAACACCACGTTGTCATCGGCCATCCCGTGGACCAGCAGCAGCGGGTCTGTGATCTTGCCGGCCTCGCCCAGCGCGTCGGACCTGGCATAGACCTGCGGCTCCTTCCCCGGATCGCCCAGATAGCGCTCGGTGTAATGGGTGTCGTACAGTCCCCACTTGGTCACCGGCGCCCCGGCAATCCCGGCCGCATAAAGGCCCTGATCGGCCCCGAGCATCTTGAGCGTCATATAGCCGCCGTAAGACCAGCCATAGGTCGCGATCCGCCCGCCATCGACATAGGGCAGGCCCTTAAGGAACAGCGCGCCGGCCTTCTGGTCCTCCACCTCGACGCTGCCCATCGCGCGGTAAAGTGCGGATTCAAATTTGACGCCGCGGTTGTCGCTGCCGCGGTTGTCAATCTCGAAGAAGATATAGCCCTTGGCCACAATCGCCTGCTCGAGTCCCCCGCCCCAGCCCTTGGTCACGGTCTGCGAGCCTGGCCCCCCATAATGCTGGAAGAACACCGGATAGCGCTGACCCGCCTCGATCACCGGGGTGATCATCATCCAGTGCAGTTCGGTGCCGTCCGCTGCCAGAATCGTACCGAAGGTCGGCGCGCGGTGGCTGGTCACGTAAGGCGTATAAGGGTGCTTGGCGTCGAGCCGGTTTTCCTCGACCCAGGCGATCCGTTTGCCCCGGCCATCGGCCGCATAGACCTGCGGCGGCTGACTGGGTGATGAGCGGCTGATCAGCAGTGTTTGCCCGGCCTTGTCCATGGTCGCGGTGTGGGCAAAGCCTGGCTCGGACAGCAGCGCAACCTTGTCCGGATGCGCCAGATCGAGCGCGTAGACCTGCGGCGCCAGCACATCGTCCTTGGTCGCAGTGAAATAGACCCGCCCAGATTTTTCATCGACCCCGACCAACGCGGTCACCACCCAATCGCCCTTGGTCAGCTGCTGCCACTGGCTGTCTGGATGGTGATTGGGCTGATAGCGATACAGGTGCCCGAACCCATCGCGCTCTGACCACCAGATCAGGCTGCCGTCTTTGAGGAAGCGGTAATCGTCAGTCAGGTTGATCCAGCTGTTCGGCGCGGACTGTTCGGTGAACAGCACGCGTGCCGTGCCGGTGGCGGGGTCCACGGCCAGCAGATCGAGCCGGGTCTGGCCGCGATTTTCGCGCTGAACATAAAGCGTCTTGCCGTCTGGCGACCAGTTGACCCGGGCGAGGTAGATGTCTTTGTCGGGGCCCAGATCAACCTCGACCCGGCCCGATCCGTCGGGCTTCATCACATACAGCGAAACCAGCGCATTGGCCGACCCAGCAACCGGGTAGCGCTGCTGGAAGGTTTTGGTGCTCTCCGCCCCGATTGCAGTGCGGGTGACGATCCCGACCGGCGCATCGTCGAACCGTTCGACCGCGATCCGGCTGTCATCGGGCGCCCACCAAGTGCCCGTGAAGCGCTTCATCTCCTCTTGCGCGACGAATTCAGCCTCACCCCAGTGAACCGTGTCGGCGGTTTCGGCGGGACTAACCGGAGCCGCAGCGCTGCCGACCTTGCCTGCCCACAGCCGCTGATCGCGCACGAACGAGACATATGTGCCCTTGGGGCTGAGCGCGGGATTGAGTTCGGCCGCGCTGGTCGAGGTCAACCGCTCGGTTCGCCCATCAAGGTGCGCCAAGAACAAATCGCCATCGAGCGGCACCAGAACGGCGCTGCTATCGGCGCTCCAGTCATAGCTGACCACGCCTTTCAGATCGCCGATCCGCTGACGCTCACGCTGCATCTTTTCAGCCTCGGACAGCGCCCTGCCCGAACCGAGCGCGGTGGAATCGACCAGCATGCGCCACTTGCCGCTCTTGCGGTCGAACCCCCACAGGTCATAGCGCTCGCGATCATCGGTGCGCGCGCGCAGCACGGTCAGCCAGCGGCCATCGGGCGATAGCTTGACCCCGCGCGGCACCGCGCCGTTCAGGCTGGGGCTGGCGAACACCCGCTCGACGCTCAGCGGGATTGCAGCAGTCATCGGCTGCTCTTCGGCACGAGCGGGAGCGGCGGCAAGGGTCGAGGAGGCGATGAGCAGACTAAGCAGACGCATGACAAAGTGGTGAACCCCAAAACGAAGAAGGCGCCCAAGCCGGAACCGGGACGCCTTCTTAAACTGTTTCAAAAGGCTTTCGCCAGAGCAGTTACTCGCCTGGACGCGGATCGCGGCGCTCGGCGATGCGAGCGCGCTTGCCGGTGCGGCCACGCAAATAATACAACTTCGCACGCCGCACCACGCCCTTGCGGACCACGGTGATGCTGTCGATGTTGGGCGAGTAGATCGGGAACACCCGCTCCACGCCTTCGCCAAAGCTCATCTTGCGAACGGTAAAATTGCTGCTGATGCCCTTGTTCGAACGCGCGATGCACACGCCTTCGTAGTTCTGGACACGGCTGCGTTCGCCTTCGATCACCTTCACGCCGACGCGCACGGTGTCACCGGGACGAAATGTGGGAATTTCCTTGGCGGCCTTGGCAATTTCCTCGGCCTCAATCTGTTGAATCAGGTTCATTGACCCGGTTCCTTCTTTTCATACCGCGCGCCAGAGGCAGACTGGACCCGAGCGCCGTCATGACGCTCCCAAAGATCCGGCCTGCGTAACCGTGTGTCGATCTCGGACTGTGACTTGCGCCACGCCGCGATCTTCGCATGATCCCCCGATCGCAGTACTTCGGGGATCGTGCGCCCGTCCCATTCCTGGGGCCGGGTATAGTGCGGATATTCGAGCAATCCCTGTTCAAAGGATTCCTCGGCCCCACTGGAAGCCGCGCCCATTACGCCGGGCAGCAGCCGAATGCAAGCATCAAGCAGCATCAACGCCGCCGGCTCGCCGCCCGACAGGACAATGTCGCCGATGGACACTTCTTCAATGTTGCGCGCGGCGAAAATGCGTTCGTCGAAGCCCTCAAACCGCCCGCACAGGATCGTGACGCCGGGCCCGGTGGAAAGCTCGCGCACGCGCGCCTGGCTGAGCGGGCGGCCGCGCGGAGTCATCGCGAGCACTGGACAGTCTGGCTGAGCGCTGCGCGCATGATCAATCGCCGCCGCCAGCACATCCGCGCGCAGCACCATCCCCGCCCCGCCGCCGGCCGGCGTATCATCGACCGTGCGGTGCTTGTCGGCGGCAAAGTCACGGATCTGCACAGTCTCCAGCGACCACTTCCCCTCCTCGCGCGCACGCCCCGCGAGCGATACGCCCAGCGGCCCGGGAAACATCTCCGGGTAAAGAGTGAGGACGGTGGCGGCAAAGGTCATTCACATCGTCCAATTCTCAACCTGCAAACCCGGTACATCGGCGAAGTCCGTTTCATTATTCGTCACCACAATCGCGCCGATGCTCAGCGCATGGGCGGCCAGAAGCCGATCAAACCGTGCGCGTTTAAAGGGCAATTTGGCATACTCGCGCGCCGCCGCCTCATCGAACGGGACCAAGGGAATCGCGCGGATGAAAGCCTCCAGCACCGCCCGTGCCGGAGGCTTTCCAACATAGGTGCCATAAGCGACCTCCGCGTAGCTGATAACCGAGATTGCGAGTGAACCCGGCTCGCAGTCTTCAATCCGCGTGCGAAGACCCGGAATGCTGCCGTCCATTGCATAAACGACGCAACTGGCATCAAATAGGTAGCGGATCATGTCGAACCTAATGCCTTGATTGCCGCTTCGCGCGCCGCGATGGTGCCAGGGCGCTCCTCAAAGTCCTCGCGCGGGGCCAGTTTGATGCCGGGTGCTTTGCCCCAGAACCCGCGGACGTCAATCTTGCGCTTGGGCGCATCAACCCGGCGCAGCGCATAGCTGCCGTCAGCCGTAATGGTAATTTCCAGTTCCATTCCAGCCTCCAACCCAAGCGCCTTGGTCAAGCGCAGCGCCAGCGAATTGCCCGACTTGAAGACCTTGGCGCGGTACACCGCGGCCTGCGAGACCAATGGCGCGATCTCAGACGCGGCTCGAAACGTCTGGGGCGCTTCCTTGAAGCGGTTTTCAGCAATGTCGGTCATGCTTACCTCCGTATATACGTTTTGTATATACTAACTCACCCACCCCGCGTCAACGACGATCCCGAGATCACTCCATTCCGGAACAGCTTCCGCGCGCATCGGCACCATAAAGCGCGCACCATCGGGCTTCTCGATCTCGATCACATCGCCTGCGCCGAAGTTCTCGACCGCGACGCACACCCCCAGCGCCTCGCCCTCGGTCGAGGTCGCGGG
>JANOTT010000118.1:0-1687 GCA_031416535.1 Novosphingobium sp. | reverse complement strand
GCGGGGATCGGTGATCACGCCCGTAAGCGCCGAGGCGGCGGCTGTCTCGGGTGAGCAAAGGTAAACGCTGTCCTCCCGCGTGCCGGAGCGGCCGGGGAAGTTGCGCGGCACGGTGCGCAGGCTGATGCGTCCGGATGCCGGCGCCTGGCCCATGCCGATGCAGCCGTTGCAGCCTGTCTGGTGTATGCGGGCTCCCGCGGCAAGGAGTGCACCGAGATGTCCATCCGCAGCGAGCGCCTCAAGAAGCTGGCGCGAGCTCGGGTTGATGTCGAGCGAGATGTGTGGCGGCACTACTTTGCCACGCACGATCTCAGCGACGATCGCGAAGTCGCGCCAGCCCGGATTGGCCGAACTGCCGATGTAGGATTGGTAGATTGGCTCTCCCGCAACCTCGCGAACTGGCACGACATTGCCGGGGCTAGACGGCTTGGCGATTAACGGTTCCAGCTTGGAGAGGTCAATTTCGTCGTGCTCGTCGTAGGACGCTCCGTCGTCAGCGCGCAGCTCGGTCCAATCCGAGCCACGGCCCTCCCTTTCAAGGAAGCGAAGCACCTCTTCATCGGAGGGAAATACCGTGGTCGTGGCGCCAAGCTCAGCGCCCATGTTTGCAATTACATGCCGGTCCATCGCGGTCAGGCTGTGCAGGCCGGGCCCGTAATACTCGATGATCTTGCCGACCCCGCCGGCGACGCCGTGGCGGCGCAGCATCTCGAGAATGACATCCTTGGCGCTGACCCAATCGGGTCGTTCACCGGCAAGGCGCACACCCCAAATCTTCGGCATCTCGGTCGGGAATGGCTCGCCCGTCATGGCCATAGCGACGTCCAGGCCGCCCGCACCAATGGCGAGCATGCCGAGGCTGCCTGCTGCCGGCGTATGGCTGTCCGAGCCGAGCAGAGAGCGGCCCGGCTTTCCAAAGCGCTGCATGTGGACGACGTGGCTGATGCCATTGCCGGGTCGGGAATACCAGATGCCGAACCGGCGGCAGGCGCTCTCAAGAAAAAGATGGTCGTCGGCGTTTAAATTGTCGATCTGCAGGAGATTGTGGTCGACATACTGGACGCTCAATTCGGTGCGCACGCGCTCGATGTTCATCGCTTCGAGCGAAAGAATGGCGAGCGTGCCCGTAGCATCCTGGGTCAGCGTCTGGTCGATCCGCAGCGCGATCGGCGTGCCAGCGATCATATCGCCAGCCGCCAGATGCGACGAGATTAGCTTGTGTGAGACAGTCCTAGGCATGGGATGGCCTCCTCTAAGAGCCTGACCGAAAAAGAAGTTGGGTGATATCAGTATGATGTAATTCAATCGGTGTTGCGAGACATCGACGGAGGATCGCATGTGGACTGACACACCCGCAAGCAGTTTGCCCGAAGCGAATTGCGTTTGCCAAGCGATTTGACCGACGCGGAATGGGCGGTTCTGGAACCGCTGTTTCCGGCGCGTTCACGCCGGGGACGCCCACCGCACTGGAGCTATCGGCAAATCGTCGAGGCGCTGCTCTATCTGCTGCGCGGCGGCCTGCCGTGGCGGATGCTGCCGCCCGGATTGTTCCCGCCGATGACCACGGTTCAGCATTACTTCTACCGCTGGCGCGACATCGGGCTGTGGCGCTCGATCAACCACACGCTGCTCATGGCGGCGCGCGAGGCGGTGGGTCGCGAAGCATCGCCGTCGGCCGGAGTGATCG